>CAZRIP010000009.1:0-55888 GCA_964600165.1 uncultured Elusimicrobia bacterium | reverse complement strand
GTGGATTTACAGTTCTCGGCGCGTCGCCAAAAGCATATCAAAAGGCGGGCTGAAGCAACCATCCCTTCTTCTTGGCGAGGGCGTCGAGCCGGGGATCGCCCGCGATCACGATGCGCAGGCCCGAGCCGTAGCCGAGCAGCTCGGCGTCGCCGACCGCGCGGCCGATGACGAGGTCCGGCGCGCGGCCGAGCGCCTCGACGACGGCGTCGACCTTGCCGCCGCGGACGGGGATCGGCTCGAGCGGCTCGCCGTCGAACCGGTCGCGATAGCGGCCCTGGCGGATCCCGAGCAGACGTTCCTTGGGCACCGGCCAGCCTTCGGCCGAGGCCTCGAGGATTTGAACGACGTCGGCCTCGACGAACCAGAGCTCGATGCCGCGCGCGGCGAAAAATCCGGCGAGCGCGCGCGCTTCGGGAATCTCCCGGAGCCCGCGACCGATCCTCGCCGGGGCCGGATCGCCGTCGGCGGTCGGGACCTCCTCGACGGCGAGCGGGCGCTCGCGCTCTTGCTTGAGCGTTTCCTCGGCCAGACTCAGCGCCTCCTCGTCCTTGAAGCCGATCATCAGGCGCGCGAGGTAAGCGCGGCAATCCTTGACGTCGAGCTTGACGCACATATCCTGGTAGCTCTTGACGAAGCCTTTGACGAACTGGTGATAAGTCGGCTGCTGGCCCCATACCGAGTCCGGCAGCGTCGAGAATTGCTCGTAGGCCGCGCGCAAAGGCTGGCGTCCGTACGCCAAAGGAACCTCTTTCCAGAAGTCGTCGGAGAATTGGAACTTCGCCTCGCGCACGAGCCGCCAAAAGACGAGCTCGGCCGGATCTCCCTTGAACGCGAAGCCGGCTAAGGGCAAGACGGCGAGCGGCGGCTTGGCCGGATCGTAGTTCGGCGAGCCTTCGCCGCGCCGGGTGGCGAACTCGAGCAGGGCCGCGCGCACCTCGGGCGCCCAACGTCCGGGCGGCAGGCCGTCATCGGAGGCCTTGGCCGTCTCCGTGCTTACGGCGACGGCCGCCGTCTTCTTGCGGCGGCGATAATTTTTCGGCTTGCGGTACGCGCGCGCGGGGACCGCAAGCCCGATCAGAAGAATGAGCAGGAAAATTTTTTTTCCGTCAAAACATGGGCACATCCGACGAGAATGTTATAAAATAATCGCTCAGTTCTCGTCGAAAGGGAGAGGATCATGAAGAAAAGCGACTTACTGAAAGAGCCGATCGAGCACTTCGATATCACCAAACACAACACGATCCCGCTCGTGGAGGCCATGTCTAAGATGGCCTTCTCCGCCCGCGACCTCGCCCGCGCCAGCGACATCTACGACCGCATGCTCAGCGACAAGGACTGCTCCGTCATCTTGTGCCTGGCAGGATCTTTATTCTCGGCGGGCTTGAAGAAGATCGTCTTCGACATGGTCAACAACAACATGGTCGACGCCATCGTCTCCACCGGCGCCAACATCGTCGATCAGGATTTCTTCGAGAGCCTCGGCTTCAAGCACTATAAAGGAACGAAGTGGGTCGACGACCATCAGATGCGCGAGGCCCGCGTCGACCGCATCTACGACACGTTCATCGATGAGGACGAGCTCGGCGAGTGCGACAACACGATTTCCGAGATCGTCGGCAACCTCAAGCCCAAGCCGTATTCCTCGCGCGAGATCGTCGAGGAGATGGGCAAGTACCTCGCCCAGGGCAAGAACTGCAAGGTCAAGGACTCCATCGTATTGGCCGCTTATAAAAAAAGCGTGCCGATCTTCATTCCCGCGCTCTCCGACTGCTCGGCCGGCTTCGGGTTCCTTCACCACCAGTGGCACAACCCCGACAACCACGCCTCGATCGACTCGGCCAAGGACTTCCGCGAGCTCGTCCGCGCCAAGCTCGCCGTCAAGGATACCGGCCTGCTGATGATCGGCGGCGGCGTGCCGAAGAATTTCGCGCAGGACGTCACGGTCGGCGCCGAGATGCTCGGCCTCGAGACCACGATGCACAAATACGCCGTGCAGATCACCGTGGCCGACGAGCGCGACGGCGCGCTCTCCGGCTCGACGCTGCGCGAGGCCTGCTCTTGGGGCAAGGTCGACACGACCTACGAGCAGATGGTCTTCTCCGAGGCGACGCTGGCCCTGCCGATCCTCGCCGGGTACGCCTACCACAAGGGCAACTGGAAGAAGCGCTCCGCGCGCAAGTGGAACGCGCTCCTCAACGACGAGAAGGCGCCGGTTCCCGCAGCCACGCGTTAGCCGTTGGCGCGCGTCTTTTCCGACTTAAGCGTCTGCGCGTACGGCGCCCTGGGTCATCCCGAGGCGCCGTTTCGCGTCCGGGACTCCTACGCGCGCCTGAAAGCCGCCGGGCACAAGCTCGAGGCGCCGAGCGTCCAAGCCGCCGCCGAGGACGTCGCTCTCCTTCACGCGCCGGGGCATTTTCAGACCGTCGTCGAGGGCGATTTCTTCGACGCCGACACGCCCGCCTATCCCGACGTCGCCCGGATCGCGCTGACGAGCCTTTCGGGCGCGCTGTCCGCGGCTCTTTGCGGCCAGCCCGCTTTTTCACTCATGCGCCCGCCGGGCCACCACGCGGGCAAGAGCCGCGTCGCGGGCTTCTGCTACTTCAACAACCTCGCGCTCGCCGTCGCGCGCCTGCAGGAAGACGGCAAGGCCAAGAAAGTCGCGATCTTGGACGTCGACGTCCACCACGGCGACGGGACCGAAGAGCTCGTGCTCGGACGCGAGAACGTCTTCTTCGTATCGCTCCACCAAGTCCCGCTCTATCCGGGTTCGGGGCTCTCGTCTCGCGGCAACTGCCGCAACGTTTCCGTCGCCGAAGGAACGGGCGAGGCCGGTTATCTGCCGCTCGTCGAAGAGGAGCTCACGCGCATCCTCGCGTTCAAGCCGGATTACCTGGCCGTCTCGGCGGGATTCGACACGTATAAAGAAGACCCGATCGCCGGCTTGAAGCTCGAAAAGGGCACGTATCAAAGGCTCGGCAAGCTCATCGCTCAGACGAAGCTGCCTCGCTTCGCCGTCCTCGAGGGCGGCTACGCCGATGACCTGCCCGTTTTGATCGAAAAGTTCCTGGGCGGTTTTTTCAGCTAGAATATCTCGATGAAAAAACGCGCCGTCACCCTCGGGCTCATCCAATCGACGCCCGTCTCCGATTTCAACGACAATCTCGCGCGCTCCGCCGCTCTCGTCGAGAAGGCGGCCAAGAAAGGCGCACAGATCATCTGCTTGCCCGAGCTTTATCGTTCTCCGTATTTCCCCCAGAAAGACAAGCTCGACGCCGCGCGTTTCGCGGAGCCGATCCCGGGCGAATCCACGCAGGCCTTTTCCCGGATCGCCAAGCGCCACGGCGTCGTGATCGCGGTCCCGCTCTTCGAGAAGGCCGGCGCGCGCTTCTACAACTCCGTGGCCGTGCTCGACGCCGACGGCAAGCTGCTCGACACCTACAGAAAGATCCATATCCCGCACGACCCGCTTTTTTACGAGAAGAGCTATTTCGAGCCCGGCGACCGCGGGTTCAAGGTCTTCAAGACCCGCTTCGGCAATTTTTCCGTGCTCATCTGCTACGACCAGTGGTTTCCGGAGGCGGCGCGCTCGTGCAAGCTCGCCGGCGCCGAGCTGCTCTTCTATCCGACGGCGATCGGCTACATCAAGGGCTACCGCGCGCCCGAAGGAGACTGGCGCGAGGCCTGGATGACGATCCAGCGCGGCCACGCGATCGCGAACTCGATTCATGTCGCGCCCGTCAATCGCGTGGGCGGCGAGGGCGAGCTGCGCTTCTGGGGGACGTCGTTTGTCGCCGACGCGTTCGGCAACGTCGTCAAGCAGGGCTCGCTCAGCAAGGAAGAGATCGTCATCGCCAAGGTCGATCTTTCGACCAACGCTTCCGTCGGCGAGGGCTGGGGCTTCATGCGCAACCGCCGCCCGGAAGCTTACGCGGCTCTCGTGAAGCGATGACGACGAAAGTCCGCGAGACGCCCAAGGACCTCGGCTACGCCATGCCCGCCGAATGGGAGCGCCATGACGCGATCTGGCTCTCCTGGCCGCACGATCCCGAGTCCTTCGGCGAAGGCCTGCCGAAAGTCGAGGACGCCTACGTCCGGGTCATCTCCGAGATCCACCGGTCCGAGCGCGTCGAGCTCTTCGTGACCGGCCGGCCGATGCGCGCGCGCGTCGAGAAGAGGCTGTCCGCCGCGAAAGTCGACGCCTCCCGCGTGCGCTTCCACGAGTTCCCCTACGCCGACGTCTGGATCCGCGACTACGGCCCCACGTTCCTGTTGCGCAAGGAGTCCCCCCGCCTGGGCGCGGCGCGCTGGATCTTCAACGCCTGGGGCGGCAAGTATGAGGAGCTCATGGGCGACACGAGGGTGCCCGACGTCATGCTGCCCGATCTGAAGGCCAAGGTCTTCGCCCCCGGCGTGATCCTGGAAGGCGGCTCGATCGAGGTCGACGGCGCGGGCACGGTCATGACGACGGAGCAGTGCCTACTCAATAAAAACCGCAATCCGACGCTTTCGCGCGCGCAGGTCGAGGACGTCTTGAAGCAGAACCTCGGCGTTGAGCGCGTCGTCTGGCTCAAGGAAGGCGTGGCCGGCGACGACACCGACGGCCACATCGACGACATCGCCCGTTTTTACGCGCCGGGTAAGGTCTTGTGCGCCGTCGAGGACAAGAAGTCCGACGAGAACTACGCTCCCCTGCGCGAATGCGTCGAAGCCTGCGAAAAAGAGTTCAAGGACGTGCTGACCCTGCCGATGCCCGCCCCCGTGGCGGCGGCCGACGGCCGGCGGCTGCCCGCAAGCTACGCCAACTTCTACGTCGGCAACGGCGTCGTGCTCGCGCCGGTTTTCCGAGCCAAACAAGACGACAAGGCCCTGGCGATGATCGAGAAGGCGTTTCCCGGCCGGCGCATCGCCCCGATCCCCTGCCGCGAGTGGGTGGCGGGCTTGGGCACCGTGCACTGCGGCAGCCAGCAGCAGCCCGCGGCTTAAACCGGCTCGGCTTTGCGCAGCACGTCGGCGACCACGCGGCCGCTGGCGTCAAGGATCTCCACGCCGACAAGCCGGTTCTTCGCGTCAAAATCGAGGTTGACGCCCTGGTTATCCCCCTCGCCGACCCACGTGCGCTTGACTCCTCCCTTCTCGACTTGCGAAAGCGTGATGTAGAGCGCGTCGGCTTCGCGGTCGTAGGCGAGTCTCACGGTTTTTTCTTCTTAAGACCGTCGACGTAGCGCGGCTCGGCGTCGGCGATGACCGTGATCACGACGTCGCCGTCGGTAGCGATGAACAGGCGCTTTTGCACGTCGTAGTAGCCCGTCTTCCATTTGCCCTGGTGCCAATACTTGAACGGCTCGACCGAGCCGATGATCCCCCGCACCGTGTCGTGGTCGACGCCGCGCTCCTTCATGCGCTGCTCGGCGTGCTTGGTGAAGCGCAACGCGCGCGCGGGCTTTTCCTTGATGACGGCGTCCGTCGACACCGCGCGCGCCGGGGCGGGCAAGAAGGCCGGCGACAGGAGCAATAAAGCGAGCAGCAGCTTCTTCATGAGGACTAGATGCGCTCGAAGTTGCGCTCGCGCTCCCACGTCGTCACGGCGCGGTCGAACGCGGCCTGCTCGGCCTTGGCGGTGTGGAGATAATGGGCGAAGACGGTCTCGCCGAACGCCTCGCGCGCGGCCTTCGACTTCTCGAGCTCCGCGATCGCCTCGTGCAGGGTCTTCGGCACCGGCGTCACCTCGGCGTGCTCGTAGGCGTTGCCCGACAGCTCCTTGGGCGGCTCGATCTTGTGCTCGATGCCGTAGAGGCCGGCCGCGATGGTCGCCGCGAAGGCGAGATACGGGTTACAGTCCGCGCCGGGAATGCGGTTCTCGATGCGAAAGCTCCCCCCTTCGCCGACGGTGCGAAAACCGCACGTGCGGTTGTCTCGCGCCCAGGCGACGCGCGTCGGCGCGAAGGTCGACGACTGATAGCGCTTATAGGAGTTGACCGTCGGGGCGTAAAAGAACGAGAGCTCGCGCGCCAGCTTCATCTGTCCGCCGAGAAACCAGCGGAAATATTTCGACGGCTTGCCCCCCTCCCAGAACAACGGCTTTTTCCCCGCCGCGTCCCAGAGGCTCGTATGGATATGGCACGAGGAGCCCGCGAGCCTCGCGTCGTATTTCGCCATGAACGTCAGCGCCACGCCCTTCTGCATGCAGATCTCTTTGGCGCCGTGCTTATAAAAGGTATGCCAATCCGCCATCTCGAGCGCCGTCGAGTAGCCGAGGTTGATCTCGTGCTGCCCGGGGCCCCATTCGCCCTTCGAGGTCTCGACGGGCACGCCCGCCTTCTCCATCAGATTGCGGATCTCGCCGATGACGAATTCCTCTTTCGCTCCCTGCAGGATGTGGTAGTCCTCGATGTAGCTGCCGTAGTGCTCGAGGTTCGTGTAACCCTTCTTTTGCGCCGATTCGTAGGTCTCGCGGAACAAGTAAAACTCGAGCTCGGAGGCCATCTTGACGGAGAACCCGGCTTTGGCCGCGCGCGCGACCTGCTCTTTCAAGACCTGGCGCGGCGCGACGTCGATGGGCTTGCGCGCGTCGTCGAGCACGTCGCAAACGAGCAGCACTGAGCCCGGACTCCACGGAAGCGGCCGCAGCGTGCGCTCATCGGGCGCCAGCAAGAAGTCTTGATAGCCGCGCTCCCAGCTCGTCAGCGCGTAGCCGGGCACGGGATCCATCTCCATGTCGACGGTGAGCAGATAGGCGCAGGCGTGCGTGCCGTGGCCGTGCACGACCTCGGCGAAATGCCGTCCCGTCAGGCGCTTGCCCATCCAGCGGCCCTGCATGTCGGGGAACACGAGCACGACCGTGTGCACTTCGCTCGAGGCGATCGCCTCGAGGAGCTTGTTCATCGCCGTCGTGGAGCGCGTCGTCGCCATGGAGCCTCCTTGCCTTCCGCCATTCTAGATCAAAACGTCCCGTCATTGCAATAAAGCAGAAGATGGTCTTATATGATATCTATCAATACCAATAGATAATAAAAGATGACAAATACTCTTTACCTTCTCTCGCGCAGGGTCTTGACAGCACTTCAGCCCTGTGCTATGATCATCAAAGTATTCACGTGAATACGAAACAGGTCCCACTCAGAGATGTTTTCACGTGAAAACACGACCATGAGCGAAATCATCGCGATCGCAAACCAAAAAGGCGGAGTGGGGAAGACGACGACGGCGATCAATCTCTCCGCCGCGCTTGCCGAACTCGGCAAGAAGTGCCTATTGATCGATATGGATCCGCAAGCCAACGCGACCTCGGGGCTCGGCTTCGACAAGAAGACCTATACGCCAAGCATCTATCATGTGCTCGTCGATTTGCTGCCGCTCGAAAAGACCATCAAAGAAACGGCTGTCCCAGGCCTGGCCGTCGCCGGGGCCACGGCCGACCTGACGGGAGCCGAAGTCGAGCTCGTGGCCGCCCTGGCGCGCGAAAGTCGGCTCAAAGGAGCTCTTTCCGCCGTTAAAAACCGTTACGATTTCGTTCTGATTGATTGCCCGCCGTCTCTGGGTCTGCTGACGATCAACGCCCTCAATGCCGCTCAGCGCGTTTTGATTCCGATTCAAGGGGAATATTACGCGATGGAAGGTCTGGCGACCTTCGTCGGCGCGATCCAGAAGATTCGGCAGGCGCTTAACCCCAGCCTCGCCATCGAGGGGGGGGTCCTCACGATGTTCGACTCCCGGATGACGCTGTCCAACCAAGTCAAGGAAGAAGTGGGCAAGTTTTTCGGTGCCTCGCTCTTTGCGACCCTCATCCCGCGCAATATCCGCATCGCCGAGGCGCCCGGCTTCGGTCAATCGATCTTCCAGTATGACGCCCGTTCGCGCGGCGCCGAGGCCTATCAAGCCCTGGCGCGCGAGCTGCTCGCGCGCCGCGGCGTCCAGCTCCCCGCGCCGCTGCCCACGCCCGCGACACCCGAAAACACCATGGAGAACCCCGTATGACTCGAAAAGCCCTCGGCCGCGGTCTTGATGCCTTGATTCCCAGTTTGCCGACCGTCCCTCAACCCGAGGCGCGCCCGGAAACTCCGGCGCGCGTCCCGCTGAGCAAGATCCGGCCGAATCGCCTCCAACCACGGCGGCATTTCGACCCCGAGAAGCTCGCCGAGCTCGCGGCCTCGATCAAGCAGCACGGCCTGGCTCAACCCGTCGTCGTCTCTTACGATCAATCCAGCGACACCTATGAATTGATCGCCGGCGAACGCCGCCTGCGGGCCACCGAGCTCGCGGGCTACCAAGACGTCGAAGTCGTCGTGCGTCAACCCGGCAATGACAAAGAGCGCCTCGCGCTCGCACTCATCGAGAACCTCCAGCGCGAGGACTTAAATCCCATCGAAACGGCGCTCGGCTATCTGCGGCTGATCAAGGAATTCACGATCTCGCAGACCGAAGTCGGCCAGTTCGTCGGCAAGTCAAAGCAAGCCGTCTCGAACACGCTGCGCTTGCTCGATCTGCCCGAGGAGATCCAAAAGGCCTTGCAGTTCGGACAGCTGACTGAAGGCCACGCCCGGGCCTTGCTGATGGCGCCGCAGGGAATGCGCCACAGGCTCTTCGCGCTCGTACTCGAGCAAAAGCTCTCCGTGCGTCAGACCGAGGACTTGGCGCGTCAGACGGCCGAAGGGCAGAACCTCGAGAAGAAGGAGCCTCGGCCCAAGCTCGAAAAACCCGCCGACGTGCGCACGCTCGAGAGCAGCCTCGAGCACCTTCTCGCCACAAAAGTCGAAATGCGCGTGGGCAAGGACCCGCAGCGCGGTTCGATTACGATTCACTATTTTACGCTCGACGATCTCGATCGTATTTTAAAAGTGCTTAAAAAATAATGATTTTTTTATATTTTTTACTTGCGCTGACGCCACGCGCGCCGGCCCAGGAGTTCTCGACGAGCACGGTCATGCCGACCTACGTGGCGCTCGAGCCCAATCTCAATGACTTCGTCAAGTTCGCCGACGGGGGCCCGGACGCCAATTGGTACGTGGGCTTTAACAACGCCTGGATCGTCAAGCTTCCCGCGGCGCCAGCGGGGGAGTTCTCCAAGATCTTCATCGGCGCCAAGCTCGGCCGCGCCAAAACGCACCCGAACCCGGCCAAGCCCTGGCTGCGCGAAACGATCCCGGGCAAGATCTACATGGCGATCTCGCAGACGCCGGCGTTCTCGGCCGAGCAGAGTTTTTTTCTCGCGGAAACGGCGGATCTGCCGCTCGAACCCGATCCGCAAACGACCGTCGAAGGCGTCGGGGCTTCCGACTGGTTCTGGACCGAGGTCCCCGCCGGCCTCGTGAGCTTCACGCGCCCCAATTACCTGATCGCCTGGTCGCCGAGCAACGCGTTTCAGGACGCGAAGACGTCGCCGATCTTGGCCGGCGCGGCCGCCGAAGCGGCCGAGGCCGACGAGACGCGCGCTTGGAATAATCATTCGATCTCCGGCGTGCCGCCGCGCACGAGCGTCAACGCCCTCGAGACGCCGCTCAACAACATCTTCCCGGCGCTCGCGCTCAAGCTGATCCCGAGCGGCGAGAGCGAAGTGGCGATCTCAGAGTTTTCCGTCCGGCGCGACGGCAAGAAGGCCGTCGCGCAGTTTTCCGTCGCCGGCGACGACGTCCAGGAAGCGTGGGTCGAGACCTCGCGCGATCAGCTCGAGTGGCAGCGCGCCACCCACCTGCGCCGGCGCCAGCCTTTCATGTTCACCCTCGGCTCCGACAAGATCTCGCCCGGAAGCTTTCTGCGCGGCGCGGCGCGCGACGCGTCGGGCAACGTGGGCACGAGCCCGGTCTACGCCGTTCCTTATGGCGCGCGGTAAGCCAAGGCTGCGCGTCGGCGTCGTCGGGGCGACCGGCATGGTCGGTCGAGAACTGCTCGACTCTCTCCAGCGCCGCAAGTTCCCGGTCGGCGAGCTTCTCGCGTTCTCGTCGGGCCGCGCCCGCCAGACGGTGCGCTTCAACAGCCGCGCGCTGCCCGCGCCGGGCGTCGACGAACGCGCGCTCGCGTCGTGCGACTTGGTGTTTTTCGTGAGCGCTGACGAGGTCTCCGAGCGCTTGGCTCCGGGCTTGGCCCGGCGCGGGATCTGGTGCGTCGACGACAGCTCGGCGTTCCGCCAGGACCCCGAGGTGCCGCTCGTCATACCAGAGGTCAACGCCTCCGCGCTCGCGCGCGACAAAAAACTCATCGCCGGCCCGAACTGCACGATGACCGGCTTGGCCGTCGCGGGCTGGCCGCTGCACCGCCGCGTCGGCGTGCGCGCCGTGCGGCTGGCATCGTATCAGGCCGTCTCGGGAGCGGGCAAAGCCGCGCTGGGCGAGTTCTTCTCTCAGACACGCCTTCTCGTCACGAAGCTCGATTCTTCCGGGAAAGCTCCCCTGCTCGCCGCGGCCAAGGCCCAAGCCCTGCCGCGAGCGATCGCGTTCAACGTGATCCCGCAAGTCGGCGGCTTCGACGAAAAAGGAGAATCTTCCGAGGAGCGCAAAGTCGCCGCCGAGCTGCGCAAGATTTGGAGCGCGCCCGCGCTCGCCGTCAGCGTGACGGCCGTGCGCGTGCCGGTCGTGCGCGGGCATTCCCTCGCGGCCTGGCTGACGATGGCGCGGCCGACCTCTCCCGTCGAAGCCGGGCCGCTGTTACGCGCGGCGCCCGGCCTGACGGTGTCGAAAGAGGGGGATTACCCCACGCCGCTGACCTGCAAGGGCCCTGGCCCGGTCTACGCCGGACGTCTGCGACAGGGCGCGGCGGCCGACGAGCTGTGCGTCTGGATCGTCTCGGACAACCTGCAGAAAGGCGCGGCGCTCAACTCGGTGCAGATCGCCGAGGAGCTGCTCAAGCGGCGCTGGCTCGCCGCTTAGGCGCGCGGGCGCGCCGAGCGAGGTCTTGCGCGCGGAGCTTGCGCTCCGCGTCCTTGATCACTTTCCAGTTCAGCTTGACCTCGGCGCCCGTTTTGAATTTCAGGTCGCCGAAGACGTGCGGGTGCCGGCGCTTGAGCTTCAAGTATTGCGCGCGCGCCACGTCCTCGATGTCGAAGTCGCCGCGCTCCGAGGCGATCTCGGCGTGGAGCAACACCTGAAGCAGAAGGTCGCCGAGCTCGTCTTCGAGCTCGTCCCAACGCCCGCCTTTGACGGCCTGCTCGACCTCGCCGGCTTCTTCTCTAAGATAGCGCAGCAAAGACTCGTGCGTCTGCTCGCGGTCCCACGGGCAGCCTTCGGGCGAGCGCAAGCGCGCGACGAGCCGGACCAGCTTCGAGAGTTCCGACGCCACTAGATCCGGTCGAAGCCGCAGTAGGGCTGCAGGGCTTTCGGGATGAGGACGGAACCGTCTTTTTGCTGGCCGTTTTCGAGGAGGGCGACAAAAAGCCTTCCCACGGCGACGCCCGAGCCGTTGAGCGTGTGGACGTACTCCGTCGCGCCCTTGGCGTCGCGCTTGAAACGCGCTTCCATACGTCGTGCTTGGAAGTCTCCACAGTCGGAGCACGACGATATTTCGCGGTACTTTTTCTCCGACGGGATCCAGACTTCGATGTCGTAGGTCTTTCTCGAGGAGAAGCCCATGTCGCCCGTGCAGAGCGCTATGACGCGGTAGGGGAGTTCGAGCGCCCGCAGCACGGCCTCCGCGTCCTTCGTCAGCTGCTCGAGCGCGGCGAGCGAGTCTTCGGGCTTGGTGATCCAGACGAGCTCGACCTTGTCGAACTGGTGGTTGCGGATGAGTCCGCGCACGTCCTTGCCGTAAGAGCCGGCTTCTTGGCGGAAGCACGGAGTATAGGCGGCGTATTTGAGCGGGAACGGCGTCTCGGGGCGCAGGATGCTCTCGCGGACGAGATTCGTGAGGGGGACCTCGGCCGTTGGAATGAGGTAGAGCTCCTGCGCTTTCTCCCCGTCGGCGCTGATCGTCTTGTAGAGATCGGCCTCGAACTTGGGCAGCTGGCCGGTGCCGACCAGGATCTCGGGCTTGACGAGCAGCGGCGGGTGGACTTCTACGTAGCCCGCCTGGCCGTGCAGGTCGAGCTGAAAATTGATGATAGCGCGGATGAGCCTGGCGCCTTTGCCGGACCAGAGCGCGAAGCGCGAGCCCGAAAGCTTGGCGCCCTCGGCCGTGCTGAAAATCTCGAGCGCGTCTTCTCCCAGCGCGACGTGGTCCTTGGGGACAAAATCGAATTCTCGCGGCGCGCCGTGACGGCGAACCTCGACGTTCTGCGTCTCGTCTTTGCCTACCGGCGCGCTCTCGTGCGGCAGGTTCGGGATGCCGAGGCTCGCTTGCTTGGTCTTTTCGGCGAGGGGGGAGAGCGACTCCTCCGCTTCGGCCATTTCCTCTTTGAGGCCCGAGACCTCCGCCATCAACCGCTGCGCCTCGGCCTCGTTCTTGGAAGCCTTGGCCTTGCCGATCGCCTGAGAGCTCGCGTTCCGCTTAGAACGGAGGTCCTCGACCTTCTTCAAGGACTCCCGATATTGCGCGTCCAACGCCAGCCACTCATCGAGGGCCGGGACGTAGCGCCCGCCGCGGCTCTGCAATCCTCGGCGCGCGGCCTCGGGGTCTTTTCGCAACAGCGCCGGGTCGATCATTGGCCGACGGGCAGGGTGCTCGTGACGAGCTGGATCTTCTCGTCGTCGCCGGGGCGAGGCACGAGCATGACGTCGATCTTGAGCTCGGAGGCTTCATAGCCTTCGCTCGCGACGCGTTTTAAATTCAAGTCGATCGCCGAGGTCACGTCGATCGGCACGTCGACGATCTGGTTCGCCCCGACCTTCGGCACCCGCCGCTCCTCGACGACGATCGGCACGACCCAGGTCCCGAGATCTTTCTTGTCTTTAGGGGCGATCTTCGGCGTCACGCTGTAGCGCAGCAGGATGCCGTCGACCTCCTTCGGGCCGCGGTTCAAGAGCTTGAGCTTGGCGAGCAGCCGGCCCTTGATCGGTCGGGCCGGAAGCGCGGCGATGTCCGCCGGCTTGCCGGGTTTTCCCTTCTCCCAGCGCGCCGTCTGCCAAGAGATCGCCTGCAGTTCGATGCCCGCCCTCGCCCATGCGGGCGCGAGGACGGAGATCGCTAGCAACAGAGCGAGCTTACTTCGCATCCGGCAGCGGCAGCTCGGGGCTGACCGGCGGCTCGACGGCGATGGGCGCGACGCGAGCGACCCGATCGCCCTCGTCGAGCTTGACCAGGCGCACGCCCTGGGTGTTGCGCGAGATGGTCTTGATGTCCTTGCAGCGCATCCGGATCGCCTTGCCCTGCTCGGTCATCACCATGAGATCGTCGTCGTTGGTGACGAGCTTGACGCCGATGACCTCGCCATTGCGGTCGGTGGCCTTGATCGTGATCACTCCGCCGCCGCCGCGGTGCTGGCCGCGGTACTCGGAGAGGTCGGTGCGCTTTCCGTGGCCGTGCTCGCAGACGGTCAGCATCGACTTCTTGGAGGTCGGCGGGAAGCACTCCATGCCGATGACCTGATCGCCCTTGTCGAGCCGCATGCCGCGCACGCCCATTGCCGCGCGTCCCATCGAGCGCACGTCGGTCTCCGGGAAACGGATCGACATGCCGCCCTTGGTCGCGATCATGAGCTCCATATCGCCGGTCGTATGCTGCACCTCGACGAGCACGTCGCCCTCGTCGAGCGAGATGGCGTTGATGCCCGAGCGCCGGATGTTCTCGAAGTCCTGCAGCGGCGTCTTCTTGATCGTGCCGTTGCGCGTGCACATGGTCAAGAAGGTCTCCTTGCCCTTTTTCTCCTCGAAGGAGCGGATCGCGATGGAGGAGGTGATCTTCTCCTCGCCGGTGATCGAGAGGAGGTTGACGACGGCCTTGCCGCGCGAGGTCCGGTTGCCCTCCGGAATCTCGTAGGCCTTGAGCGCGAAGACGCGGCCGCGGCTCGTGAAGAACAAGAGCGTGGCGTGCGTGTCCGTGATGAAGAAATGCTCGATCCAGTCTTCTTCCTTGACCTCGGCGCCGGTGATGCCCTTGCCGCCGCGGCCTTGCGCGACGTAGGTGGCGACCGGGATGCGCTTGACGTATCCCGAGTTCGAGAGGGAGATCACGACCTCTTCTTTTTGGATCAGGTCCTCGAGCGTCATTTCGGCGGCTTCCGTCGTGACCTGCGTCTGGCGGCTCTTGCCGAAGGACTCCTTGACCTTCTCAAGCTCCTTGACGATGATCGACATGACCTTCTTGACGTCGGCCAGGATCGACTTGAGCTCGGCGATGAGCTTCATCAAGCCGTCGTACTCTTCCTGCAGCTCGTTGACCGAAAGCCGCGTCAACTGCGCCAGGCGCATGTCGAGGATGGCTTGAGCTTGGATCTTCGAGAGCTCGAACTCGGCGATCAACTTCTCGCGCGCGTCTTCCGTGTCCTTGGCCGAGCGGATGATCTTGACGACCTTGTCGATGTTCTTGACCGCGACGATCAAGCCCTCCAAGATGTGGGCGCGATCGAGGGCCTTCTTGAGCTGGTATTTCGTGCGGCGGATGACGACGGTCTTGCGGTGCTGGACGAAGTGGCCGAGGATATCGCGCACCGGCAGGATGCGCGGCCGGCCGTCGACGATAGACAGCAGGATCACGCCGAAGGTCGTCTCCATCTGCGTGTGCTTGTAGAGCTGGTTGACGACGACGTTGGCGTTGCCGTCGCGCTTGATCTCGATGACGACGCGCATTCCCTTGCGATCGGACTCATCCCGGATGTCCGAGATGTCCGGGATCTTCTTATCGCGCACGAGCTCGGCGATCGTCTCGAGCAGCGTCGCCTTGTTGACCTGATAAGGGAGCTCGGTGACGATGATCGCTTGGCGGTTTCCCTTGATATCCTCGATCTCCGTCTTGGCCTGCGTGCGGACGCTACCGCGACCTGTTTCGAAGTAATCGCGAATGCCGGCCTTGCCGCGGATGATGCCGCCGGTCGGGAAATCCGGGCCCTTCATGATCTTCAAGATTTCCTTGGTCTCGAGCTTGGGGTCCTTGATGATCGCGATCGCGGCCTCGCAGGTCTCGGAAAGGTTGTGCGGCGGGATGTTGGTCGCCATGCCGACGGCGATGCCCGAACTGCCGTTGACGAGCAAGTTCGGCGCGCGCGCGGGAAGAACCGTGGGCTCGGTCGTCGTGCCGTCGAAGTTGGGAACGAAGTCGACCGTCTCTTGATCGATGTCGGCCAGCAGCTCCTCGCCGAACTTCGCCAGGCGGGCCTCGGTGTAGCGGTAGGCGGCCGCCGGGTCGCCGTCGACGGAGCCGAAGTTGCCTTGGCCGTCGATCAAGGGGTGCAGGAGCGAAAAGTCCTGGACCATGCGGACCATGGCGTCATAGACCGCCGAGTCGCCGTGGGGGTGGTACTTTTTAAGAACCTCGCCGACGACGCCGGCGCACTTCGAATATTTCTTGTTCGAGGCCAAGCCCTCGTCGTGCATCGCGTACATGATGCGGCGATGGACGGGCTTCAAGCCGTCGCGGATATCGGGCAAAGCGCGTCCGATGATGACCGACATCGAGTAGTCGATGTAAGACGCCTTCATCTCGGCGCCGAGGTCGCGCGGAATGATGTTGCCGATCGGCTCCGGGGTCAACTCAGGCTGCTTGGGAGTGCTCATCGATGTATCTCCGTTTGATTAGAGAATCTTAGAATCTCAACCCGTACGACGCGACGATCTCGACGGCTTGCGCGTCACCGACGGGAAATTTAGTCTTATCCGCCTGCAGGTACATCCAGCGCGCGCCGAGTTGCGCGAGCGAGCGCCTTCCGAATAAAAATTGGACGCCGGTCCCCGCGAACGCCGCGAGGCCTCCGGTGATCTGGTGGCTTTCCGTCAGCTGACCGGTCGCCTTATTGGTCTGCTCCTGGAGCTGGTAGTAGCTGTCGAAGCCCGCGCCGACCTCGGCGATCGGGCTGACGCGCCCGTCGAGCGCGACGTAGCGCGCGACGGCCTCCATGCCGGCCGCCTGCACCTCGGACTTGCGGTCGAAGTTCGAGTCGCTCGGGTAGTTCGTCGCGAAGCCCGGCGCGTCGACCGAGATCCCGATGCCCCAGCGCGGGTCGAGCTGCCAGATCGCCTCGACGCTCGCGGCGAGGTCCGCTTTCGCCTGGCGCGAGAAGCCCTGCGCCTTGAGCGGGATGCCGCCGCCGAGGCCGACGAGCAGCAGCCGCTCGCCTTTCTCGAACGTCGCGCCCCGCGCGCTCGCGCGCTCAGGCAGGGACGCGGCCGCCTGCGCGTAGTCGATGCGCGCGATCGCGTCCTTATTGATCGTCGTCTTGCCGCCCGCGAGGCGCACCTCGATTCCGTCGGCGCTCATGCCGACGATCGTTCCCTCGACGGCGTTGCCGTCTTTCAAGTAGATGATCTCGGCCGCGCTTTTTCCGGCAAGCGTCACGACGAGCGCCGCGCTCACGACGAGCGCATACATACTATGGGCGCCCATGGTATGTTGCCGGCGGCGGCGACTCGCAGTTTCTTTTTTCAAAGAACGATCAGATGTCGAGGTTCTTGACTTCCTTCGCGTGCCGCTCGATGAACTGGCGGCGCGGCTCGACCTTGTCGCCCATGAGCGTCGTGAACGCGAGCTCCGTCTCGGCCGCGTCCTCGAAGACGACCTTCAGCAGCCGGCGGCGCTTGGGGTCCATCGTCGTCTCCCAGAGCTGGTCGGGGTTCATCTCGCCTAGACCTTTATAGCGCTGGATCTGCGCGCCCGTGCGTCCGCCGTCGCGCACGGCCTCGATGAGCTCCTTGAGGCTGTAGCCGTTGTTGTCGGCGTGCTGGGTCTTGGCGCGGAAGAGCGGCTTGGTCTTCTCGTCGCGCAGGACGTCGTACCACTCGATCTTGAGGCCCATTTGCTTCAAGCTCTCGGCGACGCGGTGCAGCCGTCCGAGCTCCCAGAGCTCCTGCATCTCGGGTTCCAGCGCCTCTTCGTCGACCTCGGGATTCTCGGCCGGGGCTTCCGCGGCCTCGACGGCCTCGCCCTCGGGCTTCTTGGCGTCGGATTTGGGCGCCGGCTTCTTGGCCTGCTTCTCAGCCTTCTCGGCGAGGAGCTTGGCCTTGGCCTCGGCGACGAACTTGTCGCGGTACTCGCGCCATTCCTTTTCCGTATAGAAGAAAAGATACTCGCCGGCCGTGATCTCGACGCGGTAGAGCGGCAGCTTGCCCTTCTCTTCGTAGGCGAGGTAGTCCTCGAGGTGAAGGCCTTTGCGCTCCATGTGCTTGAGAAGGGTCTCAAGCTCGGCGACGATCTTCAGCAGGTCACGCAGGTCGTCGGCCTCGAGCTTCTTCGACTTGCCGTTGGCCGGATTGAAGGCCGTGACTTCGACCGAGGTGCGCCCCTCGTTCAAGAGCCACTGCTCCATCTTTTCGTCGTTGTCGACGTACATCTCGGTCTTTCCCTTCTTGACTTTGTAGAGCGGCGGCTGGGCGATGTAGATGTGGCCCTTCTCGACGAGCGGCTTCATCTGGCGATAGAAGAAGGTCAACAGCAGCGTGCGGATGTGCTGGCCGTCGACGTCCGCGTCGGCCATGATGATGAGCTTGCTGTAGCGCAGCTTGTCGATCTTGAAGCCGTTCTCGTCGCCCTCGAGGCCGATGCCCGTGCCGATGGCGGCGATGAGCGTGCGGACTTCCTCGTTAGAGAGAATCTTGACGAGCCGGGCCTTTTCGACGTTCAAGATCTTGCCCTTGATCGGCAGGATCGCCTGGAACGCGCGGTCGCGGCCTTGCTTGGCCGAGCCGCCGGCCGAGTCGCCTTCGACGATGAAGAGCTCGGAGCGCTCGGGATCGCGCTCCTGACAATCCGCCAGCTTGCCCGGCAGCGACGAGCCGTCGAGCACGCCCTTGCGGCGCGTCAGATCGCGCGCCTTCTTCGCGGCCTCGCGCGCCTCGCCGGCCTGCATGGCCTTCGCGCAGATCGCCTTGGCCGTGCCCGGGTTTTCTTCGAAGAACGTGACGAGCGCGCCGCCGACGGCGGACTTGACGACGCCCTCCACCTCGGCGTTGCCGAGCTTGGCTTTCGTCTGGCCCTCGAACTGAGGATTCGGAATCTTGCAGGAAAGCACGGCGCACAGGCCTTCCCGGCAGTCGTCGCCGAGGACGGTGAACGGCTTGCCCTTGAGCAGGTCGTACTTCTTGATGTAATCGTTGATCACGCGCGTCAAGGCTGAGCGGAAGCCCGCGAGGTGCGTGCCGCCGTCGACGGTCTTGATGTCGTTGACGAAGGTGTAGACGTTCTCGGAGTAGTCGTCGTTGTATTGGATCGCGAAGTCGACGCCGACGTCGCCTTCCATCTTATCGAACGAGATCGGCTCGCTGTGGATCGTCTTCTTGTTGTGGTTCAAATGCTTGACGAACTGGACGATGCCGCCCTCGTAGTGGAAGGTGTGCTTCTTGTCGTCGCGCTCGTCGATGATGGTGATCTTCGCGCCCGCGTTCAGGAACGCGAGCTCGCGCAGACGGTTGGCGAGAGTGTCGAAGGAGTACTGGTGGCCGTTGAATATGTCGGGGTCGGGCTTGAAAGAAATGATCGTTCCGTGGTCGTCGGTCTTTCCGGTCGATTTGACGTCGTGGTCCGGCTTGCCGCGCTTGTAGGTCTGGACCCAGATCTTGCCCTCGCGGTGGACCTCGGCCTTCAACCATTCGGACAAAGCGTTGACGCAGGTGACTCCGACGCCGTGCAAGCCGCCCGAGACCTTATAAGCGGACTTGTCGAACTTGCCGCCGGCGTGCAGGACGGTCATGATGACCTCGAGCGCCGACTTTCCGCGGAGATTGGCAGGAAGCTTCGGGTCCTTCATCGGATCGACGGGAATACCCGAGCCGTCGTCTTGGACCGTTATGGAGTTTCCTTGGTGGATCGTGACGGTCACGCTCGTGCAGCGGCCCGCCATGATCTCGTCGACGGAGTTGTCGACGACTTCGTAGACGAGGTGATGGAGACCGGACGGCCCGGTGCTGCCGATATACATCGCGGGGCGCTTGCGCACCGCGTCGAGTCCTTCCAAGACCTGAATTTTAGAAGCGTCGTAATTGTCGGAGCCCTTGCTGGCGACGGGCGTGACGTCTTTCGTGCTCGATTCGGACATAGTCCTCCGCGGCTTCTTGGTGTCTTTGCTCATCTTAAGGACGCCTTCACGGCCTTGATCCACGCACGACTGAAATACTTATTGAGCGAGCGGATCATCCCTTCCGCGCGCATCGTCAACTCCTGCGCGGCCGCCGCCGAGCGCGGCCGCACGAACAGCACTCCTTTTTTGACGCCGACCAGCTGCCAGTGTCTCGCGAAATGGCCCAGCTCCTTCTCCCAGACGGCGTTCAAGATCGAAATCTTATCGGACTGGATCCCGGTCTGGAACTTGAAAGACTTGACCAGGTCTTCGCCCGTGGACCAGCGCTTGCGCGCTTTGTCCATTTAAATGCGCATCGGCATCACGACAAAGCGGTAGTCGCCGTCCCCGCCGACCGGCTCGACGAGCGCCGGATTGACCGGCGTCGTCAGGCCGATAGAGACCTTGTCGGTGTCGACGTGCCGCAGAGCGTCGACGACGAAGGCCGGGTTGAACGCGACTTGAAAATCATCGCCCGCGTAATCGACCGGAAGCTCGTCGTTAAACTCGAGGTTCTGGCTCGACGCGGACACTTGAAGCACGCCTTTCTTTAGAGCGTATTTAACGGAGCCGCCGCGGTCGACGGCGCACAAGGACGCTCTCTTGGTCACGGCGAGCAGGTCTTTGGTGTCCAGGACGACGATGATGTCTTTTTTATTCGGGATCACCTGCTCGTAATGGGGAAAACTCCCGCCGACCAAGCGTGAAAGCAGCGTCGTCTCTTTATATTGGAACGCGATCTGGTTTTCAGTCACGCCGACAAGGATCGGCTCGGTCGCTCCCGCCTTCACGTCGGCTTGGGATAATAGCCGCAACAACTCGGACAGGATCTTCGTCGGAACGATGACTTGAAAGTCTTTTTCCTTAGGCACGGCTTTCTTCGCGATGACCGACAAGCGCCGGCCGTCGGTGGAGACCATCTCGAGAATTCCTTTCTTAGCGGACCAAAATACGCCGTTCAAGACGTGGCGCGTCTCATCGGAGGACGCGGCGAAGATGGTCTTTCTCACCATCTCGCCGATCAAGCCGGCCGGGGCCTCGAAAGCGTTTTGCTTGTTGAATTCGGGAAGGATCGGGTACTCGGATTTTGGCGCCCCGACGATGCCGAAGCGCGAGCGGCCGCATTTGAGTTGGACCTTGCCGCCGGGGTCGACCGAAAGCTCCACCTCATGGCCGTCCGGCAGGCTGTGGAGTATGTCGGAGAATTTCTTGGCCGGGATCGTAATAGAGCCGTCGCTTTCAACCTCGGCGCTCATATAATGCTTGACGCCCATCTCGAGGTCGGTCGAGACGACCTTTACCTTGGAATTCTCGGTTTCCATCAAAAAATTCAAAAGGATCGGAAGGGTCGTTCGCGCGGAAAGGGCCGATTGGATCGTTTGCACTCCCTGGGCCAATTCTTCCTTGCTACAGTGTATTTTCATTCCATCGTCCTTTTCATCATCAGCGTCTCGAAGTCGTGGATAAGTCGCGCCGTCGTCTTATCTCCGTCACAATAAGTCAACTAATCGTCCACACGCGCTGGGGATAACTCGCTCGAGTTCTCCCCACCGTCCACATGAGATCTTCCATTCACCTTCACGCGGTCGTTACGCACCGTTCATCCACATGAAACAGACACGCGCGCGTCAAATGAACGACACATCCCGGGGATCATTGGTTCTCGACGGCCCGGATGTCGGATTGCATTTTGTTGACGAGTTCCAAGAAAAAAGGGTCTTGCTCGAGCTGGTCCTTGATCTTATTGCGCGCGTGGAGCACCGTTGTGTGGTCCTTGCCCCCGAAAGCCTTGCCGACCTCCTTGAGGGACATGTCGGTCATCGCGCAGCATAGATACATCGCGAGTTGGCGCGGAAGGGCGATCGAGGCCGTGCGCTGGTGGCCCTTGAGATCCTTGACCTCGACCGAATATTTGAACGCGACGATGCGCTGGATCGTCTCGACGCGGACCGGGGAGTTGGCCTCCATCGAGATGGAGTCCTTGAGGATCTCCTTGGCGTCGTCGACGGTCAGCGAGCTTCCGGTCATCGACGAGAAGGCCTTCAAACGGATCAAGGAGCCCTCGAGCGAGCGGATGTTGGTTTTGACGGCCGAAGCCACGAAGATGATGACGTCGTCGGGCACGTAAAAGCCCTCGGTGTCGGCCTTCTTGCGAAGGATCGCGATGCGCGTCTCGAGGTCCGGCGGACGGATGTCGGCGACGACGCCCCACTCGAAGCGCGTGATCAGGCGCTGCTCCGAGGGGGACATCTCCTTGGGCGAGCGGTCGGAAGAGATCACGACCTGCTTGCGCGCGTTGAAAAGAGAGTTGAAGGTGTGGAAGAACTCCTGCTCGGAGCGGTCCTTGGCGATCAGAAATTGGATGTCGTCGATCAAGAGGCAATCGAGGCTTCGATATCTCGCGCGAAACTCATCGGGCTTGTTTTGATGGATCGAGTTGATGAATTCGTTGACGAACTGCTCGCTCGTGGTGTAGAGC
The DNA here is from genome assembly GCA_964600165.1 of uncultured Elusimicrobia bacterium. Classification (GTDB taxonomy): domain Bacteria; phylum Elusimicrobiota; class Elusimicrobia; order UBA1565; family UBA9628; genus CAZRIP01. Next base: position 34,346 of record CAZRIP010000009.1, on the reverse strand, counting down.
ACCCGCGCGCGCGGATGGTTCTGGCGCATGGCGTTGCCGATAGCGTGCATCAAATGCGTCTTGCCGAGGCCGACGCCGCCGTAGATGAAGAAAGGGTTGTATTGCGTGCCGGGGCTCTTCGCGATCGCCTCGGCGGTGGCGTGAGCGAAGCGGTTCGAGTCTCCTATGACGAACGAAGAAAAGGTGTAGCGAGGGTTGAGCTCGCTGAGCGGAAAATCGGATTGCGGCGGGGCCTCGGAGATCGGGTCCGAATCCGGCAGCACGCTTTTTAGGTCCTTCGAGACTTCGTAGTCGAGCTCGATGGGCCCGCCGGAAAGCTCGCGCAAGATGGCGGACAGGCGCTTCTGGTAGTGCTCCTTGATCCAATTAGTGAAGAACTTGTTCGGGACCTTGACTTGGAGCACGCCGTTCTCGAGGCGCAACACCTCGACGGGCTTGAGCCACAGGTCGGCGTACTCGTCGCCGATCTCGCCGCGCAGGCTTTCGACGGCGCGCGACCACAACTCGCGCGGATCGAGGCCCGGCGGGCGGTTGTTCACAGCTTTTCCACCGGTGTGTATAACTTGAGTCCTGCCGATTTATCTATAAATTTATTGATCTTTTAGATCAAGATCGAGAGGCGTATCGCCTGCCGCGGGGCGCGACGTCACAGATCTGTTACACGCCGAAATATCAGCCCGCGCGTCCGCTTCTCGACGAGAAAACAGTACCTCATTTGCGGCGCCCAAGTCAAACCGGCGCGACGGCGCCAAACGCGGGAAAAGGTCCTAGGCGGCGCCGGGCCGGACGGCCCTAAAAATTGACGGCCCGCGCGCCAAAGTGCTTCAATCACGGCATGGAGATCCAGCTCACGGCCAAACATCTTAAGGTAACGCCGGCCATCCGCGACTACGTCCAGCAAAAGATGGACAAGGCGCAAAAATATTTTGACCACATCGTCTGGGGTCAATGTTTTCTTTATATAGAAAAGCGCGCGCACAACGCGGAGATCGTTCTCCACGCCCCGGGCCAAACGTTTCGCGCGCTCGCCGTCGCCGCCGACTTGTATTCCGCCGTCGATCTCGCCTCCGACAAGATCGACCATCAGCTCAAGAAGTTCAAGGAGCGCGTCAAGAGCCGCCACAAGACCACCGCGCGCTCGGCGGACTCCGACGCCCTCCCGACGCCGGCTCCCGCGCCGATCAAGACCATCGTCGTCAAACAGGCCGTCGAGCCGATGACGCCCGAGGAAGCCGTCGAGGAGATGGAGGAACTGGGGCATAGCTTCCGCCTCTTCCAGAACAAGGACTCCCATCAGATCAACCTCGTCTACCGCGGAAACGATGACGCCTACAGGGTCTTGCAACCCGTCAAGAAGGCGGCCCGCTAGGGCGCCGCGCCGGTGACTCTGACCGTCGGAAGCCTGCTCAAGGAGCAGGGTGATCGCCTGCGTTTGGAGCTCGTCACCGGCGAGAAAGCGCTCGCGCGCGAGATCAAAGTCTCCGAGCTCAACCGCCCCGGGCTGGCCCTTTCCGGATTTCTCGATCACTTTCGCGCCGAGCGCGTGCAGATCATCGGCATCGGCGAGCAGTCGTACTGCTTGAAGGCCCAGCCCCGAAAGCTTTCGGCGGCGCTCGCCTCGATGCTCGAGAGCCGGGAACTGCCGTGCCTCGTCATGACGCACAACTTGAAGACGCCGACGGCGCTCGTGCAGGCCTGCCGCAAGCACGGCGTGCCGCTCCTGCGCTCGAAGCTCGACACCGCGACGCTCGTCTCGGAGCTCTCCGAGATCCTCGAGGCCAAGCTCGCGGCCTCGACGACCGTGCACGGCGTTCTCGTCGACATCTACGGACTCGGCGTGCTGATCCAAGGCGAGGCCGGCATCGGCAAGAGCGAGTGCGCGCTCGAGCTCTTGAAGCGCGGCCACATCCTGATCGCCGACGACGCCGTGCAGATCCAGCACCGCCGCGGCGGGTATCTGCGCGGGACGTGCCCCGAGCCGCTCAAGCATTACATGGAGGTGCGCGGCCTCGGCGTCATCGACGTCAAGCTTCTGTTCGGCATCGGCTCGATCCTCGACCGAACGCGCATCGAGCTCGCGATCCGCCTCGAGCCCTGGTCGCAAGGCGCGCATTACGACCGCACGGGCCTGGACACGCAGAAGACGTCCATCTTGGACGTCGAGATCCCGCTCATCCGCATCCCGGTCAGCCCCGGCCGAAACCTCGCGGTCTTGATCGAGGTCGCCGCGCTCAACCAGCGCCTGCGGACGCAGGGGTATTTTTCGGCCGAGACGTTCAACGAGAAGCTGATCTCGCGCATGCGGAGCAAATAGGATGCCGGAGCGAAAGGTCTTCATCGTCACCGGGGTCTCCGGCGCCGGCAAGAGCCAGGCGCTCAAGTCCTTCGAGGACTTCGGATTTTCGTGCGTCGACAATCTGCCGGTGGCGCTGCTCGAGCGGTTCGCCGAAGTCCTGATCAACTCGCCCGAGATGAAGCGGGTCGCGTTGGGCATGGACATCCGTGAGGGAAAGTCTCTCGAGGCGCTGCCGGAGCAGCTCAAGCGCCTCAAGGAAAAGGGCGTCGAGCACCGGGTACTTTTTCTCGACGCCTCGGACGACGCCGTGATCCACCGCTTTTCCGAGACGCGCCACCGCCATCCGCTCGGCATCAAGCTCGGCGAGGCGATCAAGGAGGAGCGCCGGATCCTTCTGCCGCTCAAGGAGATCGCGGACAAAGTCCTCGACACGAGCAAGATGACCTTGGGCGAGCTCAAGGAGGCGATCTCGCAGACCCTGGAGCTCACGCGCACGCGCGAGATGACCTTGTCGGTCGTGTCGTTCGGCTACAAGTACGGCATCCCGCTCGACGCCGACATCGTCATGGACGTGCGGTTTCTTCCGAACCCGAACTACGTGCCCGCGCTGAGGAAACAGACCGGGCTTCAGGCCGGCGTCCAGCGCTATATCTTAGGCCAGCCCGCGGCGCGCAAATTTCTCGATTCTTATCTCAGTTTGATAGAAGAGCTGCTGCCTCAATACATCCGCGAGGGCAAGTCCTATTTGACGATCGCGATCGGCTGCACGGGCGGGCGGCACCGCAGCGTTTTCATCACCCGCTACCTCGCGCAAAAGCTGCGCGGCGGCGGCACGCCGATCCAGGAATTCCACCGGGACGTCGATCGCTCATGATCAACCTGATCGTCGTGACCCACGGCGAGTTCGGCGCCTATCTCGTCGAGGCCGCGGAATCGATCGTGGGCCGTCAGGCGAGCGGCGTGCGCGTCGTCTCGATCTCCTCGCGGGTCAGCGTCCCCGAGATCCGCGCGCGCCTGACCAAGGCGCTCGACGAGCTTGCCTCGCCGGACGGCGTGCTGCTCTTGACCGACATGCCCGGAGGCACTCCGAGCAACCTCTCTTTTCCGCTGATCAAGGACCGCGCCGGCGTCGAGATGCTCAGCGGCGTCAACCTTTACATGCTCGTGTCGGCGTTCAACAACCGCGACCGCATGACTTTGCCGCAGCTCGTCGAAAAGGTGATGGGCGACGGTCAAAAGTCGATGAAAGACATCCGCAAGATGTTTCTTTCCGGAGCCAAGCGCTGATGCTGTCCCTGGTCCGCATCGACGACCGCCTCGTGCACGGCCAAGTGGTCGAGGGCTGGATCCCTTTTCTCCGGGCCGACGTCGTCGTCGTCGCCTCGGACTCGGCGGCCGCCGATGAGACGCAGGTGGCGCTGATGCGCTTGGCCCTTCCGGACGAGGTCGAGCTCGACGTACTGCCGGTCAAAGAAGTCTCCGCGTTTCTCTCCCAGAAATGGCTCGAAAAAAAGAAAGTCCTCGTTCTCGCGCCGGGACCCAAGGAGGTCCTGGCCCTCGTCGAGGCCGGGATTTCCTTGGCGAGGGTCAACGTCGGCGGCCTGCACTACTCGGCCGGCCGCGTTCAATTGGGCAAGGCGATCTTTCTTTCGGACGAGGACGTCGCCGCGCTGCGCCGGCTTTGCCAGCTCGGCGTCGCGCTCGAGGGGCGGGCGCTGCCCGGCGAAAAGGAAGTCGACCTTTTGGGCCTCATCGAGGCCAAAGCATGACGCCGGCGTGGATCGCGGCGGCGGCGGCGGCGATCGTCGAGCTCGACGTGGCGTCCGCGGGCCAAGTCATGATCTCGCGGCCGATCGTTCTCGGCCCCGCCCTCGGCGCGTTTCTCGGAGACGCCGTGACGGGCGCCGTGCTCGGGGTATTCTACGAGCTCTTCAGCCTCGGCGCGACTCCGGTGGGAGGCCGCATCCCGCTCAACGTGACGGTCGCCGCCGCGGCCGCTTTGCTGCTCGCGCTCGGCCCGGCGCGCCTTCCGGCGGAGGCTGCGTTTCCCGCGGGCCTGGCCGCGGGCTTCGCCCACGCGCGGCTCGAGGCGCTCATGCGCACGCGGCGGCGCGCGCTGTCGTCGTGGACGAGCGCCACGCTCGCCGCGGGCCGCGATCCGAAGCTGCGCCGTGTCGTTTTTTCCGAGCTCTCGCTGCAAGCCGCCGGGACGTTCGTGCTGCTCGCGGCGGTGCTCGTCGCCGGCGGGCCGCTGGCGGAGGTCTTCACGCACGCCCCGCGTTTCGCGCAAGCGGGCTTCAAGGCGGGCCTGGCCTTCGCGCCGCTGATCGCCCTCTCCTCGCTCGTCCACTCGTTCCGGGTGGTCTCGTGAGCGGCCGCCGCATGGATCGCCGGCTGCGCCGCAAGCTCGTCTGGCGTCTTTCGCTCCTGCAATCCTGCTGGAGCTTCGAGCGCATGCAAGCGATGGGCTTGATGCTCGCCCTCGAGCCGTGGCTGCGCCGCTGCTGGGGCGCGGCGGGCTCTCGCGAGGCGCTGCGGCGGCACGAGGGCTGCTTCAACACGCACCCGTTCATGGCGCCGATGGTCGCGGGGATGGTCTGCGGCCTCGAGGAAGAGGCCGCGGCTCTCGAGGGCGAGGCCCGCGACGCCAAGCTCAAGCGCTCGTCCGCGCTCAAGACGGCGGCCGCGCAGGCTTTGGCCGGCATCGGCGACGCGCTTTTTTGGGGAAGCCTTCGCCCCTTTTGCGCGGCGCTGGCCCTTCTCGCGGCGTTCGCGGCGGCGCCGGCGCTCGGCGCGGCCGGAGCCGTCGGCGCGCTTGTCTTCGTCTACCTCGCGGCCTACGACATCCCCGCCCTCGGCTGGCGATGGAAGAGCCTGGATCTGGGCTACGAATGGAAGGACGGCCTGGCCGTGCGGCTCAAGGAGATTCCCTGGCAGTCTCTGATTAAACGGCTGCGCTACGCGGGCGCCGCGTTGGCTCTGGCCGCCGCGGCGATCGCGATCGCCGCGGGCGCGGGACCGATCGGGCGGGCGCCCTCGGCGCTCGCCGCGGCCCTCTATTTGCTCGCGCTGCGCGCGCGCGCGGCCACCGCGGAGCGGCTCTACGCCGCGACCTGCGCGGCCGGCATGCTCGCGGCGGCGGCGGGACTGGTTTAAGAACATGACCAACAAAGAGCTCACCATCGTCAATAAACTCGGCATGCACGCGCGCCCCGCCGGCATCTTCGTGCGGGAGGCGGCGCGCTTCAAGAGCTCCGTGACCGTGATCAAGGACGGGCTCGAGATCAACGGCAAGAGCATCATGGGGCTTTTGATGCTCGCGGCCGAATGCGGCTCGCGGCTGACGATCAAGGCCGACGGTCCTGACGAGCGCGACGCCGTCGCCGCGCTCGCCAAACTCTTCGAGGACAAGTTCGGCGAAGACTAAATGATCGTCATCAAAGGAATCGCGGCGAGCCCCGGCATCTCGATCGGCAAGGCCTATGTCCTCGAGGACGAGGAGATCGTGGTCAACCGTATCGAGCTGCCGCGCGAGCTGCTGCGCGCCGAGGTCAAGCGCTTCAAGGCGGCCCAGAAGGCGACGCATCGAGATCTCGACGCCGCCGAGGCCAAGGTGCTCAAGGTCCTCGGCAAGCAGCACGCGAAGCTGATCGACGCGCACCGCTTGATCTTGAAGGACACGCTGATCACGCGCGACGTGCCGCAGCGCATCCTGACCGAGGGCGTCAACGCCGAGTTCGCGCTGTCCGAGGCGCTGGAGGCCGTCAACCAGCAGTTCGAGAAGATGGAAGACGAGTTCTTCCGCGAGCGCCGCCACGACCTCTTCGACGTCGGCAAGCGGCTGCTGTCGCATCTCCTAAAACAAAGCAAGCGCAGCTTGGCCGACATCGACGACCAGTGCGTCCTGATCGCGCGCAATCTGCTTCCCTCCGACACTCTCGGCCTGCACGAGACGAAGATCCTCGGCTTCGCGACGGACTTGGGCGGAAAGACGAGCCACACCGCGATCTTGGCGCAGAGCCTGGAGATTCCGGCGGTCGTCGGCTTGTCCGACGTCTCGCGGCGCGTCAAGACCGGCGACCACGTGATCTTGGACGGCGAGCAGGGCATGGTCATCATCAACCCCGGCCCCGAGACGATCCAGAAATACCAGCGCGTCCAGCAGAAGTCGATCCAAGAGGAGCGCGCGCTCGAAAGCCTTCGGGGCCTGCCGACGGTCACGCTCGACGGCCGCACCTTCAAGCTCGAGGCCAACCTCGACAGCCCCGAGGAGTTGAAGACGATCGTCGCCATGCAGGCCGACGGCATCGGCCTCTTTCGCACAGAGTATCTTTTTCTCAATCGCAGCAATCCGCCGTCGGAGGAGGAGCAGTCGAAGGCCTACGCGTCCATCGTCAAGGCGATGGAGCCGAAACCGGTCGTCATCCGCACCGCCGACATCGGCGGCGACCGCCTGAGCCAGCTCGGCATCGAGGGCCCGAAATCCGAGACCAACCCTTTCATGGGCTTGCGCGGCGTGCGCCTCTTCCTTCGCCACACGGATCTTTTCAAGACGCAGCTGCGCGCGATCCTGCGGGCCTCGCACAAGGGCCACGTGCGGGTCCTCATCCCGATGGTCTCCTCCATCAGCGAGATCCAGGGCGTGCGGCGTCTTCTGCAGCAGGCGCAAGACGAGCTGCAGGCCGAGGGGCTCGAGGCTCCGAAGAAGATCGAGCTCGGCATCATGGTCGAGATCCCGGCGGCCGCGATCATGCTCGACCAGTTCCTGCCTCTCATCGACTTCATCTCGATCGGCACCAACGACCTGATCCAATACACCCTCGCCGTCGACCGCATCAACGAGCACGTCACGCATCTCTACGACCCGTTCCATCCCGCGGTCATCCGGCTCCTCGAGCAAGTCGTCCAGACTTGCCACAAGCGCGGCAAGCACGTCAGCGTCTGCGGCGAGATGACCTCCGACCCGCGCGCCGTGCCGCTCTTGATCGGCATGGGCGTCGACAGCCTTTCCGTGTCGCCCCGCATGTTCTTGAGGATCAAGCAGGCCGTCCGCGGACTGCGCCACGGCGTGCTTCAAAAAGTCGTCGCCAAGGCGCTGACGTGCGCGGACTCCGAGCAGATCCGCAAGCTCCTGACCGAGCAAGGCCTGGGCGCCTAAGCGCATGGAGCCCTCGCGCATCCGTAATTTTTCCATCATCGCCCACATCGACCACGGCAAGTCGACGCTCGCCGACCGCCTCCTCGAGCGCACCGGCACGATCGAGAAGCGCCAGATGCAAGAGCAGATCATGGACTCGATGGAGCTCGAGCGCGAGCGCGGCATCACGATCAAGGCCAAAGCCGTGCGCATGCACTACACGCTCGACGGCGTCGAGTACATCTTGAACCTGATCGACACGCCGGGCCACGTCGACTTCACCTATGAGGTCTCGCGCGCGCTGGCGTCTTGCGAGGGCGCGCTCTTGGTCGTCGACGCCACGCAGGGCATCCAGGCCCAGACGATGGCCAACGCGACCCTCGCCCACGACGTCGGCCTCAAGATCATCCCCGTCATAAACAAAGTAGACCTTCCCTCGGCCGACGTCGACGCGACGACGGAGCAGGTCTTCGACGTGCTGCACATCCTGGAGGACCCGATCCCGGTCTCGGCGAAGATGGGCATCGGCACCGACGAGACGCTGCGCGCGATCATCGAACGCTTGCCGGCTCCCACGGGCGACGCGACCAGGCCCATGTCGGCGTTGATCTTCGATTCGACCTACAGCATCTATCGCGGCGTCATCTTGCTCGTGCGCGTCGTCGACGGCGTGATGAAAAAAGGCATGAAGCTCAAGTTCTTCTCGACCAACCTCGAGGTGCCGGTCGAGGAAGTGGGCTTTTTGACGCCCAAACAAACGCCGTGCCCTGAGCTGTCGGCGGGCGAGGTCGGCTACGTCGTCTGCGGCATCAAGGACATCCACCAGGTGCGCGTAGGCGACACGTTGATGGACGCCGCGCGCCCGTTGACGCAGGCGCTGCCGGGCTACAAGGAAGCCAAGCCCGTGGTCTTCGCCGGCGTCTTTCCGATCAACGCGGCCGACTATCCGCAGCTCAAGGCCGCGCTCGAGAAGCTCAATCTCGAGGACAGCTCGTTCAACTATTTTCCGGAGAACTCCGAAGCCCTCGGCTTCGGCTATCGCCTGGGCTTTCTCGGCCTTCTCCACATGGAGATCGTCAAAGAGCGCCTCGAGCGCGAGTTCAACCTCGCGCTGATCGTGACGGCGCCGAACGTGATCTACCGCCTGATGACGTTCGCCGACAAGACCTGGCGCGTGATCGACAATCCGGCGAAATTCCCCGCGCACGGCGACATTAAGGCGATCGAGGAGCCGTATGTGCTTCTGACGATCATCATGCCGATCGAATATCAAGAGGGCGTACTCAATCTGATCAAAGATCGCCGCGGCGAGCACGTCTCGATCGAGTATCTGTCGGCCACGCGCATGATGGTGAAATACAATCTTCCGCTCGGCGAGATGGTCGTCAACTTCTACGACCGCCTGAAGTCGGTGTCGAAGGGCTACGCGTCGATGGACTACCACCCGATCGGCTACAAAGAATCCGAGATGGTGCGCCTGGAGATCCTCATTCACTCCGAGCCCGTCGACGCGCTCTCGCAGATCGTCCACAAAGACAAGGCGTATCACATCGCCAAGCTCATGTGCGAGAAGCTCAAGGAGCTCATCGATCGCCAGAATTTCGAGGTGGCCATCCAGGGCCGCATCGGCGGCAAGATCATCGCGCGCGAGACGATCGGCGCCAAGCGCAAGGACGTCATCGCCAAGTGCTACGGCGGCGACATCACGCGCAAGCGAAAGCTGCTCGAGAAGCAAAAGGAAGGCAAGAAAAAGGCGAAGATGCTAGGCAGCGTCGAGATCAATCAGGACGCCTTCCTCGCCGTGCTCAAGCTCGACGAAGAAACGAGAGGATAAACATGGAAGAAAGACTGTTTTTCATCGGCCTCGCGATGTGCGGCTACTACCTGCTTTCGATCAAGTTCAAGAAGACCAACGCGCTCGACACGCCCGGCAAGATCGGGCTGTGGCACGCGCTTTTTACGGCGCTGTCGGGCTTCTCGGTCTCGCTCGTGCTCGTGATGTCGGTCGAGACCCGCTCGCGCTACATCACCGTCGTGCCCGGGGCTTTCACGACCGGCGAGCTCTATCCGTCCTTGGCGGTCGCCGCGATCTGCGGCATCATCGGGTTCTGGCGCGGCTGGTCGAAGGGCCAGAAGCTCGGCGAGCGCGGCTATTTCCTGGCCGAGGACACGGAGTGGGCGGAGACGGTCTTTTCGGCCGTTCTTTTGGCCGCCGCCTTGATGTACTTCGTCATCCAGGCTTTCAAGATCCCGTCGGGCTCGATGGAGAGCACGCTTCTGGTGGGCGACCATCTCTTCGTCAACAAGTTCATCTACGGCGTGCGCGTGCCGTTCACGGGCAAGCGCGTCGTGAAGTTCAAGCCCGTCGAGCGGGGGGACATCATCGTCTTCCAGTTCCCGTCGGACGACCCCGATGCGCTGCATTGCGGCTCGCAGCAGTACTCGAAGGATTTCATCAAGCGCGTGATCGGGCTGCCCGGCGAGACGGTGGAGGTCAAGGGCGGCGAGGTCTTCATCGACGGCCGGTCGCTCGGCAAGGAGCCGTACGCCCAGTATCTGGACGGGAACCAGCGCGCGCCGGCGCCCGCGGAGAACCTTTCGCCGGAACGCTATCAGCAGATTTGGCAGAACCACGAGCTCGATCACGAGCTGCAGGACTTGGAGCGCGATTACTTCGGGCCGGTCACGGTGCCGCAGGGCGCTTATTTCGCGATGGGCGACAACCGCGACCGATCGTGCGACTCGCGCTTCTGGGGGCCGGTCGAGTCCAAGTATCTAAAAGGAAAGGCGTGGTTCATCTACTGGCCGCCGGCGAGGATGCGCGTCGTTCGTTGAGCTGATATGCGCGCGTTCCTGATCGCGCTGAGCCTTGCCGGCAAGAGCTTCGCGGCGACGCCGCACGTACTCGCCGCGCGCTACAACGGCATCATCACCCCCGTCGCCGCGGAGTATCTCACGAGCGCGATCGAGAAAGCCGAGCGCGACCACGCCGACGCCGTCGTCATCGAGCTCGACACCCCCGGCGGCCTCGACCTCTCGATGCGCGAGATCGTCAAGGCCGAGCTCTCGTCGACCGTGCCGGTGATCGTCTACGTCTCGCCCGCCGGCGCGCGCGCGGCCTCGGCCGGCGTCTTCATCACGATGGCGGCCAACGTCGCCGCGATGGCTCCCGGCACCAACATCGGCGCCGCGCATCCGGTCGAGCTCGGCGGAAGCAACTCGACGGAAAAGCCGAAGGACTCCGTCATGCAGGAGAAGATCGCGCACGACGCCGTCGCCTATCTTCAGGCCATCGCGCAGAAGCGCGGGCGCAACGCGTCCTGGGCCGCCGAGGTCGTCGAGAAGAGCACGTCGGTCACATCCGCCGTCGCCGTCAAGGAGCATGTCGTTGATCTAGAGGCCGCGAGCTTGAGCGAGGTCCTGGCCTACGCGAAACTCCCGGGCGCGTCCGTGGAAAAGTTCGAGATGACCGGCCGCCAGAGAGCCTTGGCCGACGTCAGCGATCCGAACATCGCGATGATCCTGATGTCGGTCGGCGTCGCCGGGATCATGATCGAGCTCTATTCTCCGGGCCTGATCCTGCCGGGGATCGTCGGCGCGGTCTCGTTGATCGTCGCTTTTTACTCGTTCCAGACGCTCTCAGCCAACTTCGCCGGAGTGCTGCTGATCGCGCTCGGACTTTTGTTCTTCCTGCTCGAGTTCAAGGTTCATACCTTCGGGCTCTTGGTGCTGTCGGGCATGGCGGCCTTCCTGTTCGGCGCTCTGATGCTCTTCAACGGCGCGCCGAGCGGGATCGCGCTGTCTCGCGGCGTGCTTTTCAGCACGCTCGGCACGATGTCGGCCGTCTTGATCGCGCTTTTGACGCTCGCCAAGAAGGTCATGGGCCGCAAGTCGAAGACGGGCGCCGAAGGGCTCATCGGCGCCAAGGGCGTCGCGATCGACCGCTCGCGCGTGCGCGTGATGGGCGAGCTGTGGGACACCGACTCGAACGATCTTACCGAGGGCGACCACGTCGTCGTCGCCGCCGTCGACGGGCTCACGCTCAAGGTGAGGAAGCAGGCGTGAAGCCCCGCGCGCGGCTGGCGGCGCTGGCCGCCGCCTGCGCCGCTTTGTGGGCGCTTTATCTCAAGGGCGCGTTCTGCGGCTTTTCCGAGGACCCCGTCTGGTATCTGGAGCCCGCCCGCGCGTTCGCGCGCGGCAACGGCCTCGTCACGCGGCTCTTGTACCCCGCGCAGCTCGCGCAGTTCCCGGAAGGCGTCAAGCTCCCGGTGCCGCCGCTGCATCACGGCCCGCTGGCGCTCTATCTGCTGGGGTTCCTTTATAAGGTCTTCGGCTTTCACAACTGGGCGCCGCTCGGCTACGGCTTCGGCGTCTTGTTGCTGGTCGGGCTCGTCGCCTACGCGCTCGGCCGCGAGGCCGGCGGCGAGCGCGCCGGGCTCCTGGCCGCCGCGCTTTATTGGACGCAGCCTATGCTTTTTCGCGCGAGCGCCGAGGAGCTGACCGATCCGCTGTTTAATCTGCTGGTGGCACTCGGCCTGTGGAGCCTCTGGCGCGCGCAGAAAGGCCGAACGCTCGCGCTTTCGGCTTTGTCAGGGCTGCTTCTGGGGCTCGCTTCGGCGACGCGGCTCGCCGGCCAGGCGTACTGGCTCGCTTTCTTCGCCGCGTGCTGGTATCTGCTCAGAAACAAACGAGCGCTCGCGGCTTTGACCGCCGGTCTCGCGGCGGCCCTAGTCCCGCTCGCCATTTACAATCACCACGCGGCCGGGGTCTGGTTCTACTCGCCGGGGATCTACCTTCTGCTTTGGTCGAAGACGTTCCCGGGCTTCCGCTCGTCGACGACGTTCATGGACCTTTCGACGGGGCAGGCGCTGCTCGTTTATCCGCAGGACGTCATTCGAAAACTAATAACCGGCGCGCTCTACGCGCCGAACCGGTTCCTCGAGGCCGCGCAGGACCCGTATCTCGCGGCCGCGATCGCGTTCGCGCTTTTTTCCTCATTCGGCGACAAGAAGCTCGAGCGGTTCCGCCGCTTTGGCTGGCTCGTGCTGCTTCCGGTGGCCGCCGTCAACGTCGTGATCAGCTACGGCGCCGTGCATTATCTGCTGCCGGTCTTTCCGCTGCTCGCCGCGCTCGCGGCCGCGTGGATCTGGCGGCAGGTCGACGGCGCGCCGTGGCTCCATCGCCGGCGCTGGCTTCAGGCCGTCCTCGGCCTCTGGCTGCTCGTCAGCCCCGCCGCGTTGACCGTTAAGGCGCAGTGGAAGGCGCGGCCGGAAAAGAAGGCGTTCTTCGCCGATCTCGCCGCGTTCGGAGACTTCTTGAAGGCGAGCACCACGCCCGGCGAGGTGATTTACTCCGACAAGCCGGCCGACGTCGTCTGGTACGGCGACCGCGCGGCGGTGGGGCTCACGGCGACCTTGGCCGACGCCGGCAAGGCCTTCGCGCGCCTGGCGCCGGACGCGCTCGTGCTGACGTCCTCGCGCGTGCACTCGGAGGACTACGACCCGGCGTGGGGCGAGGCCTTCGACAAGGACGAGGCCGTCCTCGGGTTCGAGCCGTGCGGGGTTTTTACCGGGGCGACTTTCAAAGCCGCGCTCTACCGGCGGCTGGGGGCCTGCAAGCCGCAGACGTAGAGGATGTGGGGAAAAGGCCGCCCGTCGCCCATCGGCGCGGCCTCGTAAGAGAAGCCGAGCTTTTCGAGCAGGGCCTCCATCTGGGGCCGGTCGCGATAGAAGATCCCGTCGCCGGGGTAGAGCGCGTGGTCGACGGCCCAGGCGATCAGGTGCTTCCACCAAGGGCGCTTCTCGACCTCGAGGATCACGAGCTTGCCGTTTTCCGTCAGCAGCTCGCCGCATTTCTTGAGCAGCGCCTCCTGCTCGTCGAAGGACCTCAAGTGGTGCAGCACGTGAAGGAGGACGATGCCGTCGAAGCGGTCGCCGAGCTCGGCTTTCATCACGTCCTCGCTCCTGAGGCTGACGTTCGGCAGCGACTGGACGGCCAGGGCGATCTTGCGCTTCTCGAGCTCCAAGCCGACGACCTCGCGCGCTGGCGAGGCGAGCGCCGCGTAGTTGGCGAAGAGGCCGTAGCCGCAGCCGAGGTCGAGGACGCGGCCCTTTTTCGGCAGCACGGCCTCGATCACGTCGTAGCCCGCGTGACCCAGGCGGATGCGCGCGAACAGACGCAGGAAGAGCGGGCTCTTCGCGTAGAGCGCGAAGAGCTTCCCTAGCGGTTCGTTAGAGGCGTTCGTCACGCACGAGGCTCGCCGGGCGGCCGCGCACCTCGTCGTAGATGCGCGCGAGGTATTCGCCGAGGATGCCGAGGCCGATGAGCTGGACGCCGCCGAGGAAGATGATCATCAGGATCGTCGAGGCCCAGCCGATCGGCACCTGGTCCGAGATCAGCACGCGCATCAGCACGACGATGACGGCGCAGATCAGGCTCACGATGAAGCTCACGAACCCGAGGAAGGTCAGCATCTTGAGCGGCGCCGTCGAGAACGAGAACAAGGCGTCGAAGGCGTGCATGAACAGCTTGCGATAGGTCTGCTTCGGCGCCCCCGCCGGGCGCGGCGCGCGCGGCAGCTCGAGGCCGGTCTGCTTGAAGCCCACCCAGGCGCGCAGACCGGGGAAATAGCGGTGGCGCTCGGGCAGCAGCTTGAGCGCGTTGACGACCGGCCGCGTCATCACGCAGAAGTTGCCGGTGTGGCGCGGCAGCGGCATGTCGCTGACTTTTCCGAGCAGCCAGTAGAAGAGCTCGGAGCCCATGTGCTTGAGGAAGGTCTTCTGCGCGCTGCCGCGCACGGCGTAGACGACGTCGAAGCCCTTGGCGGCTTCGGCGAGCAGGCGCTTGATGTCCTCGGGCCGGTCCTCGAGGTCCGAGTCCATCGTGACGACGAGCCCGCCGGCCGCGTGATCGAGCCCGCGCGCGATCGCGACTTGGTTGCCGAAATTGCGCGAGAGCGTCACGACCCGCACCCGGCGATCCTGCGCGGCCAGGCGCTTCAAGCCTTCGCCGGTCTGGTCGCGGCTGCCGTCGTCGACGAAGACGGCCTCCCAGTCGAGCCCGAGGCTCTCGAGCGCGCCCTTGAGCTCCGTCCACAGGCGCGCGAGCAGCTCCTGCTCGTTATAGATCGGAAGCACGACGCTCAGGGCGGGCGCGGGCATCGGCATGACTTTATCAAATTGGATAAACTTACAGGATGCGACGTTGGGGGCCGCTGATCGCTTATCAGGCCGCGGCCGTGCTCGTCTTGTTCGGGCTCATCGAGGGCGGCGTGCGTCTCTCGCTCGCCCGTATCCCGCCGGCCGAGGTCCCGAGCGGCGCCGCGCATCCGCCTTATTTCAACAACCCCGGCGTCGTCACCTCGCCGCGCGTCTTCGGCTATCATCTGAAGTATCACATCAACGCGCTCGGCCTGCGCGGGCCGGAGACGACGCTCGAAAAACCGGCGGGGGTCAAGCGCCTGCTTTTGGTCGGCGATTCAGTGATCTACGGCGCCATGGTTCCCGAGGACCAGACGCTGGCCGCGCAGCTTCAGGCGGCGCTGCCCAAGGACTGGGAGGTCTTGAACGGCGGCGTCGGCGGCTACGACGCCTGGGACTACGAGGGCTGGCTGCGGATGAAAGGCCTCGCGTTCCACCCGGACGCCGTCGTCGTCGGGCTCTACCGCAACGACCACATCGGCCGCGACGAGTACGCCGCGACGACGGCGCGAAAGTCGGCCCCGAACCGCCGGCACATGGCGCGCGCGCGCGACTTTCTTTTTCACAGCGAGGCCGTCAACACCGCGCTTTACTTCTTGCAGCGCCACCAGCCCGCCAAGCATCCTCCCCTCTCGGTCGAAAAGCCGCTCAAGCATTCCGACGTCGCGCGCATCGAGGGTTTTTTCCCGGGCGACGCGCAAACGGCGCGCGCGATCGAGGGTTATCTGCGGGATTACCGCTACGACCCTTATCTGACCAACGACACCTTGCCTTGGCTGCTCGACGTGAAAAAATGGACCGTGATCGAGGAGCCGCTCCGCGGCATCAAGAAGCTGTGCGACGAACGCCATATCCCGCTGCTCGTGCTCGTCTTCCCCATCCAGTTCGAGGTCTATCCGGGCTACCGCTGGCCCGAGCCCTCGCGCACGATCTTGGCCAGCGTGAAAAAGCTCGGCATCGAGGCGATCGACTTGCAGCCGGTCTTCGCGGCCCACGGCGGCGACGAGCTGTACAAAGCGCGCTACGACTACGCTCACCCGGACGCCGACGCTTATGCCCTCGCCGCGGGCGCCGTCGAAGGTTGGCTCGCGCGATGAAGATCCTGGGCATCTCGGCGTTCTACCACGACAGCGCGGCCGCGTTGATCATTGACGGCAAGATCGTCGCCGCGGCGCAAGAGGAGCGCTTCACGCGCAAGAAGCACGACCAGAGTTTCCCTAAAAACGCCATCGACTACTGCCTGCGCGAAGGCGGAATCGCGGCCAAAGACCTCGATATGGTCGGCTTCTACGACAAGCCGCTTCTCAAGTTCGAACGGCTGCTCCAGTCCTACCTGGCCTACGCGCCGCGCGGCTTTAGATCGTTTTCGATGGCGCTGCCGGTCTGGCTTAAAGAGAAGCTCTGGATGCGCGACACGATCGAGGACGCGCTCGGATTCGAGGGGGACGTTTTTTTCACCGAGCACCACGAGTCGCATGCCGCCTCGGCGTTCTTCCCGTCTCCATTTCAAGAGGCCGCCGTGCTGACGATGGACGGCGTCGGCGAGTGGGCGACGACGTCTTGGGGCGTCGGGCGCGGCAACAAGCTCACGCTCAACGCCGAGCTGCACTTCCCGCACTCGCTCGGCATGCTCTACTCGGCGTTCACGTACTACACCGGCTTTAAGGTGAACTCGGGCGAGTACAAGGTGATGGGCCTGGCGCCCTACGGCGAGCCGAAATACGCGAAGCTCATCCTCGACAAGCTCGTCGACCTCAAAGAGGACGGCTCGTTCAAGCTGAATTTAGACTATTTCGACTACTGCGCCGGCCTGACGATGACCAACGACAAGTTCGCCGCGCTCTTCGGCGGAGCGCCGCGAGAAGCCGAGTCCCTCCTCACGCGGCGCGAGATGGACCTCGCCGCCTCGATCCAGGCCGTCACGGAAGAGGCGATGCTGCGCATGGCGCGCCACGTCCGCCGCGAGACCGGCATGAAGGCGCTCTGCATGGCGGGCGGAGTCGCGCTCAACTGCGTCGGCAACGGCAAGATCTGGTCCGAGCGCGTCTTCGACGATCTTTGGATCCAGCCCGCGGCGGGCGACGCCGGCGGCGCGCTCGGCGCCGCGCTTTTCTTGTGGCATCACTTCCTCGACCACCCGCGAAAGGCCGACGGCAAGACGGATTTTCAGCGCGGCTCGCTGCTCGGGCCGTCTTATTCCGACGAGGAGATCGCGCGCTTCCTCGAGTCCGTCGGCGCGCCGGCCGAGAAGCTTTCGCCCGAGTCGCTCGTCGAGAAGACCGCCGGCCTCCTGGCCGAGGGCAAGATCGTCGGCTGGTTCTCTGGCCGGATGGAATACGGACCTCGCGCGCTCGGGGCGCGGTCGATCCTCGGCGACCCGCGCGACCCCGAGATGCAGTCGAAGATGAACCTCAAGATCAAGTTTCGCGAGTCGTTCCGGCCGTTTGCTCCCGTCGTCCTTCGAGAAAAGGCGAAAGAGTGGTTCGATTTCGACTACGACAGCCCGTACATGCTGCTGGTCGCGCCCGTCAAGGAGTCGCGCCGCGTCGCCGAGACCGACCAGGAGAAAAAACTCTTCGGGATCGAGCGGCTCAACCGCCGGCGCTCGCAGATCCCCGCGGTGACCCACGTCGACCACTCGGCGCGAGTGCAAACCGTCACGCGCGCGGTGCACGGAGTTTATTATGACTTGATAGCCGCTTTCGAGAAAAAGACCGGCTGCCCGGTCTTGATCAACACTTCTTTCAACGTGCGCGGCGAGCCGATCGTCTGCACCCCTCAAGAGGCGTACACGTGCTTCAAGCTCACCGACATCGATCATCTCTTGCTAGGGAGCCATCTGATCGACAAGAAGCTCCAGCACAAAGTCGAGAAGGACGAGGACTGGAAAAAGGAATACGCGCTCGACTGATGGATCAAAAGAGAAAGAAGGACCTGCGCATCTTCGGCCTCGTGCTCGGCGCGCTGCTCGCGTTCCTGGGTTGGCGCTTGAAGGCCAAATGGCACGTCTCCTTCGCCTCCGCGTTATGGGTCCTCGGCGCGGCGTCGGCCGCGGCCGCCCTCGCCGCTCCCGCCGCGCTCGAGCCCGTCGAGCGCCGCTGGCTCGTCGTCGCGCGGGCCGTCGGCAAGGTCAACACTTTCGTCATGCTCTTGATCGTGTATTATCTGGTGCTGACGCCTTTTGCCCTGGTCCGGCGCTTGTGGGCGGGCGATCCGCTGGAGCGCGCCTGGGGGCCGGGAAGCTACTGGAAGAAGCGCACGTCGGGCGAGGACCTGACGAGCTACGAGAGGCAATTCTAATGGCGAGATCGAGACTGCGGTTCTTGAGCGAGCTGTGGGCGTTCTTGAAGGTGCGCAAGCGCTACTGGCTCGCGCCGCTCATCATCCTCTTCGTGCTTTTCGGCCTGCTGCTGGTGTTCACCGAGACCTCGGCCGTGGCCCCGTTCATCTACACGCTCTTCTAATCGGAAGAGTCGCGAAGGATCTCGAGCATCTTCGCCGAATCCCGGCCCCATGCCTTTTTGGCGGCGCGCAGGTCTGACTTGGACATCTTGCCCGGCTCCGCGAGCGCGCGCGACAGCTCGAGCTTGCCGCGCGTCGAGGGCGCGGGCTTCCGGGGTCCGGCGAGCTGCTTGGCCCACATGAGCGTGCCGGCGGTCAAGGCGATGAGCGAGCGGGCGAAGAGCTGAGGGAACGCGGTCATGATGTCCTCCGGTGGAGCGACAAGCGCAGTTTAAGCCCGCCCCCTTGAATTGTCAATACCCGCGTGTTATCCTGCTGAGCATGAAAACCACGCTGGCGTTGAGCATGCTTCTGGCCGCGCTGCCGGCCGTCGCCGGGGCGGCCGCGGACAAGCCCGGCCCGATGAAGGACGCCGACCCCAAGTTGATGGCCGCCAAGATGACCGAGCACATGACGGATCATTTGGCCAAGGCCTTCAGCCTGGCCGAGGATCAAAAGAAAAAGGTCCAGGAGATCCTCGAGCAATCGATGCCCCAGCGCATGGAGCTCGAGAAAAAGGTCCACAAGCTCGAGTGGGACACCGACGAGAAGATTCGCGCCGTGCTCAACGACGATCAAAAGGAAAAGTTCGACCAGTGGCGCATGATGCGCGCGCACGCCGGCATCGGGCCGGGCATGGGGCATCGCGCGCCGCCGCAGCCGGGAGCCGAGGGAACGGAAGGCGCGCCTGCCGCGCCGCCGCCTCCCGGGGCGCCGGCGCAAGACGGCGACAGCCAATAGCTCGCGCGGCGGTCAGTCGTCGGCGAGCTCGGCGGTCGTGATCGTCTTGAACGCGTGGGCGGCGGCTTCGTCGCCCAGGCGCGCGGTCACCGCGTCGATCGAGGAGCCCGGGTCCCTGGCGGCTTCTTGCCCGGACTCCTCGAAGCGCGAGAAGACCTCGCCCGTGCTTCCGTAGCTCAGGCGAACGACGATCGTGCCCTTGGCCCAGTACCAGGTGAGGTCCTCGGGCGGGAGCTTCTCGGCGTCGGCCTTCGCCTCGATGACGATGTCGCCGGCGCGGTCGGATTTCTCGACCGCCTTGAGGCCGAAGGTCGTCAAGCCGTCGATCAGGCGCGCTTGGAGCTTCTCGGGGTGCGGCCCGTCGGCGGCGACTTGGACCGTGATCGCGGCCACGGCCCTGCGCGCCTTCGCGACGGCGTCCGCCGCGCCCGCCGGCGCGGCGAGGCCCCGCCCCTCGGGGTTCAAGATCCGGTAATCCGCGTTGAGCCGGCGGCGGTCGCGCGCGATGTGGACGAGCTGGAGCGCCACGCGCAGGCGCGCGAACTTTCCGTCGAGCTTCTTGAGCTGGCCTTCGGCCGTCGCGAAGTCGCGGTCGAACTCCTCGAGCTTATCGCGGATGATCTTGAGGCTGTGCCCGCGATCGAGCGTGGCGAGCGCGTAGTAGCCGTCGGGGCCCTGCCAGTATTTGGCGATCGTCACGCCGTCCAAGACCTTGTTGGTCGAGGTGCGCACGTCGTCGGAGACGTCCTGCGAAAAGCTCGATGATTTTCCATCCGAGCTTTCACTGGCGGAGGCCCGGCTCGTGGCCTCGATGCTCATGCTGAGCGATTTCGCGAGCTCGGCGCGCGCTTTGTCGGCGGCCTTTTCCTGAGTCGGCCCCTCGCCGACGCCCGTGACGTAAGCGCCCGCCGGAAATTCGGGGCTCTGGCCCGAAAGCCAGTCAGGACGATCGGCGGCGAAGGCGGGGAGCGGCGCGGCGAGAAGGGCGGCGGCTAGGACATTGGCGAAGGATTTCATCGGCATGACCCCCAGACGCGGCCAGTATAGACCCGCTTCCAAAGGGTGTCAAGATCAATTGTCTTGGCTGAGCCAAACGTAGGCGGCGCGGCTGCCCTGCTTGATCGTCTGGCCGTGGCGCGGCGCGAGCGCCACCACGCCCTGCGTCGCATAGCCCGGGAACTTGAGCTCGTAGCCGACGTTGAACGTCCCGCCGAACTGCTGCTCGTCGCCCGGGCTGAGCTTGAACGAGAACACTTGGGGCTTTCCTTCGTCGTCGTAAAGCTGCGCCGCCATTTTGCCGTTCGCGCCGGGCTTGATGTGCATCTGACATTTCTGGTCGCCGCGCGCCGACTTCGCGGTCACCGTGACCATGTCGTCGTTGGTGCGCAGGCCCGATTTGTCCTTGGTGTTGAGCCCGAGGTTGAAATCCCAGCCGCCGCACTCGGCGATCTTCGAGTACGTCCCGTGCCGGACGTAGACGGTCGCGGCGCTCTCCAAGAGCAGCGCGTCGCCCGCGCCGTGGAGAGACATCTTATAAAGGAGGGTGCCGCGTCCGAAGGCGTCGACGGGCTGAAGGCTCGCGCGCAGCTTCAAGAGGACGCTCGACGACTTGTCCTCGCTTTGCAGAGGGATCGACAGGTCGAGATCGGTCCCTTCCTCGATCTCGGCGAGCTTGTGAAAGACGCGGCCCTCGTGATTGAAGCGCATGTCGAGCTTCTCGCCGGCGGCGGCGGAGAGGGTCGAGACCGGCAGCAACAGCAGCACGGCCAGAAGGGCGAATCGCATGACGGGAGTGTAGCCCCGAACGCGCGGGATGTCCAGGCTTGTCTATCCGCCGCGCGGCGGGTGCCGAGTCCGGCTTGCGGCGTCGGTTCTATATGCCCGATGCGAAATTCTGGGTTTCCGAGGAGGGTTTTGGGACAGATCGTTGGTCCGAGGCTTTAAGGCACCGGACCAACGGAGAGCCTGCGGCCCCTCAGCTCGCGGGCTTCGCGGCCGTCTTGCGGTACATTCCCTTCAGCCAGAAATCGAGTTCGTGATGGAGGGCGGCGCTCATCTTGTGATCCTTTGAACTGAGGGGCGTCGTCGCGGCAGATCCGCGAATTGGTTTCCCCGAAGCGTCATTCTCACCGATTTGGTTATAGCAACGATTTAGCTTCCCGTTGGCGGCGCAAACCAAGTTGAGGTGTTCGACTCTCCGACTTCCTTCACGAATGACATCGAAAAGCACGCCGATCGGTCGGTTATCCTTTTCGAAGACAATGAAGTCATGCGTCGCGCCGTCGGTAGTGAGAGCGGCGTCGACTTCGAGAGCCTTGCCCGGCGTGCCTGCCGGTATAGCGCCGAAGGAAGAATCATCGGAATTTGCGTTCCAGGCTTCGCCCGAGTTTTCGGCTTCCTTGATAAGAGCCCTGAGAGATTTGTGTTCCGCCGCATTGACAAGACCGGCCAATCCCATAATAATTAACGCGGAAAGCGATTTGACCATGAGCGCATTTTACAACATGCGGAGCGGGGCACTTTTCGTCCTTGGCTTTGTCCTTGTGACGCCGTGTTCGGCCCAAAAGAGGATCAAACATGGTTTTGCGGAATACGAAATTCAAGTCAATTTGGCATTCACAACGACGGGCAGCGCTCTCCAACAAATGCCTAACTCGACCGGAGTGCAGCGTTTAGGACTCCAGCAGACGATCGAGAACAACAACCGCACGGTCGATTCCGGAGCGCAAGATTTAGGCGGCGACCGCGGCGCCCAGCAGCTCGCCTCGAATTATTTCGTGCAAGCGGGCGATTCGAAGAAAGCCGTCTCCTACGGCGACAGGGCCGTGACGCTCGCGCGCGAGCAGAACGCCGCGCCGGCCGAGGCCGCGGACGCGCTTCGGACCCGCGCGCTCGCCTACGCCGCCGGCCGGGATTACGCGAAGGCGCACGACGACGCCGTCGAGGCGCTCAAGCTCGATCCCGACAACGAGACGGCGCAGGCCATCGAGAAGCTCACGCGCGAAAAAAACATCCCCGAGCAAATCGCAGTGAAGATCGAGCCGGGCGCGCCGCCGGCGCCGGAGATCGCCGCGATCCTGGAGAAAGAGCGCGCGGCTTCGCCCGTCAACCGCCCCGAGGGCTTCTCGACCACCGTCGGCGAGATGAAGCAGGCCGACGCCACCGCCCAGCTCGGCGACTACGAGGCGATGTACGCCAAGGCGACCGAGGCGCTCAAGCGGCTCCCCGACAACCCGCGCGCCTACATGCAGCGCGCCTTCGCCGGGCTCATGCTCGAGCGCTATGACGGGGCGATCGACGACGCCACGGCGGGCCTCAAGCTCAAGCCCAACGCCGGCTCGCTGCTCGGCGTGCGCGCGACCGCTTACAACGAGACGGGCAAGCCGCAGCTCGCGCTCGCCGACGCGCAGAAGGCGATCGACGTCAATCCGAAAGACCCCGTCGGCTGGCTGCAGAAAGGCCTCGCGCGCGAGAAGCTCGGCGAGCCCGACGATCAGTACCTCGCCGACATCAAGAACGCGGCCGAGCTCGATCCGAGCTTCGAGCACTTTTACACCGAGGCGCTCGCGCGCCGGGGGCAGGGCTCGCCGGCGCCGGCCGCGCCCGCGGGCTTTTCTTGGGAGCAGATGCTTTCGGGACGCCTGAGCCTCGTCCTCGTCGCCGCCGTGGGCGGCCTCGCCGTGCTCTTTCTCGCCGTCCTCTTCGCCAAGCGCGAGACGGAGCTGGGCCGGCCCGCGGGCAAGCTCGTCGAGATCGCGCCCGTGCCGGGTGACGCGCCGAGCACGCTGGCGCCGACGAGCGTCGTCGCCGGCCGCTACGAGATCGCGCGCAAGCTCGATAAAGGCGGGATGGGCGAGGTCTTCGAGGCGCGCGACCTCAAACTCGACCGCTCCGTGGCGCTCAAGCGCATGAACCGCGAGCTCAAGGCCGACCCGAAGCAGCGCGATCGGTTCTTGAACGAAGCGCGGCTCATGGCGGGGCTCACGCACCCGAACATCGTCGCGATCCACGACGTGATCGAAGACGGCGGCGAGTTCTTCCTCGTCATGGAGCTCGTGAGAGGGGAGACCTTGCACGACCTCGTCAAGCGCGAGGGCAAGCTCCCGCCGGCCAAGTGCCTCGAGATCGTGACGCCCGTCTGCGAGGCGCTCGACTACGCGCACGGCCGCGGCGTCATCCACCGCGACATCAAGGCGAACAACCTGATGATCGCGGCCGGGCGGGTCATGCTGATGGATTTCGGCATCGCGCGCATGACGATGAACAGCGAGGGGCGAACGCTCACGAGTCTCATCATCGGCACGCCGGGGCACATGCCGCCGGAGCAGGCGTTCGGCGAGGTGAGCCGGGAGTCGGACCTCTACGCGCTCGGCGCGACGGTCTACTTTCTTTTAAACGGGAAGCTCGCGTTCGGCGGCGACGCCGAGAGCATCGGGCGCCAGCTCGACGGGCGCTTCGATCATCTCGCGACCGGCAAGAAGGCGCTCGACGAATTCTTCGCGCGGGCTTTCGCGCCGGACCGCGCCAAGCGCTTTCATTCCGGCGCGGAGTTCCTCGACGCGTTGAAAGCGGCGCTGGCTTAGCCCCGGCTTATTTCAGGGGCTTGGCGAAGAAGATCGCCGAGACTTCGTAGACGGCGACGCGGCGATCCTCGGGCCCGTAGCCGACCTCGCGCGAGCCGCCGCGATTGGCCGAGAGGATCACGCGGCAGGCGCCCACGCGGCGCGCCTGGGCGAGGATGTCCGGATCGCGCGCCGGGTCCGGCGCGACGCCCTTGAAAGACACGTAGCCCACCGAGACGTAGCCGAGGCCGCGCAGGCGCTCTCCCTCGGCTTGAGGGTCGGCGGGCGTGTTGACGCCGGGCTCGTCGGGGCGGCAGGGCGCGAGGGAGGCCGGCGCGCTCGCGATGCGATGATAGGACTTGCGGTACGGGCTCGAGCCGCAACCGGCGGCGCCGATGAGCAAAAGCCCGGCGAGCCCGATTTGTAGAGCGCCCTTCAGTCGCGGACCTTGAACCAAACGGTGAACTCGTGCCCGGGAGTCATGCTCTTGGAAACGACCTTGTAGCCCTGGCGCTCGAAGCGATCGCCGAGTTGGGTGAGCCAAACCTTGGTGTCGATCTTGGCGTTGCGGTCGTAGATGCCGTGCACGAGTTGGGGCAGGGCCGCGCCCTTGCAGGCCGGATCGACCTTTTCGAGCGAGGCGGCGGGGACGATGTTGGCGACCTCGTCGCTCGGGCCTTCCGTCATCGTCGCCGCGTCCTTGTAGACGCATTTCGCCGGCATCTTGAGGCTCGCCAGCGCCTTGAGCCCGCTCTCGATGGAGGGGACGATGTCGGACTGCGGCATGTTCGCGGGAACCTTGGCGTCAAAGGGGCTCGGCGCGGTCTGGGCCATGGCGCCGGCGGCGCACAGCAAGGCCAGGCAAGTCACAAAGGCGTGAGTCGTCGTTCGTTTGATCATGAATTGATTGTAGCTTCATTGATGAGCCGCATTATGGGTCCTGGGACCCAAGGAGCTCCGATCAATGGGCCTAGCCGAGCGGGGCCAACGCGCTCTGCAGATGGTAATACGGCGGGCGGGCGCGGTAGCGTCGGATCGCCTCGTTCAAGATGTCGTCGATGAAGTCCTCGTAGTTCAAGCCCGTCATCTCGGCGCAGTTGGGGACGCAGTCGCCGCGGTTGATCGAGGGATTCGGGTTGACCTCGAGGATGTACGGGTTGCCGAGCTTGTCGACGCGGACCTCGACGCGGGCGTAGTCGTGCGCGTCGACCAAGTTGTAGGCGTCGAGGCAGATCTCCGAGATCAGCGCCGTCAGCTTCTGCGAGTACTTCGCCGGCCGCTCGACGCGGATCTTCTCATAGACGGAATCATCGTCCCACTTGGCCTGGAAGGGGTAGATGCCCCACGTGCCTTTGGGCAGCTCGTCGAAGATCGACCTCGATAAAGGAAGGACCTTGACGCGCTCCTCGTTGCCCATGATCGAGACGTCGACTTCGTCCCCTTCGATGTACTCTTCGATCAAGACGGGGCGGTTGTATTTCTCGAGGAGCATGGCGACCTGGTCCTTGAGCTGCTTGAGGCTCGTGACGACGGAGTTGTTCGAGATGCCGATCGAGTTATCCGTGTTGGCGAGCTTGACCATGAGCGGATAACGCAGGTCCTCGCGGATGGGCTCGTCCTTGCGGAAGACGTAGTCGAAGCGCGGCGTCGGCAGCCCCGCGTGCTCGAGGAGCTTCTTGACCTTGACCTTGTCGATGCAGAGCGCGAGCGTGAGCGGGTTGCTGCCCGTGTAAGGCACGCCGAGGCAGTCCAGGATCGCGGCCGCGTGCGGCTCGAGCAACGACGAATTATTAATACGCTCGCAGACGTTGAAGATCACGTCGACGTTCGACTCGGCGATCTTGTTGAAAGGCAGCGGCGTCTCGTTCATGTCGAAGAACGTCACGCGGTGCCCTTTCTTCTCGACGGCGGCCTGGATGTTGCGGCCGACGGACGTGAGATCGGAGTGGACCGCCGCCTCCTCGCCCGCGTCCTCGGAGAAGATGTTGCAAAGGATGCCGACGTGCAGCGCCTTGCCGGACTTCGGGTCCAAGCCGCGCACTTTCTCGATGCGCGCGGACTGGATGATGCGCCGGCGCGCGACTTGCGCGGCGCCGAAGCGGTTCTTGCGGCGGGTCTTGCCGATCGAGGACGTGGGATCGAAGCGCGCGATCGACATCGTGATCTTGCCGACGGCCTCGTCGAGGTTTTCCTCGGCCTCGGCGTAGGTGTCGCCGCGGCCGACGACCCAGCCGATCGTCTCGAAGCCCTCCGGCGGCACGAGCACGGGATCGCCGGGCTCCTTCTGAAGGTAGACGTCATGGACTTTTTTCGGATCGGGCTCGTCGGCCGGCTGCGAGAGCGTCGTGATGACGCCCGAGTGCGGCGGGATCAGGTACTTGCCGACCATGTGCGTCTTCGGCTCCTTGAGGATCTTGGGGTCGCAGGGCAGGCCGGCGGCGATGCGCGCGTGCTGCTCGACCATGTCGACGTCCCAGACCGTCTTGATCCAGTCGCACAGGTAGTCGCCGCCCATGCGCGCGTTCAACTCGATGAGCTTGGGGCCGTCCTTGCCGATCTTGGCTTCGAGATGCAGGGCGCCGTTGGTCAGCCCGACGACGGCGACGACTTTCTTGGCCATGTCGAGCACGGCCGCCAAGTCCGAGGGCTCGTGGCGCGAGGGCATGGCGTCGCCGGTCTCGATGAAGAAGGGCTCTTTGGTGGGGAAATTGTCGGTGAACGCGTGGAACTTCACCTCGCCGTCCTGGACGAGCAAGTCGACGTCGATCTCGGCCCCGTCCATGTAGGCCTCGGCGAGGATCTCCGTCCCGGAAGAGAAGATCGGGTCGAAGTTCGGCGTCATGTTCGACTTGATGTAGTCGAACGCGTGGCGCGCCTCCTCGAGCGAGTCGACGCGCACGACGAACTGGCTCTTGACGCCCCAGGCGGGCTTGAGCACCAGAGGAAAGCCGATGCGCGGCGTCTCCCGCTCGAGGTCCTTGGGCGTCTTGATCTGCGCCCACGCGGGAGAGTAGCGCTGCAGCTTGTGCGCCTCGAGGGCGCGCCGCGTCGCGATCTTGTTGCGCGCCGTCGTCGCCGCGGCGACCTTGTGGCCGACCCAGCCGAAGCGCTCGCAAAGCGCCGCGCACAGCGGCACGGCGTTCTCCCAGAACGTCAGCGCGCCGTCGATCTTGTTGTCCTTGAGATACTCCTCGACGCGCGCGATCGTCTCGGCCTGGTCCTTGGTGTCGGCGGCGAGATAATGATCGGCGTAGCGCGCGGCCCACGAGCTTTCGGCGGAGAGGAGCGTGAGCTTGGCGCCGGCGGCCTTCAGGCGTTGGAAGATGTGGCGCTTGGTCGGCGAGGGGGAGGAGATCAGCAGCAGCGACTTGGTCTTAAGGGCGTCGATCGTCTCGACGGACGGTGCTTCGGCGTTGGACATGGAGATAGTTTAACACGTCCGCGGCCGATTTGCGGCTAATGGCCGGGCTGCGCGACGGTCTGGCCGTTAGAGTCGAGGCCGAGCACGGTGCCGTTGGTCGTGATCCCGTTGCCGCCCGCGCCGCCGGCGGCCGGGGCCGCCTGCTCTGGCGGGCCCTTGCCGCCGACGCCCAGGCCCGTGGTCCATTGCGCCGCCGCTTCGTTGTGCGTAATGGCCGAGCCCGAGCCGGCGGGGCTCATCGAGTCGCTCGTGCGCTGGGAACTCGGAGCGGAGGTCGGGTTGTTCTTGAGCGTTCCCGGGCCGTAGCCTTGATACGCGAAGCTCGAAGGAGTCGTCGCCGTTGGAGCCGCGCCCGAGAGCCCGGAGCCCGGCGCGCCGGCCATCGCGCGCCGTCCCGCGAAAGCGCGGCCCCTGCCCGCCGTCGCGCGTCCGGCCAGGGCGCGCCCGCGGGTCTGCCTGACGGCTCGCGGCTTGCCTTTTTGGTCTTGCCGCCGGCTCGCGGAGCCGGCGTAGCCGGCGCCGTAGCCGAACGCCAGCGAGGGAGCGAGGATGAGCGCGAGAAGGATCTTCATATCAATGACCGGGCTGCGCGACGATCGTCTGGCCGTTTCCGTCGAGGCCGAGGACCGGGCCGGTGGTCGTGATCCCGTTGCCGCCCGCGCCGCCGCCGCTGTTTCCCGGATAGGGCGGAGTGTCGCGCGGTCCTTGGTGGACGCCGATGCCGGTCGCGTATTGGGCGAAGGTCCCGTTATGGTCGATGACGTCGGCCCAACCGGCGGGGCTGTAATCGACCGTCAGATGGACCGGTCCGCCGTCGGCGATCTTATACCCCATCCCCGCCGAGCGGATCAGCGCGCCGGGCTGCGGGTTGGCGAGCCAGCCGGGAGCGCTCGGAGCCGGCGCGGGAGCCGGAGCCGAGCCGCCCGTCGTGGCGAGCGCGTGCCGTCCCGAGAAGCCGCCGCCCGAGAAATGCGAGGCGCCGCGCGCGCCGACGAAGCCCGACGCGGACGCGCGGACGGAGGTCCGCGACGTTCTGGAGACCGAGCGACCGGACCGAGAGGAAACCGCGCCGGCGGGCAGCGCGAGCGCCATGCTCAGGAAAAGACCGATGGGTGCCGGAGCCTTCATCGCGATTCCTCCAGGGGCGCTTCCAGTATAGACCCGGCGGCCGCCGCGCGCCACTAAAAAATGTTACGCGAGAGTAAAGTTACGGTAAAGGCCGGCCGCTTGCGGCGATCAAAAAATGTAAAATGGATTCTGACCCAATTCGTACACGCCGAGACGATTCGGTAGTCCTATACTGTAGGTGAGGATCGGGTCGCACGGAGAAAACTATGTCCAACCGGTTTACTGAGCGGGCGCAGCGGGTGATCCTGATCGCGCAGGAAGAGGCCAAGCGCCTCAACCACGACTACGTCGGCACCGAGCACATCCTGCTCGGCCTCATCGCCCTCGGCGAGGGCGTCGCCGCGCAGGTTCTCGCGAACCTCGGCGTCGACCTGCGCCGCGTGCGCTCCGAGATCGAGAAGATCGTCGGCACGGGCGACAACGTCATGCTTCTCGGCGAGATCCCGTTCACGCCGCGGGCCAAGAAAGTTCTCGAGTACGCCGTCGAGGAGGCCCAGCACATGGGCCACTCTTACGTGGGCACGGAGCATCTCTTGCTCGGCCTCATCCGCGAGGAGGAGGGCGTCGCCGCTCGGGTGTTGGAAAACCTCGGTCTTCGGCTCGACGTCGTGCGCGAAGAGGTCCTCAATCTCCTGGGCGAAGGCCAGACCCCGCACGTCGGCCAGCAGGGCGCGCAGGGCGGACAGCCCGCCACGCCGACGCGCACGAAGTCGAAGACTCCGACGCTCGACGAGTTCGGCCGCGACCTCACCATCATGGCCCGCGAGGGAAAATTGGACCCCGTCATCGGCCGCGCCGACGAGATCGAGCGCATGATCCAGATCCTCGCGCGCCGCACGAAGAACAATCCCGTCTTGATCGGCGACCCCGGCGTCGGCAAGACCGCCATCGTCGAGGGCCTCGCGCAGAAGATCGCGTCCGGCGACATCCCCGAGATCTTGGCCTCGAAGCGCGTTCTGACCCTGGACCTCGCCCTCGTCGTCGCCGGCACCAAGTACCGCGGCGAGTTCGAGCAGCGCTTGAAGAACATCATCGAGGAGATCCGCCGCTCGAAGAACTCGGTCATCCTCTTCATAGACGAGCTGCACACCGTCATCGGCGCCGGCGCCGCGGAAGGCGCCATCGACGCGTCGAACATGATCAAGCCCGCCTTGTCTCGAGGCGAGCTGCAGACGATCGGCGCCACCACGCTCGACGAGTACCGCAAGTACATCGAGCACGACGCCGCGCTCGAGCGCCGCTTCCAGCCGATCATCGTCGACCCGCCGTCGGTCGAGGAGACGATCCAGATCCTCTCCGGCCTGCGCGACAAGTATGAAGCGCACCACAAGGTGAAATACGACGAGCTCGCGCTGCGCGCCGCCGCCGAGCTCGCCGACCGCTATATCTCCGAGCGCTTCCTGCCGGATAAAGCGATCGACTTGATCGACGAGGCCGGTTCCCGCGCGCGCCTGCAGACCTCGCAGACGCCGCCTCAGTTCAAGGAGAAGGAAGTCGAGATCGAGAAGGTGGTCAAGGAGAAGTCCGGCGCCATCAGCGGCCAGGAGTACGAGAAGGCCGCGCGCCTGCGCGACAAGGAGAAGGAGCTGCGCAAGGCGCTCGAGGAGGCGAAGAAGAAGTGGCGCGAGAAGCGCGACCAATCGACGCCGACGATCACGGCCGAGGACGTGGCCACCGTCGTGTCCAAGTGGACCGGCGTGCCCGTCACGGCGCTCACCGAGACCGAGACCGAGAAGCTCGTGCACATGGAGGAGAACCTCCACAAGCGCGTCATCGGCCAGGAAGAGGCGATCAAGACGATCTCCCAAGCCATCCGCCGCGCGCGCGCGGGCTTGAAAGACGTCAAGAAGCCGATCGGCAGCTTCTTGTTCCTCGGTCCGACGGGCGTCGGCAAGACGGAGCTCGCGCGCGCCGTGGCCGAGTTCATGTTCGGCAACGACGAGGCGATGATCCGCATCGACATGTCCGAGTACATGGAGAAGTTCGCGGTCAGCCGCCTGATCGGAGCGCCTCCGGGCTACGTCGGCTACGAAGAGGGCGGCCAGCTCACCGAGGCCGTCCGACGCAAGCCGTATTCCGTGGTTCTGCTCGACGAGATCGAGAAGGCCCACCCCGACGTCTTCAACATCCTGTTGCAGGTCATGGACGACGGCCTCTTGAACGACAACTTGGGCCATAAGGTCAGCTTCAAGAACACCGTCGTCATCATGACCTCGAACGTGGGCGCGCGCCTGATCTCCAAGGGCAAATCGCTCGGCTTCATGGCCGCGGCGGAGAACAAGGAGGCCGAGGAGCGCGACTACAAGAAGATGAAGGAGACCGTGATGGACGAGGTCAAGCGCGTCTTCAACCCCGAGTTCATCAACCGCATCAACGAGATCCTGGTCTTCCACCCGCTCAGCGAGGCGGAGATGACGCAGATCTTGACCCTGATGCTCGGCCGCGTGCGCGCGAAGCTCGAGACGCAAGGCTTCAAGGTCGAGTTTTCCGAAGAGACTTCGAAATTCCTCATCAAGAACGGCTTCGACGCGAACTACGGCGCGCGGCCGCTGGCCCGCACGATCCAGCGCTCCGTCGAGGACCCGCTGGCCGAGGACATCTTGATGAAGAAGTTCGACCCGGGAGCCACGATCGTCGTCGACGTCGATCCCGGCGGCGAGAAGCTCGTCTTCAGCAGCGCGGCCGCCAAGGCCAAATAGCCAAGACCGACCCCCCGATCCGCAACAATTCGGCTCTTGCGGATCGGGGGGTCGTCTGTTATCCTTAAAAACAGCACACTCCGACGATGGAACGCCTGAAGCCGAACTTCGCCGTCAAGTTCGATCGGACCGACGCCATGCTGGCGGTGGCCCTGGCCGTCGTCGTC
The DNA here is from genome assembly GCA_964600165.1 of uncultured Elusimicrobia bacterium. Lineage (GTDB taxonomy): Bacteria > Elusimicrobiota > Elusimicrobia > UBA1565 > UBA9628 > CAZRIP01. The sequence continues at coordinate 3,495 of CAZRIP010000009.1, read as the reverse complement.
GGCTCCTACGCGCTCGGCTATAAGCTCGATTGGAGCCAGCTCGACGCGGCGCCCGCCGACGAGGCGAGCGTGGTGCCTGCTCCGGCGGCAACGCCGTTCCAAAGGCCGCGGGAGCCGTTTCCGGCCGCGCCGGCAACGGCGGAAATCGCGCCGAGGCCCCAGCCCGTGATGGTCCAGGCGCCCTCGGACGCCACGTGGGACGAGATGGTCCGAGAGCTCGACGTCCTGGCCGCGGGCCGCCACGCCCGCGTCGCCGTCTATCTCAAGGATTTGAAGAGCGGCCGCGAGTGGGCTTATCATCCGGACGATCTCTTCCCGTCGGCGAGCCTGATCAAGGTGCCGGTCATGTGCGCGGCCTTTTACAAGATCCGCGACGGCGGTCTTTCGCTGCACACGACGCTGACCCTGCGCCGGCACAACCGCGTCGGCGGCTCGGGCTCGCTCAAGTGGGCTCCCGACGGCAGCAAGTACACCGTGCGCCAATTGCTCGACCACATGATCGCCGAGTCGGACAATACGGCGACGAACATGATGATCGAGGCGGTCGGCATGGGCTACATCCAACAAATCTTCCCGCGCATGGGCCTGCTTTATACCGGCATCTATCAGGACGGGATGAGCATCAAGGGCGGACGCGTGGCCCACGAGAATTATACGACCGCCCGCGAGATGACGATGCTCATGGAGAAGATCTATCGCGGCGAGATGGTCGACGAGCCGTCCTCGGTCGTGATGATGAACATCTTGAAAGACAAGCGCCCGCCGTCGCGGCTGTCCAAGGGCCTGCCGAGCGGCTGGGAGATCGCGCACAAGACCGGGCTCTTGCGGCAGGCCTGCCACGATTCGGCGGTCTTTTTCACGCCGCGCGGCGACTACGCGATGACCGTGCTGACGGGCTCCAACGGCAGCTATCACGACGCCAAGGACTTCATCACCAAGCTCGGCCACATCACCTTCGTCCACTACGGCGGCTATCCGCGCTACTACGCGCGCGCCTCGCGCCGCCATTTGGCGATGCGCTAGCCGTGCGCGCGAACTCTTGTCGACAAGAGTTCGCGCCCTTGAAGCTGTTTTTAAAAATAGTCTTTCTCGGATCGGCTCTCGCTCTGGCTTTTTCCGCTCGCGCGCAAGACGAAGCACCCTCGCCCGTCCAGCGCCACTTGGCGCATCTCAAGCTCGGAGATCACCTCGACGAGATCGAAAGAATCTACAGTCCCTCCCACGAATGGCCCTCGCAAAGGGAACTAAAACAGGGGGTCAATCGTATCCGTATAGAGAGGTCCGGCCTCAAATACCCGGAGCCGCATGTCGACGTCATGTGGCTGGGGATGAAAAGGGACCGTCTCGTGGAGATCCAGCTCATCTATGACGCGGCGTACACGCGCGAAGAGTCGGTCGAGCAGCTCGCGGGGGAGCTGTCCCTCATCTATGGGGAGCCGCGCCGCAGCCAGGGCAAGTTCTGGTGGACGGACGGCGAGACCGTGCTGCGCGCGTTCTACGCCGAGGTGCCGTCGCCTCAGAAAGACGACGCCGGCGCCGTCGAGCTGCGCACGAGCCTGCAGGTCATGGACGCCGGGCTTTTCGAGAAAGCAGCGGATTAGGCCTTGACAGGCCGTTCGAACGAGTGTACGATACAAGGCTAATGGGTTCATTGGCCCTGATGCCAGCGGGAATTTTAACTCAAGGAGCGTAAAAAGAAATGGAGAACACCCCGAAGGGCAAGGCGTTGGAGCTGGCGTTGGCGCAGATCGAGAAGGCGTACGGCCGCGAGGCCATCATGAAGCTCGGCGAGCGGGCCGCGAAGATCAAGATCGACGCGATCCCGACCGGCGTGCTGTCGCTCGATCTGGCCTTGGGCGTGGGCGGCTTCCCGCGCGGACGCATCATCGAGGTCTACGGCCCGGAGTCCTCCGGCAAGACCACTTTGGCGCTGCAAGTCGTCGCGCAGGCGCAGAAGACCGGCGGCGCGGCCGCCTACATCGACGCCGAGCACGCGATGGACCCCGCGTACGCGGGCCAGTTGGGCGTCAAGGTCGACGAGCTCTTGATCGCGCAGCCCGACTCCGGCGAAGAGGCGCTCGAGATCACCGAGAAGCTCATCCGCTCCTCCGCGCTCGACGTCATCGTCGTCGACTCCGTCGCCGCGCTCGTGCCGAAAGCCGAGATCGAGGGCGAGATGGGCGACAGCCACATGGGATTGCAGGCGCGCCTGATGTCGCAAGCGCTGCGCAAGCTCACGGCGGCCGTGGCCCAGAGCCGCACGTGCCTGATCTTCATCAACCAGATCCGCAACAAGATCGGCGTCATGTTCGGCAACCCCGAGACGACGACCGGCGGCCTGGCGCTGAAGTTCTACTCCACCTGCCGCTTGGAGATCCGCCGCATCGAGAACATCAAGGAAGGCGACGTCGTCGTCGGCTGCCGCACGCGCGTGAAAATCGTCAAGAACAAGGTGGCGCCGCCGTACCGCACCGCCGAGTTCGAGCTGATCCACGGCTACGGCGTGTCGCGCGAAGGGTGCCTCATCGACATGGGCGTCGACGCGCAGCTGGTCGAGAAGTCGGGCTCGTGGTTCCTTTATAACGGCGAGCGCCTGGGGCAGGGACGCGAGAACGCGAAGGCGTATCTCAAGCATCACGCGGAAGTGGCCACGAAACTTGAGCAGGCCCTTCGCGCGAAGTTCTTGGTCCAGCCCGGTAGCGCGGCGCAGCCCGAAACCCTCGCTCCGGCGGTCGCGGAGAAGCCCGCCGAAGTGAAGGCCGGAGCGAAACCGACGCCGAAGGCGGCGGCTAAGTAACGCTACCGTTGGAGCATCTCGAGGAATTCAAGAAATATCTCTCCCTCGAAAAAGGCCTCGCAGGCAACACCTGCGAGGCCTATTGCTCCGACATCGGCCAGTATCTGTCGTACTTGGGCGGACGCGATCCGCTCAAGGCGGATCATGAGCTGTTGTCCGATTACGTCTGGCATCTGAAAAGCGAGGCGGGGCTGAGCCCCGCCTCGCTTTTCCGCAAGATCGAGGCTCTCAAGTCGTTCTACGGCTATCAGGTCGTGGAACGCCGTCTCGCGGAGAGCCCGGCCGAGGCCTTCCGCTCCCCGCGCCTGCCGCAGCGCTTGCCCGCGTATTTGTCGAAAGAGGACCTCGAGCGGCTTTTCACGGCGCCGATCAAGCCGTCTTTTTCCGCCGCGCGCGCGCGCACGATGCTCGAGCTGCTGTACGCGACGGGCATGCGCGTCTCGGAGCTGGTCAATTTGACTCCCGACGCGATCAATCTTCAAGACGGCTGGGTGCGCGTGCTCGGCAAGGGTTCGAAAGAGCGGATGATCCCGCTGCACGAGCGCGCCGCGCGTTTGGTCAAGCAGTACCTCGAGCTGCGGCGCGACGCCTTCGAGGACCCGCGGCCTTATCTGTTCTTGACGCGCGCGGGCAAGCGCGTCTCGCGCGTCCAGTTCTGGCGCGACTTGAGGGCTTTAGGCAAAGCCGCGGGCGTCAAG
>CAZRIP010000008.1:0-56310 GCA_964600165.1 uncultured Elusimicrobia bacterium | reverse complement strand
GCCCGCTCGATCGCCGGCCAGGCCTCGCCCGCGAGGCAGGCCCGCGCGCGACAAAAGCCGCACCCCCGGCGCGCGCGCGGCAAGGTCCTCGACGATCTTGCCCGTGCCGTCGGGGCTGCCGTCGTCGACGACGCAGACCTCGAGCCCCGGCACGGCGAGCCCGAGCAGCTCGCGCGCGAGCGGCTCGATGTTTTCGGCCTCGTCGTAGGTCGGCAGCAGCACGACGACGCGAGGCTTGCCGCTCACAGCCAGCGCTCCACGGCCGCGGCGACGCGCGCCGGCGGGATCTGATCGAGGCAGTGACGCTCGCGCATGCAGTTCGCTTTATAGAAGCAGGGGCAGGCGCTCGGCGGTAGAATCTTCTCGCCTTTGCCGAAAACGTCGAGCTCGGCCGACGACGTCGGCCCGACCAGAACGATCGCGGGCCGGCGCAGCGCGGTCGCGACGTGCAGGGCGAGGCTGTCGGTCGTCACGACGGCGGCGCAGCGCTCGACGAGCGCCGCGAAATCGCGCAGGCTTTGGACCGGCGCGGCGAGGGCCCCGCTTTCCTTCGCGATGCGGGCGTTGCGCTCGCGCTCGTCGGCGCCCCCGAGCAGCACGACGGGCCGGCCGAGAACCGCCAGCGCCCGGGCGACGGCCGCGGCGCGCCGCTCGTCGAGCTGCTTCGCGGGCCAGCGCGATCCCGCTCCGGCGTTGAGCGCGATCGGCGCGCGCTTGAGCTTCGCTCGAGAAAGCCAGGCCGCCGCGCGGCGGCGCTCCGCCTTGGACAAGACCAATCGCGGCGGCACGCGCCGCCGAGGCAAACCGAGCGCCGACAGCCACAGCTCGGCGTAAGTCAGGCGGTTGGCTTTCTTGAGCGCGTCGGCCCCGGAGTGGCCTCCGTCCGGATCGGGATTGAGAAGGCTCATGTCGTAGTACTTCGCCGAGGAAGGCGTATACCGCAGACGCCTGCCCTCGGGGTAGATGCCGACGAGAACGCCCGCGCAGCTCTCGACCGCGGCGCGAGCCAGCGCCGGGTCTTCCTCGAGGCTGAGCACGACGGGAAACTTTCGTCCCGGGAGCGACGAGAGCGTCGCGACGCGGTCGATCAGGGGGTTGCCCGCGAGCAGCGGCACGGCCCCGGGCGCGGTCAGCCACCAGATCTTTCCGCCGAAGCGGCGCTTGAGGGCCGGCAAAAGCGAGGTCGTGCGCAAGACGTCGCCGAGCGCGGCCGACTTGACGATCAGGACGTCCTGAGTGAGTTTTGCCATCGCGAGAGCCGTCGGTGCGCCAAAGCGCTCAAAAGCGCGAGCCCGGCGAGCGTGGCCAGAAGGCCGGCGCGCCAGCTCTCTGGATCATAGCGAAATGTCAGCCTCCATCGCCCGGCCGGGACGGCGATCTTCTGGAACGCGGTCATGGCCGGCAAGGGGCGCGCCGCCGCGCCGTCGTCGAAGCGGACCTTCCAGCCGGGATAAAGGGGTTCGGCCACGTAGGCCCACCCGGGCGCCGTCGCTTCGCCCTCGACGGCGAAGCGGTCCTCGCGAGGCCGCTCGAGCGCAAGCGGGCGCCCGCCGGGAGGAAGCGGCGCGAGCGCGTCCGCGAGGGGAGCTCTCTCGTCGAAAAAGAGCGCGGGCGCGGCCGGGGCCGTCGCGCGCGAGAACGACCACAGCGCGCGGCCCGCCGGCTCGAGACCCGGCGCGGCGAGCAGCGGTGACGGCGTCAAAAGAATGCGCACGTCCGCGGCCGGCAGCAGCGCGGCCGCCGCCGCGGCGTCTTTCGCCGAGAACAACGCGTCCATCGCCGCGAAATTGGACGCGGGCACGAGCGGCTCGCCGGAGTCGCTCGCCGCGCGCAGGCGGTACGCCGCGCTGTTGAGGCCGTAGAGCCTTTCCTTCCACTCGACCGGGTCGCGGCCCTGGCCCGCTTCGAGCGCCCGCGGCGAGAGCATGAAGCGCTCGCCGTCGAGCTCGTTTTGCAGCCGCTCGACGAGAGGCCCTCGCTCCGAATACATCCGCGCGGAGAACACGGGCAGAGCGTTCCACGAATAGAACAAAAGCTCGACGGCGGCGGCGGCGGCGAGCAGGCGCGACCACCGGCGCCCCGCGCCGAGCGCGGCGCAGAGCGCGACCGGCCAAAGCGCGAGAAACGAGAGATTCCCCGGATAACGCATGAAACGAAGAGGCGCCAAACGCGCCCACGCCCAGCGCGGGCCGAGAGTGAGAGCCGCCGCGCCGCCGATGAGGAGAATGAGGCCCGCTCGGCGATACGCGGAGAGCCGCCGGACGCCGGCGAGCGCCGACGCGGCGACGACGAGGCCGACGCAGCAGCAGGTCCACCAGCGTCTCGACGGATCGAACCGCGCGAAGCCCGTCGCGAGGGGGCCAAGCCATTGAAGAAGGTCCGCCGGAGCGAAACGCCGGAGCAGGGCCTCCTCGAGCGGCACGCCGGCCGCGCGGCGCGAACGCGACCAGAGCTCGAGCGCGGGAAGCAGCAGGCACGCCGAGGCCAGAGCGGCGAGCGCGCCCGCCGCGACCCAGGCGCGCAGCGCGGGCTTGGCCGCGCGTCCGCCGAGCGCGAGGGCCAAGCCCCACGCCGCGGCCGCGCCGCCGACGAGAAACGGCGGGAAGCCCGCGAGAAACGCGAGCGCCAGCGCCAAGGCGAGCGGCAGCGGGCGTCCGAAGCAGAGCAGAAGCGCCGGGACGAAGGCGAGCGTCGAGAGGTGGTTGATGAACTGGCGGTTCTCGAGAAAGATCCCGCCGAGCGACACGGCGGCGGCGCCGAGCAGCGCCGCCGACGGCCGCAGGCGCAGCGCGCGCAGCCACAGGAAGGTCAGCCAACCGGCCAGCGCCGCGTGCGCGGCCGCGAAGGCCTCCGCGGCTACGGGAAAGGAGAAGAAGGAGAACAGCGCGCCGCCGGGATAAAAGAGGGCGTCCTGCATCGCCGCGGCCTGCGGCATCCCGAAATAGACGTACGGGTTCCAAAGAGGAAGGCGTCCGGCTTCGAGCAGTTGGGCGTCGTAGACGTGCCATGGGTGCTGGAGGTAGGTCAGGTCGCCCCAATAATGGACCAAGCCGGATATCCAAGACGGCAGCAGCGGCGCGGCCACGAGAGCGAGCAGCAGCGCGCCGAAAGAAACGTCGCGGTCCTTGAAAGAGCTCATGGAGCCGCTTGATAGTTGGAACGCAGCGTGGGGCAATAACGCGCGCCGTCGGCGAGGAAGCGCCGGGCCGACGCGGCGTCGCCCAAGCGCAGCGAGACGCGCGCGAGCGCGTTCCAGTTCGACGGCCGGTACGGATCGAGCCTGGCCGCGCGTATGAAATGGGCGGTCGCGCGAAGCAAGCCTTCGCGCGTGTCGCCTCCGCGCCGAAGCTCGACCTCGGCGGCCAGACGCTCGGCCTCCGGGTCGTCGGCGATGGCCAGCGAGCGCGCGAGCAGCGCGCCCGAGCGCTCCCCGGCGTCGCCGGCGACGAGCAGCGCGGCGGCCTGGGCCTTGAACACGTCGGCGCGCCAAAGCCGCCACGACCAGCCCGCGAGAAGAAGCGCCCCCCCGAGCGCCGCCGCGCACAGCGGCAGCTTGGCCCGCGCGGAGACGTTGATGCCGCGCGCCTCCTCCGGAGCCGACGACGCCGCGAAATAGCAAAAGAGCCAAAAGACCGCCGGGATCGAAAGACCGAAATCCCACAGCGACTGGATCAGCACGGCCAACGCGCCGAAGCGCTTATACGCGCCGCCGCGCCGCAGGAAGCCGGCGAGCCCGGCGAGCCAGAGCGCGAGATAGAGCAGGCCGCACTCGGCGGCGAGCTCGAGGAAATGCTGGTGCGCGAAGACGGTCGAGATGCCCCAGCTCTCGCTTTGGAATCCCGGCGCGACGGACCCGAAAGAGCCGGGACCGAAGCCCAACCACGGCCTCGAGGCCGCCATGCGCGCCGCGGCCGTCCACCAGCCCCAACGATCGGCCGCCGCCGGCGAGCGGAATTTCCCGCACACCGCGATCAGGCCGCAGGCGCCGATCAAGAGCCCCGTCCAGTAGCCGACCGCCCCGTCGCTGCGCCGCATCAGCACGAGCGCGGCGGCAAGGCCGAGCCAAGCTCCGACGCTATGGCACCACCACAAGCAGACGAGCAGCGCCGCGGAGAGCAGCCAATCCCGCTTCGCGGCCGCCAGAGGAAGGAATAAAAGGATCGAGGCCGCGAAAACGTTCTCGTTGAGCAGCGCGCCCGCCGGACGCGCGATATGGTCGTGAAAGTGCTGATAAAACGCGAGCAGCGCCAGGACCCACGCCGCCGCGCGCGCCGCTTCGTCGATGAGCGCGCGGTCGTCCTTCGAGATGACCGTGACCGCGGGGAAGATCCACAGGCCCAGCGCGAGCGCGCGCCAGGACGGCACGGCCGACGAGGAGACGGGACTCGCGACGGCCGACAACAGCGCCAGCGCGGCCAATCCGCAGGCCCAAAGGGCGCGTCTTCGAGAGGGGATCGGGACGTAGCCGATCAGTACGCGGCCCGCGAGCCAGAGTCCCGTCCCGAGGCTGACGGCGCAGAAAAAAAGCGACTGCGCCCAGGGGTCCCAAGACCCGCGCAGAAGCGGGCCCACGGAGACCAGGAGCCCGACAAGCAGCGCGAGCACGCCTTCAGTCCATGATCTTAGGCGTGACGAAGATCAGCAGCTCGCTGCGCGTGCGCTGCTTGCTGCGCTTCTTGAACAGCCAGCCGAGGATCGGGATGTCGCCGAAGAACGGGATCTTCGAGATGACGTCGCTGATCGAATCGGAGATCAGGCCGCCGATGACGATCGTGTCGCCGTCGCGCACGAGCACGGTCGTGTTCGCGTTGCGCGTGTCGATGCCTGGCGCGCCGCCCGCCGCCGCCGCGGCCGTCGCCGACGGCTGGCTGACGGTCGGGGCCACCTGAAGCGTGATGCGGCCGTCGGCGTTGATCGACGGCGTGACCGAGAGCGTGATGCCGGTGGCGACGTATTGGATGTTGTTGCTCGTCACGCCCGTGGCCGTCACGTTCGAGGTCACGTAGGGGAACTGGGTCTGGACGTTGATCGTCGCCTGTTGATTATTGAGCGTGGCGACCTTCGGGTCCGAGAGGACCTTGACCTTGCCTTGCGAAGCCGCGGCGGTCAGCGTCGCGCTCAACATGTAGTTGTTGACGACGCGGCCGAGCGTGAACGCGCCGAAGACCTTGTCGGCGGGCAGCCCGACGCCGGTGCCTCGGCCGCTCGAGCCGAGAGAACCCGTCGGGCCGACGCCGTTGGCGGTGACGACGTTTTGGTCGAGCCCCGAGCCGGTGGCCGGCCCGGCCGGCGTCGCGCTCGGCAAACCAGGCACCGCGCCGACGGTGGTCAAGCCTTGCTTTCCGAGCGCCTTGCCGACGTCCTCGGAAAAATAGTCCCACTGGATGCCGTAGTTGAGCGAGTCGCTGAGGTTGACCTCGATGAGCTTGGCCTCGATCAAGACCTGCTTCGGGCGCTGATCGAGCGAGGCGATGAGCCTCTTGGTCGCCAGCATCCCCTCGACGGTCTCCGTGATGATGATCGAGTTGGTCTTGGCGTCCGCGACGGCCGTGCCGCTGCGGCCCTCCGCCGAGCGCACCTGGTTGACGGCGGCGAGGACCGAGCCGGCTTGCTGGTAGTTGAGCGAGATGACCTCCGTCGTCAACCCGACCTGCGATTGATTCTTCATTCCGGTAGGCGACATCACGCGCAGGATATTATCGCCGACCTGGGCGGTGATGAGGTTCATCATCGTCAGCGCCGTGCGGAACGCGTCGGCGAACGGCACGTCGACCAAGTGGAGGGTCAAGCTGCCGGTCACGTCGTTGCCGTAGATCAGGTTGACGTGCGCCTTGGCGCTCATGAGCTTGAGCACGTCGTGGATGTCGGTGTTGTCGAAGTCGAGAGAGACGAGGTCCATCGGCAGATGCTGCATGATGTCGTCGTGGCGATCGTTGTCCTTTGCGGCCGGCGCGAGATCGACGCCTTTACCGGAGGAGGGCTCCGGCGCGGCCTCGCCTTGGACGCTGCCCTTGGAAGCGTCATCGGCGAGCTCGGAGCTGTAGCGCGTCGACATGTTGCCGACTTCCTTGCGCGGCTGATCCGCCGGCGCGTCGGCGAGCGGACGCGATATGGGGAGCCCGTCGCCGCCCTTCGAAGAGGCGTTGGCGGCCAGGGCCTGCTTCGCGGACGCCGCGGGCTTGGGCTTGATCGCCACCGGGGCGGCCTGAGGCGTCGCCGAAGACGCCGCCTCCTGCCGCGATTCTCCCAGATCGACGCGCAAACCGTCGTCGGTCTTGACGACCTTGTACGCCGTCGGCTGGGTCAGATCCAAAACGACGCGCGCGACGAGGTCCGGGGCGCGCGAATATTGGCCGGCACGCACGGCCTTGAGCAGCTTGCCCTTGCCCTCGAAGCGCTTGGCCGCGGCGTGATATTCGGCGCCGTTGAGCTGCAGAATGAGACGCGGGGGGCTCGTCGTGACGATGGCCTTGTAGGAGACGTCCCCGGCCGTGTGGATCATCACGCTGTCCGCCAGCACTTCCAGGCTTTCGACGGAGGGATTGTCCTGAGCGTCGGCGGCGAAGACGGGAAGCGCCGGCCAAGCTCCGAGGGCGAGCAGCGCCGACAAGACGATGGCCGCGGATTTGCGGGCCAGGTGGTTCGGGTCGATCTTCATGAAGCTGCTCCGTGAGTAGCCGGTCATCAATTGGCGCCCTCCTCTCCGAGACGGAAGGTCTGCACGTCGCTGTCCTTGGTCATGAGGTGCGCCGTCTTGCGCCGAATGTCGAGGCCGCCGGTCACGCCCGGCACGGGCCTGCCTTTGGGATCATAGAGGCGCCCGCCCCGCAGGACGAACGTCACTCCGAACGCCGGGTCGGCGAAAAGCGCGTAATCGGCGCGGCGGTCCTTCATCATGCCGCGCAGCGACAGATTATGGATGTTGAAGTCGTCGGCGGTGAAGGAGTGCGTGGCCGCCCCGTCGCCGGAGTTCGCGCTCAGCTGGCGGAAGGGGTCGCGCAGCTTCTCGGCGGTGTAGATCTGGCTCGGGTCAGCGAGCTCGGTCGCGGCCGCGGGAGCCGTCGAAGCCTTGACGTCCGCGGGTTTGACGGCGGGAGCGGCGGCGGCGGGCGCCGGCGCGGGAGCCGCCGCCGCGCGGGCGAAAGTCGAAAGCCAGACGGCCAGGATCGCGCTCGTCATCCTTTATATTGATATGAGACGAGGGTGAAGGTCACCGACATGTCGCCGGCGTCGCTGGCCGCGCCGTAGACGACGTTGGAGACGTTGAAGATGCGCTCCTCGAGCGCGATCGAGGCAAGGAACTTCCCGATATTATGGAAGCTGCCTTTGACCGTGATCGGGTAGTTGAGCTCGGTAAACGAGACGTTCTTGCCGGCGGTCCCGCCGGTGCCGAAGCTCAAGAGTATGATGTGGTTCTTGTCCGCGAGCTCGGTGACCGTCACGAGGATGTCGGTCGTCGATTTCTTCTTCGGCAGCCGGCGCTCCGCATCGACGGCCTGCTGGTTGAGCTGGACCAGGTCCTGCTCTAGGCGCGGCAGTCTCGCGGCCTGGCGCGTCGCCTTCTCGATCTTGGCGTCGACCTCCTCGATCTCCTTTTGAGCCGCGGCGATCTTCTGCGAGACCGGCATCCAGAAGAGCGCGACGTAGCTGGTGCCGAAGCCGCCGAGCAGCAGGATGCCCGCGACGAGCATCTGCTGCTGCTGCTTGTTGAGCTTGATGTTGATCTTGGCCATGGGCTAAAGCTTCGCCGAGTACGTCGCCGTCATCGTGAAATTGTAGATCGAGGTGGCTTCCGTCGTCGTGACGGGACCCAGCTCCTCGCTCGAGAAGCGGCCGGACTCTTCCATCCGCCGCACCCACTCGGCGATGTCCTCGTTGGCGCGCGCCTCGGCGGAGATGGTGAGCTTGAGCGCCCCACCCGAGCTGCCGCCTCCGGCGGTGCTCAAAGTCTTGACGCGCACGCCCATAGGAACGCTGCGCACGAAATCGGACATGAAATACGGATAGAGCGGCCGGCTCTTGAGCAGATCGGTGATGACGTTGAGACGCGCGCGCACCGCGGCGGCGGTCTTCTCGAGCTCCTCGACCTTCGAGACGATCACCTCGAGCTTTTTCAAGTCCGACTTGTCCTTGGCGAGCTTCTTATCGATACGCTCGTAGCGCCAGTAATGCCCCATCGAGATCAGCGCGACGATCGAGAGCACCAGCACGCCGACGGCGCCGGCTTGGATGGCCTGCCGTTTCTGGTCGGCCTTGGCGAGGATCTCGGCGGGGACTAGGTTGACCTTGATCATGTCACACCCAGTCCCTGTTGCGCCGCAGCGCCAGACCCATCGTGACCCCGAACGAGGGCGCGAGCTCCGGCGGGAGGTCCGCGGGCGGCTGCGGCAAGATGGAGAACGGATCAAGGACGCTCACGGGCACCTTGAGCTCGGCCGACAAGTGTTGGGCGAGGTTCTTGATGCGCGCCGAGCCGCCCGTCAGCATGATGCGGCCGATCGAGCGTTCAGGACCCTGCGAGAGATAGAAATCGACGGAGCGATGGACCTCGCCGACGAGGTCCTTGGCGACGTTGGCGACGGCCTGGGAGACGCCGAGCGCCTCGCGCTGGCCGTCCTGAAGCGCTTTCTCCTTCTCGCCGGCGTCGACGATCAGGCCGTACTGCTTCTTGATCTCCTCGGCTTTCGCGAAATCGTATTGGAACGCCTTCATCAGCGCCTTGCTGATCGTGTTGCCCGAGATGAAGATATCGCGCACGACCTTGGTCACCCCCTGCTCGACGATCGAGAGGTTCGTGACCATGTGTCCGATGTTGAGAAGGAGGGTCGCGCCGTTGTCCATCTTCGGGTCGCGCAGTCTCTCGAACACGTTCTCGAGCGCGAAGGAGTCGACGTCGATGATCGTGGGGACGAGCCCGGTTCCTTGCAGGATGTCGAGCCGCGCGTTGACCAGGTCCTTCTTGGCCGCCACGAGCACGGTCTCCATCTTCTTCTGGCCTTCCTCGACGACGTGACTCAGGATGTGGAAATCGAGCTGGACTTCGTTGATGTCGAATGGGATGAAAGGCTCGGCCTCGGTGGCGAGCGTCGAGCGCAGCTCGCCCTTGGTCAGCTGCGGGAACTTGACGTAGCGCACGATCACGGAGTTGCCCGAGAGAGACGTCGCCACCTCCTTGATCTTGAGGCCCTTTTGGATCAGGAAGGCGCGCACCATGTTGACGGTCTGGGTCTTCTTCTCGTCGGCCGTCGCCTCGGGCTTGGCGTTGAGCGGCAAATAGCCCCAGGCCTTGAGCGCGATCGAAGGGCCCTCTTGCTTGAGCAGCAGGATCTTGACGGAGTACGTCCCGACGTCGATGGCCAGCACGTCGGGAGAGCCGAGCAAAAGCTCGGAGAGCCCCTTGGCCTTCTTGGCCAAGGCGCCGAGCTTCTCTTTGACTGCGTCGAGCTTCACGGGCATGTTTTTTTCATCCGAGCATTAAAAAAGCGCCGCGACCTCCCCATCAGGGAGGTCAACTCGGCGCGTATTTCGTGCGAACTGGCTGCTTTCAATGGTGCTCTTAAAAAATATCAAAAGCAGCCACACCATTAATAACAGGATTGACCCGCTTTGTCAAGCCCTAGGTCAAAATTCCGCAATAATATGATGACGGCACGCCTATACGACGGCCCCGCACCATTGCTATAATCGTCCCGTGACGGCCCTCCTGTTCGACTTCGGCGGCACGCTCGACGGCGACGGCACCCCTTGGCTGGACCGCTTCTACGACCTTTATAAGGAAGAGGGCGTCGATCCGGGTCGCGAGCGCTTCGCGCGGGCGTTCTATGACGCCGACGACCGGCTGGCGTCCCGGCACAAGCTTCCCGGCAAGGGGCTCGAGGAGACGGTGGCGCTGCAGGCGCGCGACGTCTGCGCCTCTCTCGCCGCGGACCGGCCGGAGCTCGCCGAAAAGATCGCCGGCCGCTTCATCTCCGATTGCCGGAAGGCGTTCTCCCGCAACAAGCCCGTCCTCGAGCGCTTGGCGCGCAAACACAAGCTCGGGATCGTCTCCAACTTCTACGGCAATCTCGACAGCGTGCTCGCCTCCGAGGATTTGGCGAGCTACTTCGGCGTGGTCGCCGACAGCGCCGTCTTGGGCTCGATCAAGCCCGAGCCCAAGATTTTCCAACATGCTCTCGAGGCCCTCAGGACGGACGCCAAGGAAGCCCTCATGATCGGCGACTCGATCCCGCGCGACATGCGCGGCGCCGAGGGCCTCGGGCTGCGGCACGCGCTGATCGCTTCCGGGGGGACGACGTGCTGCCCGCAAGCGCTCGTCGCGGCGTCTCTCCCCGCCCTGGAGCCGCTGCTTTAATGAAGGCCGGCATCATCGCGGCGGGACACGGCGAGCGCTTGGCCCGGAGCCATCCGGGCACGGTCAAGCCGCTCGTGCCGGTCGCCGGGTCGCCGCTCTGCCACTGGGTCGCCGGCTCGCTCATCAAGGCGGGCCTGGCCGACATCACGCTCGTCCACAACAGCTCCGGGCGCGCGGTGCGGGCGAGCCTGACGTCCTCGTTCCCGAAAGCCGTCTGGTCCTTTCTCGAGAGAGACACCGCATCCTCGTGGGAGACGTTCCGCATCCTCGCGACGGCCCTCGCCGCCTCGGGCGAGCCCTTCATCGTGAGCACGGTGGACGCCTTGGCCGCCCCCGCCGAGGTCGCGCGCTTCGCGCATGAGGCGCGCGCGCGGCAGGCCGACGCCGCCCTCGCACTGACCGATTTCATCGACGACGAAAAACCGCTCTACGCCGACCTCGGCGAGGACGGGCTGATCAAGAGCCTCGGAGCGGCCGCGAAAACGCGCGCTCTCGCCACCGTCGGCCTCTACTACCTGACCCCCGCGCTCGCGCGGCGCATGCCGGAAGCCGGCCGCTTCGGCAAGCTGCGCGATTATCTGTCCGAGCTCGTCGCTTCGGGCGCGCGGGTCGCCGGCGTCCGCCTCGAGAAGACGATCGACGTCGATCGCCCCGAGGACATCCGGACCGCCGAGGGTTTTCTGAAGGAGGCGGCGCGGTCATGGTGAAGTGCCTTGGGATCTTTCGCGAGTTGCAGAACTCCCCGAACCGGGAGACGGATGACGCGCTGATCTTGAAGGCGGTGATCGAGCAACTCGAGCTTCAGCGCGTCGAGGCGCGCGCCGTCGAGCCCGAGAAAGCGGACGCCGAGGAGTTGTCGGATTGGGACATGATCGTCCCGATGTGCGAGACCTATCCGCGCCTGATGCGCCTCAAGCAGCTTTCTCTTAGAAGCGGCGCGCTCATCGTCAACCATCCGGATGCCGTGCTCGGCTGCTATCGCACGCGCATGATTCCCTCATTCGAGAAGTCAGGCGTGCGCTTCCCCGAGACCGAGATCCGCGCGACGAGCTCGAGCGCCCCGCTGCCCGAGTGGGCGGACGGCGGCGTGTGGGTCAAGCGCGGCGACGTGCACAACACCTGCGCGCACGACGTCGTCTACGCCCGCGACATGGCCGAGCTCGAGGCGATCCGCCGCGATTTCCAGCGCCGCGAGATCTCGAACCTGCTCATCCAGCGCCACGTCGAAGGCGACCTCATCAAGTTCTACGGCGTCGGCCCCGGCCAGTGGTTCACCTGGTTCTATCACGACCCGGCGTCGGCGCGCCGCCTCCCATTCGAGCTCGAGGACCTCGCCGCCGAGGCTGAGAAGGCCGCCGGCGCCGTCGGGCTCGAGGTCTTCGGCGGCGACGCCATCGTCTCGCCCGACGGGCCGATCCATCTCATCGACATCAACTCCTGGCCGAGCTTCGCCAAGGTCCGCAACGACGCGGCGATCCAGATCGCGCGCCGACTGCGCGCGCGGCTGCGCCGCCGCGAGGAGTCGAGGAAACCCCAATGACCCCCGTCGCGCAGACCAACAAATCTCTCAAGCTCTTCGAGGAAGAGCAGAAATACATCGCACCCGGCCTTCAGACGATCGCGCTGGCGTCGAAGCTGGCGATGGACTCCGGCAAAGGCTGCGTGCTCAAGGACGTCGACGGCAACGAGTATCTCGACTTCGTCGCGGGCATCGGCGTGGCTTCCATCGGCTATTCGCACCCCGACTACGTGCGCGCCGTCTCGGATCAGGTCGCCAAAATCTCCGTCGGTTCGTTCACGACGGCCCGCCGTCTGTCTTTCGTCAAGAATCTCGCGAGCTTCACGCCCAAGGGGCTGACCCGCGTCCAGCTGTACTCCTCCGGAGCCGAGGCGGTTGAGGCCGCGCTGCGCCTCGCCAAGAGCAAGACCAAGCGCTTCGAGGTCATGAGCTTCTGGGGCGGCTTCCACGGCAAGACGGGCGGCGTGCTCGGGCTCTTGGGCGACGGCTTCAAGAACGAGCTTGGCCCGCTGTCCCCGGGACTTTACGTGTCGCCGTATCCCGATTCCCGACGCTGCCCGCTCGGCGCGACCGGCGCCCACGACTGCGGCGCCCACTGCCTCCAGTTCCTGCGCGACAAGATCAAGCGCGAGACGACGGGGGCGCTGTCCGCTATCATCATGGAGCCCATCCAGGGCACCAACGGCAACGTCGTGCCCCCCGCCGGGTTCTTCGCGGGCGTGGCGCGGATCGCGCGCGAGAACGGCGCGCTCTTCATCTCCGATGAGATGATCACGGGCTTCGGCCGCACCGGCGCGAACTTCGGATGCGACCACGAAGGCGTGATCCCCGACATCATGACCGTGGGCAAGGGCGTGGGCGGCGGCTTCCCGGTATCCGGCGTGATCTCCAACAATGAAACAGCTTCCTCCAAGCCCTGGGCCAATCCGAGCGGCTCCTCGTCGTCGTACGGCGGCAACCCGCTCGCCTCCGCCGCCTGCGACGCCGCGCTGTCGATCGTCATCAAGGAGCGGCTCGTCGAGAACTCGAAGAAGGTCGGCTCGGCGCTTTTAAAGCGGCTCAAGAAGCTCGAGGACTCTTGCCCGCTCGCGACCGGCGTTCGCGGCCGCGGCCTCATGCTCGGCGTCGACCTGATCGACCCGAGGACCGAGAAGCCGCTCGAGGCCGCGCTCTGCCGCGAGCTTTTCGAGGATTGCTTGAAGCGGGGATTGATGACGATGTCCTACAATCCCTCGTTGAGGATCAACCCGCCCCTGATCATCACCGAGGCCGAGGCTCTCAAGGGCGCGGCGATCCTCGAAGAGGCCCTGACCGCCCTGCAAAAGAGGCGCTTCTAGGCATGGCCCGACGGCTCGGAGCGCTTTTGGGATTTGGCGCGGTCGCCGAGAAGGCGCATCTTCCGGCTTTCGCGACGAGCCCGGACTTCGAGCTGTGCGCCGTGGCCGAGGCCGACGGCGCGCGCCGCGCGGCCGCGAAAGCCGCGCTGCCGGACGCCAGGATCTACGAGACTCCCGAGGCCTTGCTTCGCGAGGAGAAAGACCTCGACTTCGTCGACGTGGCGACGCCGCCCTTTTTGCACGCCGGGCTCGTGCTGGCCGCCCTCGAGGCCAAGCTCCACGTGCTCTGCGAAAAGCCGCTCGCGCTCTCGATCGAGGACTACGCGCGCGTCAAGGCCGCCTCGCGCGCCGCCGAGCGCTGCGTGTTCACGGTGCATAATTGGGCTTGCTCGCCGCAGTGGCGCGCCGTCTTCGCGAGGCTTCCTCTTATCGGCGAGGTCCGCCACGCCGCCCTGTTCGTCAGCCGCACCCAACCCGCGCGCAGCGCGCTGCCCGGAGACTGGCGCCAGGACGCGGCGCTCGCGGGCGGCGGCGTTCTCGTCGACCACGGCTGGCACAATTTCTATCTCCTTCACAGGATCCTTCCCGGCAACCCGAAGCGGCTGTCCGCCAAGCTCTCGCCCGCCGAGGGCGCGGAGACCACGGCCAAGATCACCCTCGAGTACGCGCAGGCCACCGCCGATCTTTGGCTTACCTGGGCCGGAGCCGCCCGCTCGAACACCGCCGTCATTCACGGCGAGAAGGGCTCGATCGAGCTGCGCGACGGCGAGCTCGTCTTCGAAGGCCCGCGGGGCGCCGAGACGGTCGAGTTCGAACGAAAGCTTTCAGCCGGGTCGGCCCATCCCGATTGGATGGCGGCGCTCTTGCCCGAGTTCGCCGCGGAGCTCGCGGACGCCGGCGTCCGCGGTCGCAACCTCGAAGAAGCGGGCTTCTGCCTGCAGACGATCCAGCGCGCCTATCAATCGGCGCGGGTCGGACGCAGCGCGGTGCGCGAGAGCTTCCAGAAGTTGTCCGGGCAGGCTCAATTCCGATGACCGAGAACGCCGTCCTGCTCGTCGCGCATCCGCACCTGATGTTCGAGCGCGTCGGCGGCTTATCGGTGCTTGAGCGCCAGCTGTGGACGCTTTCGCGCGCGGGCTTCAAGCGCGTATGGATCTCGGCGCAGCCGCCGCAGCCGGCCGTTTTGGCCGCTCAACGCCTCCCGCCGGGCCTCGAGCTCAACTGGCAGGCGATCCACGGCTCGACGCCGGAGTGCCCCACCCCCTACGTCGTCGCGTCCGGCGATCACTTTATCCGGGTTGAAACCTTGCGCTACGTCGCCGAGAACGCGTACCCCGCCCCGACCAATCTCGCCGACCCGGGCGGCGCCGCGGCGATCCAAGTATTTCCCTTTCGGCCTGATCGCCTGACGGCGGGCGGCGCGCAAAGCCTTCCCGAGGGCGCCTCGGTCAGGCTCAGGTCGCCCGTCGGCCGCGGCCCGGCGATGAGCTGGCTGCTCGCCATGGGCGGCAAGAGCCAAGACGGCTTCATGGCGCGCCACTTCGACCGCTACATCTCGCTCGCGGTATCGAGCTTTCTGCTGGACACGTGGGTCACGCCGAACGCGATGACGTTGATGAGCTCGCTGATCGGCCTCGTCGGCGCGAGCTTTTTCCTGCACCCCGGCCACGCGCAGCGCCTTTCAGGCGCCGCGTTAATCTGGCTTCATTCGGTCCTGGACGGCTGCGACGGAGAGCTCGCCCGCATCCGCTTCCAGGAAAGCGCTCTAGGCCGCGCGCTTGATTTCTGGGGCGACAATCTCGTGCACGTCGCGCTGTTCTCGTGCCTGGCGATCGGCTTTTACAAAGCCGACCGGAACGTCATCCCGATCATCCTGGGCCTGGCCGCCTGCGTGGGCACGATCGGCTCGGCCGTCCTCGTCTACTTGCAGCGCAAGGCTCCGCGCGAGGCCGCCGCGCCGGCGGGGCTGACGAGCGCGCTCACGCGCGTCGAGGATTTTCTGGCGGCCAGGGACTTCATTTATCTGTTGCTCGTCCTCGCCTACATCGACCGCCTCTACGAGTTCATGTGGGCGACGGCCGTCGGTTCGCTGTTGTTTTTCGCCATGACGCTCTATCTCCAGAGAGGGAACAATGAACAAAGAAGCCAACCGTATCCTGCCCGCTAAGGGAAAGCTCGGCGTGCTGCTGCCCGGAATGGGCGCCGTCTCGAGCACCTTCATCGCCGGCGTCGAACTCGTCAAGAAGGGCCTCGGAACGCCCGTGGGTTCCTTGACCCAATTGCAGACGATCCGCCTCGGCAAGCGCTACGAGAACCGCGCGCCGCTCATCCGGGACTTCGTGCCCTTGGCCAAGCTCAACGACCTCGTGTTCGGCGGCTGGGATCTTTTCCCGGACAACATGTGGGAAGCGGCGACCAAGGCCGGCGTGCTCGAGCGACATCAGCTCGAGCCCGTCAAAAAAGAGCTCGAGGCGATCAAGCCGATGCCCGCCGTCTCGGACACCGCCTACATCAAGAACCTCAAGCCCACGCACGTCAAGAAAGCCAAGACGAAGTGGGAGCTCGCGCAGCAGGTGATCGCCGACATCGAGTCGTTCAAGAAGAAAAACGGGTGCGACCGCGTCGTCATGCTGTGGTGCGGCTCGACGGAGATCCTGCCCGAGCTGACGAAGGTCCACGAGAGCCTAGAGGCGTTCGAGCGGGGGCTCAAGGACAACAATCCGATGATCCCCCCGTCGATGGTCTACGCCTACGCGGCGATCAGCCTCGGCATGGCCTACGGCAACGGCGCGCCGAACCTCTCCTGCGACGTGCCGGCCTTGATCGAGCTCGCCGAGAAGACCGGCGCGCCGATCATGGGCAAGGACTTCAAGACCGGCCAGACGCTCATGAAGACGACGCTCGCGCCGATGATGAAGGCGCGCATGCTCGCCTTGACCGGCTGGTACTCGACCAACATCCTCGGCAACCGCGACGGCGAGGTGCTCGACGACCCGGGCTCCTTCAAGACCAAGGAGAAGAGCAAGATGTCCGTGCTCGACACGATCCTCGAGCCCGAGACCTATCCCGAGCTCTACGGAAAGTTCCACCACAAAGTCCGCATCGACTACTACCCTCCGCGCGGCGACGCCAAGGAAGGCTGGGACAACATCGACATCCGCGGCTGGCTCGACATGCCGATGCAGATCAAGATCAACTTCCTCTGCCGCGACTCGATCCTCGCGGCGCCGATCGTTTTGGATCTCGTGTTGTTCCTCGACATGGCCAAGCGCGCCGGTCTTTCCGGCATCCAGGAGTGGCTCTCGTTCTACTTCAAGAGCCCGCAGTGCCGCGAGGACTTGAAGCCCGAGCACGACCTCTTCATTCAGCACTTGAAGCTCAAGAACACGCTCAGGCTGCTGATGGGAGAAGAGGTCCTCGATCACTCCGGCCTCGACTACTACGACGCCGAGCGCGGCACGCCCGCGCAGGCCGCGGCGCCGAAAGCCGTCGCCAAGAAAGGCAAGAAAAGCCAGCTCGCCGCCGCGCGGTGAGCCGGGAAGTCAAGGTCCCGGAGGTCGCGCTCGCCTTCTGGCTCGTCAAGGTCGCCGCGACGACCCTCGGCGAGACCGCGGGCGACGCGTTGTCGATGTCGCTGGGCTTTGGCTATCTGCTCTCGACGGCGATCTTCGGCGCGATCTTCGTCGCCGCCGTCGCGGTCCAAATCCGAGCGCGGAAGTTCCACCCCGCGGTCTATTGGGTCACGATCGTGGCGACGACGACCGTGGGCACGACGCTCGCCGACTTCGCGGACCGCTCGCTTCACATCGGCTACGCCGGCGGCTCGTCGCTGCTGCTCGCGCTTCTTCTGGCGTCCCTATATACCTGGAAGCGCGCCACGGGCTCCATCTCGATCGAGACGGTCGATTCGCCCGAGACCGAGGCGTTTTACTGGACGACGATCATGTTCTCGCAGACGCTCGGCACCGCGCTCGGGGACTGGACCGCGGACTCGGCGGGCCTGGGCTACCTCGGCAGCGCCGCCGTCTTCGGCGCGCTGCTCGCCGCGGTCGCGGCGGCCTACTTCTTCACGCGCGCCTCGCGGACGGCTCTCTTCTGGGCCGCTTTCGTCCTCACCCGGCCGCTCGGCGCCGTCGTCGGCGATTTCCTCGACAAGCCGGTCTCCGACGGAGGGCTCGCGCTCGGCCGCTTCGCCGCCTCGGGAGCGCTGCTCGCCTTCATGTCGGCGGGCGTCATCCTATTTCCGCAGCGCGCGGCGCGCCGCGCGCACTAATGATGGAGGAATGAAGGTCATGAAGACAAAGAAGCTGCTGTTGCCCTTCGTCGCCGCTTTCGCCTTGCTCGCCGGCTGCGGCGAGGAGACGCGCACCGGCCAACTCACGCTCGCCGGCTCCCAGCCGCTTACCATCGTCGATCAAAGCGGCTCCAAGGTCGACTTCGCCGCCGGGCCGCTCAAGGTGGTCTTCTCCGGCGACAGCGGGCGCAAGTTCACGGTCAGCCTCGAGCAAGGCGGCGCCAAGGCGAAGTTCTCCGGCCGCGTTCCGGATTCAAGCGGCGACTGGAACTTCAAGGCCCGCGGCGCCGAGCTCGGGCAGGCGGTGGACGTCGCGAGCGCGCGCGCCGTCGAGCTCTACGGCCCGACGTGGCTCCAGACCGGCTCCGGCGGCGTCTGCGGCATCGGCGGCACGTGGTTGACGGAGGAGACTTGGCGCCACGGCGATGAATCCTGGAACGTCGACTTCGCGGACGCCAAGACCGGCGCCGCCGTCGGCGCGTTCAAGTCCGTGGTCCACGGCAAGAGCTATCTCCTCTCCTCGCGCAACGTCTGGTGCCGCGAGCAACCCCAGCCCAACGGGCCGAACATTCCGTTCCCGCAAAACCCGCGGGTCAACTTCAATTGACGCCTAGGATTTACTACACTCGATAAAATGATCCGCCTCTCCGCGCTTCTCTTGCTGGCGTGCGCGTCCTGCTTCGCGCAAGATCCCGACCCCGGCCTCGCGGCGCTCAAGGCGCGCCAGGCCAAGCTCCATCAGAAAAAAGCCGGCGCGATAACTCCCGAGGAGCGCCAAAAAGCGATGTCGGATCGAGGCGGCGAGCTGACGACGCTGC
The DNA here is from genome assembly GCA_964600165.1 of uncultured Elusimicrobia bacterium. Taxonomy (GTDB): domain Bacteria; phylum Elusimicrobiota; class Elusimicrobia; order UBA1565; family UBA9628; genus CAZRIP01. Next base: position 37,991 of record CAZRIP010000008.1, on the reverse strand, counting down.
TCGAGGGGATCATCGCCGACGCCGCCAAGGAAGGCGTGGAGTTCAAGAAGCTCTCCAACGACGAGGCGACGTCGCAGTTCCCGAAATACGAGACGGTCTCCGGGCGCGGCGCGGACGGGCTCGTCGTCCACGTCGACAACTCCTATACCCACGAGCTCGAGCTCGTCGCTCAGCCCGTCGGCGGCAAGATGTTCAAGATGACCTGGGCCTTCTATAAAGACGGCTCGTTCAAGGTCGGCGAGAACGTCTCGCGCGGCGGCCAGGTCTTCTTCGCGGGAAAGAATTATCTCGATCCCCAGGCCGTCCTTCCCAATCGGGAAGCGATCAAGGCCGGGCTGCTGAAGTTCCTCAACTCGCTCTAGAGTCGTGACCCCGGGGCGCTGCCTCGCCGCGCTGTGGCTCGTCTGGGCCGCCTTGTGGGCGCTTTTCGCGCTGCGCACGAACGCGACGGTCTCGCAGCAGCCGCGCTCCGAGCGCCTGAAGCACGGGCTGCCGACGGCCTTCGGAGCCTATCTGCTCGCCGGTGGCCGCGTTCACGTCGCGCTCCTCAAGACCGTCGTGATCTCCCGCGGCGGCGCGCTCGTCTGGCCCTGCGTGGCGCTGACCGCGCTCGGCATCGCCCATGCCGTCTGGGCGCGCGTGCACCTCGGAAAACTCTGGAGCGGCATCGTCACGCTCAAGGCCGAGCACAAGATCGTGCGCACCGGCCCCTACGCTCTGACGCGCCATCCGATCTACACCGGGCTCCTGCTCGCGCTCGCGGCCACGGCATGCGCGCGCGGAACCCTTGCGGGCCTCGCCGGTTTCGCGATCATCGCCGCGGGCTTCAAGCTCAAGATCCGCCAAGAGGAGACGCTGCTCGCCGCGCATTTCGGCGACGCTTACCGCGCCTATCAGCGCGAAGTGCCGGCGCTGATCCCTGGATTGTAGAATTATCGTTGTTTTTATTGTAGAATCCTTTCCCGGCCGCCCTTCCCCAATCTCATTCCTTATTTAGTATAATCGCCCCGGCGTGATACGTTACGTCATGGGCACCCTTTTGTCCGCGGTCTTGGTCTCACCCGCACTGGCGACAGACACCGCGACGTCAACTGGCACGGCGGTTTCGGTCACCACCGGGGCGGCGCCGGTCGCTGTCTCGAGCGCGAGCTCAGCCGTGGCGCTTTCCACGTACACCGTCTCGATCTCGACGCCGCTGCCGGCCCCGGCCGAGGTCCCTACGCCGGCTCGCCCGTGGGTGCTAGGCGACATCGTCGTCGTCGGCAACAAGAACGTGAAGTTCAACGTGGTCCGCTCGGAGATCAAGGCCAAGAAGGGCGATATCTACGACCGGCCCGATCTCGATCGCGACATCCAAAGCGTGCTCGGCTTGGGCGACTTCGAGCGCGTCTCGGCCGACGTGACCTCGACCGGCAAGCCCGTGCCCGAGCAATACCGCAAGGTCGCCGGCTCCTCGACGACGATCCGCTTGACGCTCGCAGTCGTCGAGAAGCCGGTCATCAAGAAGATCGCCTTCGAAGGCAACGACAAGCTCTCGAAAGGCCAGCTCTCGGATGCGATCTCGCTCAAGACCAAAGACCCGCTCGACAACGTCAAGCTCCACGAGGACGAGGATAAGATCGTCAAGAAGTACAACGAGAAGGGATTCTTGGACGCCACGGCCACGGGTTCCGTCGAGGTCGACACCGCGACGCTGCAGGCGACGGTGACGTTCCACGTCGTGGAGGGCGCCAAATCCAAGATCTTCTGGGTCTGGGTGCGCGGGGTCAAGGCGTTCAAGCAGTCGAAGATTGAGAAGCAAATGACCAACCGCCGCAAGAAGGTCTTCTCCGACAAGGACCTGCCCGAGGACGTCAAGAAGCTCGAGGCCTATTATAAGAACCGCGGCTTTCTGGACGTGAAGGTCAGCTCGCCGACCGTCTGGACGAGCGAGGACAAGGAGCGCATCTACATCGACCTGACGATCGACGAGGGCCGGCCGTACAAGTTCGGCCAGACGACCTTCTCGGGCAACGAGGTCTACGTCTCGTCGACGCTCGCCAAGACGCTCGAGTACCATCGCGGAAAGATCTTCAACCAGGAGAAGTTCGACGAGTCGATCCGCGCGGTCCAAGAGCTCTACGCCGACGTCGGGCGCCTGCGCGCGCGCGTGACGCCGACCAAGACTTACAACCCGAAGACCGACCAGATGGACGTCAACTTCGAGATCAGCGAGGGCGACATCGTCTACATCGACCATGTCGACGTCGAAGGAAACAAGAGCACCAAGACCTACATCCTCAAGCGCGAGGTCACGACCAAGCCGGGCGACATGTTCAAGGCCTCGAAGGTCCGCAAGAGCCGCGAGAAGATCATGAACCTGGGCTTCATCGACGACGTCGACATCGACATTCAAAGCCCGACGGATCCGGACAAAGTCGACCTGACCTACGACGTCACCGAGGGCAAGCCCGGCGTGCTGACCGCGGGCGCCGCCTATTCTTCGATAGACGGCCTGATCGGGACTCTCTCCCTGCAGCACATGAACCTCTTCGGCCGCGCGCAGCGCGCTTCCGTGCAGTGGTCCTTCGGCAAGCGGGTGCTCGACTATTCCGTGTCGTGGACGACGCCGTGGGTCGGCAACCACCCGACGAGCCTCGGCATCGACCTCTTCAACACGCGTCGAATCAACCCGTTTCAGAACTCGATCTCGGCCTACACCGAGAAGAACACCGGCGCGACGCTGCGCCTCGGGCCGCGCTTCAACGACGACATGTATCACCTGAACATGTCGTACACGATCTCGCGCATACAGGTCTCGGACGTCCAGGATCAGTTCAACACCACGCTGGCGCCGAGCACGAGCCTCTATTCGTCCGTGTCCGGCGAGTTCGCTCGCGACACCCGCGACAACATATGGGATCCTACGTCGGGCAGCCGGCACTCGATCGGCGCGCAGCTCGCGGGCGGACCTCTCGGCGGCAGCATCGATTTCTTCAAGCCCTCCCTGAACGACTCGGTCCATTTCAAGCTCTTCTCCGTGGAGGATTATCCGCTCGTGCTGACGTTCGCCAACCGCGCGGCCTACATCACGCCGTTCGGCGATACCAAGGAGGTCCCGGTCTTCAACCGCTTTTACCTAGGCGGCCAGGACACGCTGCGCGGCTACGCGCCGACGGGGCAAGTGGGCTTCCCCTCGGGCGGCAAGATGTTCGACGTCTTCAACGTCGAGCTCGGCTTCCCGCTCGCGCGCGAGCGCAGGAAGACGATCGTCAAGGTCGTCACGTTCTTCGACGCCGGCTCGGCTTGGGACCGCATGAAGGACGTCAGCGGCCGCGTCGGCAGCGGCGATCGCGACATCAAAACGGACGTCGGCCTCGGCATCCGCTTCACGACGCCGGCGTTTCCGATCCGCCTCGACTGGGGCTGGGGCTTCAACCACATCCCAGGGGAGAAGCGCTACGAGATCAACTTCGGATTGGGTAACCTTTTCTAGATGAAAAAGAACTCCACGCTCTTCGCGCTTCTTGCCTCTTTCCTTCTCCTATCGACCGGCGCCTCGGCCATCGAGCTCTCGCTCGAGGAGAACCGCGCCGAGCGCGGCTCGATCGGCTACATCGACATGCAGCGGCTCTTTAAGACGTTTCCGGAGACCGTGCGCTCCAAGGAGAACTTCGAGGAAGTCGTCCGCCAAGCCGAGGAGCAGCTGAACTTGCGCAAGGCCGAGATCTTGCGCCTGCGCAACGAGCTCTCGCAGCTCAAGATCGAGCGCGAGTTCATCGCGCGCAACCCCGTAGTCGACATCGCGGCGGCGCCGGCCGCCCCTCCTCCTCCTCCGCGCGTTCCCGAAGCGCCCAAGCCGCAACCCGTCGCGCCCGAGGCCCCCAAGCCGCCGCCGACCATCCCTTTGATCATCTCGACTCCGGCCGCGTCCGCGCCGACGCAGTATCCGTCGGCCGCCGTCTTGCCCGGCATGGTCTCGACCGAAACGATGAAAGCTCCCGCTTACCAGAAGCCCGAACCTCTCACGATCAACATCCCGGGCGTGAGCACGGCGCCGATCGTCGTGCAGCCGCCGCAGACGCCCGCGGCGCCCGCGCCGTCCATCGCGCCGACCGTGTCGACGTCGGCGTTCATCGCGCCGCCGCAAGTCGCCGTCGCGACGACGGCGGCGCCGACCCCCTCGGCGATCACGCCGCCCCTGAACGCCGCGCTCGTCGAGATCGACGGCAAGATCGCGGTCAAGGCGCGCGAGCTCGCGCAAAAAGAGTCCGACTTCAAGGACCAGCAGTCCTCGGCCGAAAAGAATCTCCTCGACCTCGAGAGCCGCAAGACTGAAATATTGCTCGGCAAGATATATAAGGCTGTGCAGCAGGTGGCGCGCAAAGAGGGCATCAGCGTCATCGTCGACAAGGGCAGCATCCTCTACGGCCACGACGCCGTCGATCTGACCGAGAAGACGCTCAACTTCCTCAAGGGAGAGCAATAGGATGGCGTCCACGATGCCGCCGCTGGGCAAGACCCTCAAGGAGCTCGCCGCGCTCGTCGGCGGCACGCTGGTTGGAGACTCCGGCCGCGTCATCGACGGCGCGGCCACGCTCGGCGAGGCCGGGCCGAAGGACATCGCCTTTTTGGGCAACGCGAAATACGCCGAGCAGGCCGCCGCGTCGAACGCGGGCGCCCTCTTGCTCCCGCTCGCCTCGGCCTCCGCTCCCGGCAAATGCAAGAACCGCATCCTCGTCGACGACCCGCAGTACGCTTTTTCCCAAGTGCTCGGCCTCATCGACGCGCTCATCAATCCCAAGACCGCCGCGAGCATCGCCGCTAAGGCGTCGGTCTCTCCGAAGGCCCAGCTCGGCGCCGGCGTGTCCGTGGGCGCCTTCGCCGTGATCGAGGCCGGCGCCCAGATCGGCGACGGAACCGAGGTCGGTCCGCAAGTCTTCATCGGCCGCGACGCGAAAGTCGGCAAGAACGGCAAGCTCTACCCCGGCGTCGTCATCCGCGAGCGCAGCGCGCTCGGCGAGCGCTGCATCGTCCATTCGGGCGCCGTCATCGGCGCCGACGGCTTCGGTTTTTCGCCGGACAAGAAGACCGGCAAGCACCGCAAGCTGCCGCAGATCGGCAACGTCGAGATCGGCGACGACGTCGAGATCGGCGCGAACGTGACGATCGACCGCGCGAGCGTCGGTTCGACGCGCATCGGGCAAGGCACGAAGATCGACAATCTCGTCCAGATCGCGCACGGCTGCCAGATCGGCCCGCACTGCATCCTCGTCTCGCAGGTCGGCATCGCGGGCTCCACGGAATTGGGCCACCACGTCGTCTTGGGCGGGCAGGTAGGCTTGGTGGGCCACATCAAGATCGGCGACGGCGTCCAGGTCGGCGCGCAAAGCGGCATCATGTCGGACGTCCCCGCCGGTACGATCATGTTCGGCTACCCGGCGATGCCGCATCGCGAGTCGATGAAGCTGCAAGTCCTTTACCGGAGGCTTCCGGAGCTGTTCGCCTCGGTCAAGGCGCTCAAAGAGCAACTCGGCTTGAAAGAGGTGAAATAATGGAGCACACCCAGTCGACGATCCGCGCCGAGGTGAGCCTCGAGGGCATCGGCCTGCACACCGGCAACGCCTCGAAGCTGACTTTCCGGCCCGCCCCGCCCAACACGGGCATCCGCTTCTTCCGCACGGACTTGCCGGGCACGCCGATGATCCCGGCGCGCCTGCAGTTCGTCGTCGCCACCGTGCGCGGCACGAACCTGGGCCTGCACGAGGCCAAGGTCCACACCGTCGAGCACGTCCTTTCCGCGTGCACCGGCCTCGGCATCGACAACATCGACGTGCTCGTTTCGGCCAACGAACCTCCCATCATGGACGGCTCGTCGATGCCTTTCGTCGAGGCGCTGCTCAAGGCCGGCATCGAGCACTTTCCGGAAGCGCCCAAGCGCTGGCTGCATCTGCCCGGCGAGGTGACTTATCAGGACGGGCGCGCGAAATATCGCGCCGTCCCCTCCGAGCATTTCGAGATCAAGACGACGCTGCTCCACGACCACCCGCTCATGCCGCCGATGACCCTCGAGATGCGCGTCGACCGCGACAGTTATCTCGACTCCGTCGCACGCGCGCGCACGTTCTGCTTCGAGCACGAGATCGCGTTCTTGAAATCGCAGGGCTTGGCCCAGGGCGGAAGCCTCGAGAACGCCATCGTGATCGGCAAAGACAAGTTCCACACCAACGCCGAAGGGCTGCGCTACCAAGACGAGTTCGTCCGCCACAAGACGCTCGACTTGATCGGGGACCTGACGCTGATCGGCCGGCCGCTTTTCAAGATGCGCGTCGAGGCCGAGTGCCTCGGCCACGCGCACAACATCGAGTTCGCCAAGCGGCTGCGCGAGGCCGCCCTCAAGATGCGCAAGAACCCCGCTCCCGTGGAGGCAAAATGAGCCCGGAAACCGAAGCAGCCCCCCAGATCGACTGGACGGCCAAGCCCGTCCGCACGCTCGACGTGATCGCGATCCAAAAGGCGATCCCGCACCGCTATCCGTTCCTGCTCGTCGACAAGCTCGACGTGCTCATCGAGGACAAGGCCGCGATCGGCACCAAGATGGTGACGGCCAACGAGCCCCATTTCACCGGCCATTTCCCGGGAAACCCGATCATGCCCGGCGTCCTCATCGTCGAGTCGCTCGCTCAGGCCGCGTGCGCGATGCTGATGTCGAAAGGCGCCGCCGAGAACAAGCTCGCTCTTTTCATGGGCATCGAGGAGGCGAAGTTCCGCGCCCCGGTGCTGCCCGGCATGGCGCTCAAGCAGCACGTCGAGGTGCTGCGCCTGGGCCGCGCCGGCAAGTTCCGCGGCGAAGGCTTCGTCGAAGGCAAGCTCGCCTGCGAGGCCGTGATGACCTTCGCCCTCGTCGACAAGCCGAAATGAACATCCACGCGACGGCGATCGTCGACCCGTCGGCGGAGATCGACCCCTCCGCCAAGGTGGGACCCTACGCCGTCATCGGCCCGGACACGGAGATCGGCGCGGACTGCGAGATCGGCGCCCACGCCGTCGTCGAATATTGCCGCATGGGCCGGGGCAACAAGCTCCATTCCGGCTGCTACGTCGGCGTGCCGCCCCAGGATTTGAAATACGCCGGCGAGAAGACGCGGCTCGTGATGGGCGACAAGAACACCGTGCGCGAGTGCGTGACGCTCAACCGCGGCACGGCCGCCCACGGGGAAACCAAGATCGGCAGCAACTGTTTGTTCATGGCCTACTCCCACGTCGCGCACGATTGCCAGATCGGCGACAACGTCATCCTCGTCAACTCCGTGGCGGTCGCCGGGCACGTCACGATCGGCGATTACTCCGTCGTCGGCGGCTTGGCGGCGATCCACCAGTTCCTGACGATCGGCAAGTTCTGCATGATCGGCGGCGGTTCGATGCTCAACAAGGATCTTCCCCATTTCTTCCTCTGCCAGGGCTATCCGGCGTCGGTGCGCGGCTTGAATCTCCTCGGTCTCAAGCGCGCGGGCTTCTCGCGCGACGCGATCTCCGCCGTCAAGGAGGCCTACAAGACCTTGTTCTTCACGGGCCTGCGCCAGGCAGACGCCCTCGCCAAGATCCGGGCCGGCAAGCCGGGTCCGGAAGTATCCATGGTGCTCGACTTCATCGAGGGCTCCAAGCGCGGCGCGATGCGCCCGGCGGCCGGCGCCAAGGAAGAAGAAGAGGCCGCCGTCTAGGTGAAAGTCGGGCTCATCGCGGGCTCCGGGCGGTTCCCGATCCTCGTCGCCGAGGAAGGACGGCGCCGCGACGTCGAGTTCGTCGCGCTCGGCATCCCCGGCGTGACCGACCCGGCGCTCGAGAAGCTCACCCCCGTTCAATATTTCAAGCTCGGCCAGCTCGACAAGCCCATCAAGGTCTTGAAGGACGCCGGCGTCACGAGGGCCGTGATGGCGGGCAAGGTCCAGCACGCCTCGCTTTTCGGCGGCATCATGCCGGACCTGCGCGCGGGCAAGCTGCTGATGAGACTCGCCGACAAGCGCACCGACACGATCCTCAAGGCCGTCGCCGACGAGTTCTCCAAGGACGGCATCGAGCTCGTGTCGTCCGCGACCTATTTGGGGCATTTGCTCGTCCCCGCCGGACCGTTGACCCGGCGCTCGCCCGACGCCGCCGAGCTCGCCGACATCCGGCTCGGCTGGAAGGCCGCCAAGGCCGTCGCCGGCTTCGACATCGGCCAGACCGTCGTCGTCAAGGACGGCGCCGTCGTCGCCGTCGAGGGCATGGAGGGCACCGACGCCTGCATCCTGCGCGCGCGCGACATCGCCGCCTCCCAAGGAAAGAAAACGACGAGGCTTTCCGTCGTCAAGGTCGCCAAGCCCAAGCAGGACATGCGCTTCGACATCCCGGTGATCGGCCTCGACTCGTTGAAAGTCTTCGCCGCGGCGTCGGTCTCCGCGCTCGCGGTGGAAGCCGGGACCACTCTGATCTTCGACCGCGCGGAGTTCGTCAGGAAGGCGGACGAGCAAAAGCTCGCCGTCCTCGGCTGCCCTCCGGAGGGCCCGCAATGAGCTCGAAGACCAGAATCGCCGTGATCGGCGCCGGCCGCATCGGCGCGCTGCATGCCAAGGTGCTCTCGAAGCTCCCCGACGTCGAGCTCGCCGCCGTCTGCGACACCAACACCTGGCGCGCCCAACTCGTGGCCTGGAAGTACAACACGGTCGCGGTCCGCGATTATAAAGACGTGTTGTCCCGCGTGGATGCCGCCGTCGTCGCCGTGCCGACTCCCATGCATTATGAGGTCGGCAGCGCCGCGCTCTCGGCCGGCGTGCATTGCCTGATCGAAAAGCCGCTGGCGGCCTCCGTCGACGAGGCGCGCCAGCTCCTGGCGCTTTCCGAGCAGAAAAAGGTCGTGCTGCAAGTCGGCCACGTCGAGCGCTTCAACCCGGCGGTGCTCGAGGCGATCCCTCACATCCGCAACCCCCGCTTCATCACGGTCGAGCGCCTCGGCCCTTACGATCCGCGCGTGGCTCACATCGGCGTCGTCATGGACCTCATGATCCACGATCTCGACATCTTGCTGACGCTCGTCGGCTCCGAGGTCGAATCGCTCGAGGCCATCGGCGCTCATCTGCTCTCCGAGCACGAGGACATCGCCAACGTGCGCGTGCGCTTCAAGACGGGCTGCGTCGCCGACCTGACCGCCAGCCGCATCTCGCTCGAGAAGAGCCGCAAGCTGCGCGTCTTCCAGGCCGACAGCTACGTCTCGCTCGACTACGGCAACTCGTCGCTCAAGGTCTACAAGAAGAAGTCCCCGGTCATCAAGAGCCTCAAGGACATCGAGATAATCCGGCCCAAGCTGCCGCAGACAGAGCCGCTCAAAAACGAGCATCTGCATTGGCTCGACTGCATGCGGCATAACCGCAAGCCTTGGCCGAGCGGCGAGCGCGGCGTCGAGGCCCTGAAGCTCGCGCTGCAGATTTCCGACGAGCTCGAGCGCTATCACGCGGCCGGCGGCGTGGCTTCGCGCTCGCTGATCCCGGAGTGGGCGCAAGATCTCGGCAAGATCGCCAAGTCGGTCGGAAAGGACATCCTCAGGAGTTGATGGAGATACTCGTCGTCGCCGGCGACCCGTCCGGCGACCAGCACGCCGCGCGCCTGGCGGCGGCTTTGAAAAAAGCTCGCCCCGGTCTCAAGATCGCGGCGATCGGCGGGCCCGCGCTCAAGGCCGTCGCCGACGACTTCATCGAGGACCTCGCCTCGCGCGGCGTGACCGGGTTCTGGGAGCCGGTCTTGAAGCTGCCGTTCCTGCTGAAACTGCTGGGTCGCGTCGGCCGTTTATTGAGGGCTCGCCGGCCCGCGGCCCTCGTCTGCGTCGACTACTATGGTTTCAACCGCCGCGTGCTCGCCCTGGCGAAGTCGGCCGGCGTGCCGGCGTACTATTACGTCAGCCCGCAGGTCTGGGCCAGCCGGCCGGGACGCGTCAACGTCTTGAAGCGCCTCGTGCGCAAGATGCTCGTGATCTTCCCGTTCGAGGAGAAGATCTATCGCGACCGCGGCGTCCCGTGCGAGTTCGTCGGACATCCATTGTTAGACGTGGTTCCAAAACCAAAAGCCAATGATCACGAAGGCGTGACCGTCGGCATACTCCCCGGAAGCCGCCGCAGCGAAGTGGCGCGCCATTTGCCGCTGATGCTCAAGTCCTTTGAAATATTCAAGAGAAAGTTCCCGAGGTCGCGCGCCGTCGTCTTCGCTTCGCCCACGCTTTCCGACTCCGAGTACCCTGCCGGCGTGACCCTGATCCGGGAAAAAAATTACGCCGAGCGCGCCGCGCTCGATCTCGCGCTCTGCTCCTCGGGCACGGCCACGCTCGAAAACGCGCTTCTGGGCGTTCCGATGGTCGTCGTCTACAAGCTCTCGTGGCCGACCTATCTCGTCGCGCGCGCGATCATCCGCGTGCCCTATATCGCCATGGCCAACCTCCTCGCGGGCAAGGCACTCGCCCCGGAACTCATCCAGCACGACGCGACGCCGGAAAAAGTCGCCGCGGCCGCCGTCGGCCTGCTCGAGGACCCGCGGGCCTACGCGCGCGTCAAAGAGGAGCTCGCGGCGCTGAGGGCCAAGCTCTCCGACCGGGGCGCGCCTTCTTCGGAGCGCGCGGCGCGGGCTTTGCTCGCTGACTTGGCGGCGGCCGCATGAAAGCCTGCCGCCGACTCTGGCGCTATATCCGGCCCCATTGGCGCCGCGCCGCCTGGGCGGTCGCGACCATGTGCCTCGTCGCGGTTTTCAACGGTACCGTCGTCCTTCTTCTCAAGCCCATCGTCGACAAGATCTTCATCGCGAAAGACTTCAAGATGCTCCGGCTCGCGGCCGTCGCCGTGCCTCTGTTCGTCGGCCTCAAGGTCATGCTCTCATACGCTCAGAATTACCTCATGAGCTGGCTCGGGCAAAAGGTCGCGCAGGAGCTGCGCGAGGAGCTCTTTCAGCATCTGCAGGACCTGCCGCTCGATTATTACTCGACCCATCGCAGCGGCGACGTGCTCAACCGCGTCACGGGAGACTTGGTCGTGCTCCAGACCGCGCTCAACTCCGTCCCGCTCTACCTCATCCGCGACTCGATGACGGTGCTCGCGCTCACGGCTTCTTTGTTTTGGCTCGACTGGCGCTTCGCGCTTCTCTCGCTCGCGGCCGCGCCGCTGACCGGGACGACGATGATCGTGCTCAGCCGCAAAATGAAGCTCACCTCGCTGCAGAGCCAGGCCGTCATGGCGCGGCTCTACCAGCGCTTCCAGGAGAGCGTGCAGGGTATACGGCTCATCCGCTCGTTCAACTACGAGGAAGGCGCGCTCGAGAAGTTCCGCGAGGAAAACGCGTCGTTTTTCGCGCCGACCATGCGCTATCTGCGCGCGAGCGCCCTCTCCGCGCCGCTCATGGAGCTGTGCGGCGGCATGGTCGTCGCCTTCGTGCTCTACTTCGGCGGCTCAGAGGTCATCAAGGGGCATTTGACTCCAGGCGCTTTTTTCGCGTTTCTCGGGGCGTTTTTTGCCGCGTATGCCCCGATCAAGAACGTCGCGCGCTCGAACTCCGACCTTCAGCGCGCGATCGCCTCCGCCGAGCGCATCTTCCAGTTCCTCGACGAGGAGCCGCCGGCGAAATCCGGCACCAAGCCCTTCTCCGGCCTCGCGCGCGCGATCCGCCTCGAGGGCGTCTCGTTCCGATATCCAGGCCGCCGCGAGGAAGCGGTCCGCGACGTCACTCTCGAGATCGAGAAGGGCTCGCGCGTGGCCCTGGTCGGACCGAGCGGCTCGGGCAAGACGACCATCTGCGAGCTCATCGAGCGGCTGCACGAGCCCACCGGCGGGCGCGTGCTCTTCGACGACGTCGACGCGTCCTCCTTCGATCCCCGCTCGCTGCGCGAGCGCATCGGCGTCGTCTCGCAGGACGGCATCCTCTTCAACGACACGGTCTTCGAGAACGTCGCCATCGGCAAGAAGGTCGTGACCCTCTCGCAAGTGGAGAGGGCCTGCGCGGCCGCCGGCGCCGCCGACTTCATCGAGCGCCTGCCCGAAGGCTATCAGACGCGCCTGGGCGACTGGGGCCACTCGCTCTCGCCGGGCCAGCGCCAGAAGCTGGCCATCGCGCGCGTCGTCTTGAAGGACCCCGAGATCTTGATCTTCGACGAGGCCACGGCCAACCTCGACCCGCAAAGCGAGCGCGACGTCATCGACGCCATCGAAAAGCTCTTTGATGGGCGCACCATCGTCACGATCGCGCACAAGCTCGCGGCCCTTCCGCGCGGCGCGCGCATCATCGTGCTCTCGCAGGGCCAGGTCGTCGAGGAAGGCGCGCACGAGACGCTCATGGCGCGCCCGGGGCTCTACCGCAAGCTCTACGACCTGCAGGAAAGCCATATAATAAAGCCATGACTCCGCTCGCCGAGAAGCAGGCCTTGCTCGAGAGGTTCTCGGCCTACGCTCCGCACGTCGACACCGCGCTGCTGTCCAAGGCCTACGACTTCTCCGTCGAGTCGCACAAGAACCAAGAGCGCGCGTCGGGCGAGCACTACTTCGTGCACTGCGACGCGGTAGCCGCTTCATTGGTGGAGTGGAAGATGGACGTCGCCACCATCTGCGCGGGCCTGCTGCACGACGTGATCGAGGATACCCCCGTCACGGAGGAGATGCTGCGCGCCGAGTTCGGCGAAGAGGTCACGAAGATGGTCGTCGGGGTGACCAAGCTCGACCATCTGCAGTTCTCCTCGCACGACGACGCCCAGGCGGAGAACTGGCGCAAGATGCTGCTCGCGACCGCGCAGGACATCCGCGTCATCATCGTCAAGCTCGCCGATCGTCTTCACAACATGAAGACGCTCAATTACCTCAACCGCGAGAAGCAAAAGCGCATCGCCTACGAGACCGTCTCTCTCTACGCCCCGCTGGCCCATCGCCTCGGGATGTTCCAGCTCAAGAGCCAGCTCGACGACCTCGCGTTCATGTTCCTTTATCCCGCCGAGTTCGAGGATCTGAGCAAGAAGGTCAACGCGATCATGCAAACGCGCGAGCAGACACTCTCGCAGTTCAAGGAGGGCGTCGAGAAGGCCCTGGCCGACACCGCGATCCCGCACCGCATCCTCGCGCGCAGCAAGAGCCTCTATTCGATCTACCAAAAGATGCTGCGCCAGAATAAGCCCTTCGAGGAGATCCAAGACGCGCTCGGCGTGCGCGTGATCACGGACACCGTCGCCAACTGCTACGCCCTGCTGGGCATCGTGCACACGCAGTTCAAGCCCGTCGCCGGAACGTTCACCGATTATATTTCCATCCCGAAGATGAACCTCTACCGCTCGCTGCACACGACGGTCATGGGCCCAGGCGGAGAATTAGTCGAGATCCAGATCCGCACGGAGGAGATGCACCGCACCGCGGAATACGGCATCGCCGCGCACTGGCGCTACAAGACCGGCGAGCAGAACAAGGACCTCCACCTCGAGGAGAAGCTCAACTGGCTGCGCCAGTGGATCGAGTGGCTGCAGGACTTGAAGAGCCCGCGCGAGTTCTTGGACTCACTCAAGACCGACCTCGAGTTAAATCAAGTCTTCGTCTTCACCCCCGCCGGCGAGGTCAAGGCGCTGCCCGCGGGGGCGACGCCGCTGGACTTCGCCTTCGCCGTCCACACCGAGATCGGCATGACGTGCGTCGGCGCGCACGTCAACAACAAGATGGTCAAGCTCGACTACCAGCTCAAGTCGGGCGACATCTGCCGCATCCTCACCAAGAAGGGCTCGGTCCCGAAGAAGGACTGGCTCAATTTCGTCCACACCGCCCGCGCGCGCTCGAAGATCCGCCACTATCTGCGCGAAAAAGGCATCGTCGCTTAGCCCCCATCTTTAACGGGCGATGGGCCCAGACGATATTATGCAGGGTGCGCTATATACCGGCGCCGTCATTTTATTCCGCTAGACCATCCTCGCGGAAGGACTCATGACCAAACCCCTCTTCGGGCGGCCCGTTGATTCTTAAGGCCTACCCGAAAGTTCTCGAGTGTGCCGCGTCTTCTCGTCCGCCGCGGCCTCGAGCGGGACCTCGCCGCGCTTGGCGGCGTCGGCGAAGGCCTCGGCGTCGTTGGGGCGCAGCCAGCGGTACTCGTGGGCCGCGAGCCAATCCTCGGAGACCTTGTCGCGCTCGACGAAAAGCAGGCCCTGCCAATCCCAGTAGACGAGCGCCCAGCGCTCGCGCGGGAAGTACGTCAAATACCACGGCCGGCGGAAGGCCCGAAACGAGCCGTCGGGGTAGCGGCGGCTGGCGGCGAAGAAACGGGTGTAGTTGGGCACGATGGCGCCCTCGTAACCCTGCGCGCGCGAGTACGCGTCCCAGGACTCCGCGGTCTGCCAGGCGCGCGCTTCCTCGACGTGCTGGGCGTGGAAAAGGTATCGGCCGTCCGATGAGACGCGATACCAAGGCGACAACGCGAAGCCGAGATAACCTCCCCAGCCCCAGTCGTTGAATATTTTCAGGGGCTCGAGGACTTCTCTCTGGCTCGAGGCGAAAGCGGCCGTCCCCGAGGGGACGAACTTCGTATTGAGCGGCGGTCGCCAGCGCACGGCCGGCGCGAGCCAACAGAAGAACACGACGAGCGCCGCCAGAACGAGGCCGTGCGCCTTCCCCGAAGCCGGCGCGAGCAGCGCCAGCGCCGCCGCGCCGGCGAGCGCGAAAAAAACGACGGCGCGCTCGTGCTGGAGGCTCGCCACGGCGAGATACGCCGCGAGCCCCAACAGCGGCCACGACGGCTCGCGCTCGGGCCGCTTCCATAGGCGATAAACGCAGGCGGCGGCGAGCAGGAGGAGCAGCGCCCAAGCCGGCCAATACATCGGGTTATCGAAGCCGAGCGGGCCCCATTCTTTGATCGCCCGCGCCAGATCGCCCTGCTCGCGCCAGTGGCTCCAAACGACCGAATACGCGCCGAGCCCATAAGGATTGAGACAGGCCCCGGCGGCCGCGGCGGCGAGGCAAGCTCCGCGCCGCCGCGCGAGCGCTAAATCGTCCGAAAACCAAGCGGCGGCGGCGTAGAGCGCGAGCGCGATCAAGCCGAGCGCGAATCCGGCGTGGAGGCTCGACCAGACCGCGAAGAGGGAGAGCGTAAAGATCGGGCCCAAGGTCCCGAGCTCGAGCCGCCGCAGGAGCCAGGCGAGCAGGATCAGCGAGAACAAGTCCGGCCGCGCGTCGGCGTAGGAGATCTGGACCGCCGAAAACAGCGCCACGGACGCGGGCCGCGCCGCGCGCGGCGCCTCGAGCGCGCGCAAAAGAAGCGCGAACGACCAAATCGCGGCGGACAAGAGCGCGACCTTGAGCAGCCAGACGCCCCAGAGCCCGGCCGCGGCGTACGCGCCGTAGTAGGCCAATTGAGAAAGCCACTCGAAGTCGAGCCAAGGCCGTCCGGCGAGCGTGCTCGACAGGAAATCGGCCCGCGGCAGCGCATGATGCTCGAAGATCCAGCGGCCCGCGGACAGATGCCAGAAAAGATCCGGGTTATAGACCGGAAACAAGACGGCCGGCAGCGTCAGGAGGCCGGCCAAGCCCCAGGCGAGACCCTCTTTTGGAGGGCGGCTCACTTTCGGTATTATCTCGTGGGTCGAACGGCGCGGCCGGACTTGATGCAGGTGGTGCAGACGTAAGCCGTTTGGGCGCGGCCGTCGAGCATCACCTTCTGGCGCTGGAGATTAGGCCTAAAGACGCGCTTGCTGCCGCGGTGAGAGTGGCTGTAAGTAAAGCCGGACGCCGGGCCCTTCGCGCAGATGCTGCATTTGAATGCCATGATCATTATCCTCGTCGGATGAACATTCTATCAAACTCGGCGCAGTTCCTCAAGGGCGTCGGCCCGAAACGCTCCCTGCTGCTCGAACGTCTCGGCGTCAGGACGATCGGCGACCTGCTCTACTACATGCCGCGCGATTGGCAGGACCGCCGGGAGACCAGGGACTTTTCGCTGCCCACGGCGACCGGGCTCGTCGTCGCGCGCGGGCGGGTGACGCGCGCCGGGACATTCCCCGCCGGGCGCAGCCTCGCGCTTTTTAAGGCCACGCTCGCGACCGGCGATGCGAAGCTCTCGGCCGTTTGGTTTAAGCACCTGAGCCGGCGCTTCGACGTCTTTTCCTCTCTCAAGAAAGAGGTGGCTCCGGGCGCCGATCTGTGGGTGGTAGGCCGCGCGGAGCCGGGCTTGGTCGACATCCGGGAGATCCAAGTCGACGAGCATTACCGCGTCGACGACGAGCGCGCGGGGCTGCACGTCGACCGCCTGACGCCGCTCTATCCCTCGACCGAGGGCCTCTCGCAGCGGTTCTGGCGCGAGCTCGTGTCGCAAGGCCTCGGCGCGGCGGCCGCGCAGGTCCCGGAAGTCCTGCCGGCGCCGTTGATCGCGCGACGCGGCCTGCTTTCCGCCGCGCAAGCGCTCAAGGGCATCCATTTCCCGGGCTCGCCGGCCGAGCTCGACGCCGCGCGAACGCGCCTGGCCTACGAGGAGCTCCTGCTGCTCGAGCTCGCTTGGATTCTCAAGCGCCGCCAGACGAGCGCGCTCGACAAGCGCTTTTCCTACGAGATCAAGCGCACCCTGCTCTCGCCTTTCAAGCGGCAATTAGGCTTCGAGCTCACGACGGCGCAGCGCCGGGTCATCAACGAGATCTTCGACGACCTGCGCCGGCCGCAGCCGATGACGCGGCTGCTCCAAGGCGACGTCGGCTCTGGAAAGACCGTCGTCGCGTTATCGGCCCTTCTGCTCGCCGTCGAAAACGGCTATCAGGCCGCGTTCATGGCGCCCACCGAGATCCTCGCCGACCAGCATTTCACCACCCTCAAGAAGTTCCTCAGGGGAATGCCGGTGCGCGTCGAGCTGCTGACCTCCGGCTTGCGCGCCAAGGCGCGCGAGAAAGTCCTCGAGCGCGCGCGGCGCGGCGAGATCGACATCCTCGTCGGCACGCACGCCCTGCTCGAAGAAGACGTGCAATTCCCGAACCTCAAGCTCGCGGTGATCGACGAGCAGCACCGCTTCGGCGTGCGCCAGCGCGCGACGCTGCGGCAAAAGGCGTCGACGCTCGACTTGCTTATCATGACGGCGACGCCGATCCCGCGCACCCTCGCCCTGGCGCTCTTCGGCGACCTGGACGTATCGACGGTGGATCAAATGCCTCCTGGAAAGGTCACCGCCGAGACGCTCGCGGCCCCGGAGAGCGAGGCCCTGGAGCACCTCAAGGCCGAGGCCGCGCGGGGCGCGCAAGGATACGTCGTTTACCCGATCATCGAGGAGTCGAGCCGATTGGACCTCCAGTCGGCCAAAGCCGAGTTCGAGCGCCTGCGCGCGGGCGCGCTCGCCGGACTGCGCGTCGAGCTGATCCACGGCGCTCTGCCGGGCAAGCAGAAGGCCGCGATCATGGAGCGCTTCGCCGCGGGCCAACTCGACGTGCTCGTCGCGACCCCGGTCATCGAGGTGGGCGTCGACGTGCCCAACGCCACCGTCATGATCGTCCAAAACGCCGACCGCTTCGGCCTCGCGAGCCTGCACCAACTGCGCGGGCGCATCGGCCGAGGCGTCAAGCCCTCGCGCTGCTATTTGGTGGCCGAGCCCAGGACCCCGCAGGCGCGCGCGCGGTTATCGACCCTCGTCGCCTCGAGCGACGGTTTTCGCATCGGCGAGGAGGACTTAAAGCTCCGGGGCCCGGGAGAGTTCCTCGGCACGGCCCAGCACGGCGCGCTGACGCTGCGCGTCGCGGATATCGTCAGGGACGCCGAGCTGCTCGCCCAGGCGCGCGCCGACGCGGAGGCCATGCTCGGAGATGATCCGCGCCTGCTCGCGCCGGCCCATGCGCCGCTGCGCGCGCGGCTGATCGCCTTGTATCAGGACCGCTGGAACTGGATCGATTTGGCATAATAGGACGATGCTCGTCCTCGTGGCTTTCCTCGCGCTGCCGCTCGCGTCGCCCGCGCGCGCCCTCACCGCCGATCACGAAAAGTTCGACTTCCTCGGCTGGAACAAGCAGTGTTCCGCGGCTTTCGGGCACTACGCATTTCCAAAGGTCGGCGAGGCCGTCGTCGAGCCGATCGACACGCGCGTCGGCACGCTGACCATCGAGACCGAGGAGCACGCGTCCAAGGAGACGCTCCTTATTTCATTTTCCGGCGCGGGGACCTGGTCGGCCGAGACCGACTCCGCTGTACGCGCGAAGCTGCGCGAGGACGGCTACGGGCTGATGGGCTTCGTCGAGACCCTGCGCCCCGCCCCCGTCGTCGACCAGCGCGATCTGCCGCGCCTCATCGAGTCGACCGATACCTACCGAGCCTCCGAGACCGCCTGGCTCGCGAGCCCTTGGCGCGCCGCGACGGTCTACTACTCTCCGTTCGCCAGCGAGTGCGCCCTGATGCTTTATACTTTCGGCGATAAGCCGTTCTACCGCGCGGTGCTCTTTCGGATCGGAAACCCGACCGTACGCGACGATCGCGCGTTGGCCCACGTCACCAACGGCCTGCTGCTCTTCGAGCAAGGCGACGCTCTCGGCGCGCTCGAGGAAGAGCGGATCGCCGCGACGATGGCGCCCGACTTCGGGCCCGCGCGCTACCAGCTCGCGGCGTTGCTGACGCTCAACGGCCAACTCGAGCAGGCGCTCGACGAGCTCAAGGCGGCGATCGCTCTGGACTCCAAGTACAAGAAGCAGGCGCGCGAGGACAGAAACCTGGACACCCTGCGCGAAGACCCGCGCTTCAAGACGCTGACGAAGTAGCTACCAGGCGTAGCGGACGGTATACGTCACGGTCGACTCGCCGTCCTTATTGACGGGCACGTCGAAGCGGATCGTTTGCGCGTCCTTCTTGATCCACTTCTGCGAGGAGTCGACGATCTTCCAACTCGTCCACCGGTAGAGCGGCTCGACCACGACCACCGAGACGTCCTGGTCCTTGTGATTGCGCAGCTTGATCTCAAAGCTCTCCTCGGCCCACCGCCTCTTGGTGTCGACCTGGAAGTTGACGCGCTTGCGCTCGCCGACGATGTCGAAGGCGTCGCCGATCTTGAGTCTCACCTCCTCGTCCTTGGGCGTGTGGTCGATCGCGTCCTCGCCGATCAAAAGCAAGGACCCGTCCGAGTCCGCCTTGTAGACCCGCACGCGCCCGGCGGGCAGGGCCAGGCCCAAGTTGTTCGACTTCGCGTTCTTGAACTCGAGCGTGACGAAGACCTTCTTGTTGCCGCCGCCGGCGCCGTAATTGGCGTCGGAGCGGGTGTAGTCGCCGTACTCGCTCCAGACATCCGGCGCGCCCCTATACGTGTAGACTTTTTGGACTGGCACGTTCGCGGCCCCGGCGAGCTCGATTTGCTTGGTCTCGTTTTCCTTGAGCGTCGTCGCGCGGCCCAGCGTGTAGAGATGGTACTCGAAGAACGACTTCTCGGCGAAGTTCGCGTCGGCGGGAGCGGCGGCGGCCAACGACATCGCCTTCGCCGCCATCATGCGCAGCTGCGGCGCCGGCGCGCGGTGCACGTCGCCCGCGACGAGCTTGAGCTTGGCGTCCTTGTACGCCGCGCCCGAGTTGTTATTGAGCGTGACCCATGCGTTGAGGTCCATCTTCGTGTCGTTGTCGTTGGCGACGGCGACGTAGTCGGCCGACCAGCCCATGCCGGTCGTCAGATAGCTCACCTCGCAGTCGTGCGCGCCGGCCTTGGTCGAGCGGAGCTTCCAAACGAGAGTCGGCTTCGTGAGCAAGCCCTCGGGCAGCTCCGGCAAGACGGGGCTTCCCGGCGGATCGATATAGACCTTGCCGCCCGACTGGATCACGCGGCCGCCGGAAACGGAAAGAAGCGTGCCTTCGAGGACCTCGCGCTTCTCGCCGTTGGGGCCCGCGTAGCGCTCGAGCGCGATCGTCTTGCCCAAATACTTCTCCATGATCTTGTCGGGGCTGGCGAGGTCGTACTCGAAATCCTGCTCCAGCACGCTGACGGCGTCGGGCGCCGTCAGCGACTTAAAATGAACGCTCGTGGGATCGATCTGCGCGGCGACGTCGGCGGCCTGGACGTCGTTGACGCCGTCTTTGAGCGCGAAAGTCCGATGCTCCTTGACCAAGCCCAGATTGTCGTTATAGACGGTCACTTCGACGGCGGCGGCGGGCATGGCGAGCAACGCGGCGAGCAGGAGTATCATGCCGCATTAGACACAATCCCCGCCGAAAAGTTCAAGGGCGACGGGGCCTTGCCCGGAACCTCTCGATCGGCTAAACTATGCCTGTCGGCGAGGATTTGACCGAATTGCCCCGGGCCGAGACTTCTGGGAGCTAAAGAGGATGCCCAAACCCAAGTTCCACGATCGCGGACGCGAAGACGAGCTCAGGACCCTATTAAAGGAAAGGGTCCTGGTCTTGGACGGGGCGATGGGCACGGCGCTCCAAGCGCGCGATCTGACCGCCGCCGACTTCGGCGGCCCCCAATACGAAGGCTGCAACGAGAACTTAGTCCTCACGCGCCCGGACGTCATCCGCGACGTCCACGAAGCCTATCTCGCAGCCGGCGCCGACATCGTCGAGACCAACGCCTTCGGCAATCTCAAGCACGTGCTGGCCGAGTACGGTCTCGAGGACAAGGTCCTGGAGCTCAACCGCGCCGCCGCGCGGCTTGCCAAGGAAGCTTGCGCGAAGTTCTCGACCGTCAAGAAGCCGCGCTTCGTCGCCGGCGCGTTGGGCCCCGGCACGAAGACCATCTCCGTCACGGGCGGCATCACGTTCGACGAGGTCGTCGCGGCCTACGCCGACGCCGCGCAAGGCCTGCTCGAGGGCGGCGCCGACTTTTTGCTTTTAGAGACGCAGCAGGACACGCTCAACGTCAAGGCTTCCCTGAACGGCTTTCACGAGGCGTTCGAGCGGCTGGGGCGGCAAGTCCCGATCATGTTGTCCGCGTCGATCGAGACCATGGGAACCATGCTGGGCGGCCAGACGGCCGAGGCGTTGACCGATTCCGTCGGCCACGCGGGGCTGCTCGCGCTCGGCCTCAATTGCGCCACCGGCCCGGACTTCATGACGGACCACATCCGCACGATCTCGGACCTGACGCATTCCTTCACGATCTGCTACCCGAACGCCGGGCTGCCCGACGAGAACGGCCGCTACAACGAGACGCCGGAGATGGTCGCGCGCAAGCTCGAGCGCTTCGTCGGCGAGGGCTGGGTCAACATCGTGGGCGGCTGCTGCGGCACGACGGCCGAGCACATCAAGCTCATCGTCCAGATGGCGGGCCAAAAGCCGCCGCGCCGGCCGCTTAAGCGCGGCCGCTGCGCCGTCTCTGGTCTCGAGTCCTACGTCATCGAGGAAGACCGCCGCCCGTCCTTGGTCGGCGAGCGCACGAACGTGATCGGCTCGCGGCTTTTCAAAGACATGATTATCTCGGGCAAGGTCGAGGAGGCGGCCGAGATCGGGCGGCGCCAGACGCGCGCCGGCGCGCACATCGTCGACGTCTGCCTGGCCAACCCCGACCGCGACGAAAAGGCCGATATGATCGCCTTCCTCGACCTGCTCACCAAGAAGATCAAGGCGCCGATCATGATCGACTCGACCGACGCCGAGGTCATAGAAGAGGCGCTGAAGCGCACGCCTGGGAAGTCCATCGTCAACTCGATCAATTTGGAAGACGGGGAAGAGCGCTTCGAGAAGATCGTCCCGCTGATCAAGAAATACGGCGCCGCCGTCGTCGTCGGCACCATCGATGAAGACAAGGCGCAGGGCATGGCCGTCACGCGCGAGCGCAAGCTCGCCGTCGCCGTGCGCGAGCATCAGCTCCTCACCGAAAAATACGGCCTGCGCTCGCAGGAGATCATCTTCGACCCGCTCGTTTTTCCGGCGGGCACCGGCGACAAGAACTACTGGGGCTCGGCCGTCGAGACGATCGAGGGCATCCGCCTCATCAAGCACGCGCTGCCGCACTGCAAGACGATCCTCGGCATCTCGAACGTCTCTTTCGGCCTGCCGCCCGCCGGCCGCGAGGTCTTGAACGCGGTGTTCCTGCACCTGTGCGTCGAGGCGGGCCTCGATCTGGCCATCGTCAACGCCGAGAAGCTCGCGCGCTACTCGCAGATCCCCGAGGAAGAGAAGAAGCTTTGCGTCGACGTGCTCCAGTCGAAGACCGACGCGCCGGTGGCCGCGTTCACGGCGCACTTCCGCGAGAAGAAAGCGGCGGTCGCCGGGCCCTCCGAGCGCTCGAAGCTTCCGATGGACGAGAGGCTGGCGCGCAACGTCATCGAGGGCAGCAAGGAAGGCCTGCTCGACGATCTCGGCGTCCTATTAAAGGAGCGGGACCCCCTCGCCATCATCAACGGCCCGCTGATGAAGGGCATGGACGAGGTCGGACGGCTCTTCGGCCAAAACGAGATGATCGTCGCCGAGGTGCTGCAATCGGCCGAGGTGATGAAGGCGGCGGTCGGGTTCTTGGAGCCGCACATGGACGCCTCGAAAACCACGACGCGCGGCAAGGTGCTTTTGGCGACCGTCAAAGGCGACGTCCACGACATCGGCAAGAACTTGGTCCATATAATCCTGAAGAACAACGGCTACGACGTCACCGACCTCGGCATCAAGGTGGCGCCCGAGGCGCTGATCGAGGCCGTCAAGCGCGTCAGCCCGCACATCATCGGCCTCTCCGGCCTGCTCGTCAAATCGGCGCAGCAGATGACGGTGACGGCCGACGATCTCACCAACGCCGGCATCACGATCCCGGTTCTCGTCGGCGGCGCGGCGCTCTCGCCCAAGTTCACGGCGACGAAGATCGCTCCCCGTTACGACGGGCCCGTGTTCTACGCGAAGGACGCGATGACGGGCTTGGACCTCGCCAATCAGCTGCAGGACGGCAAGGCGCGCGCGGCGCTGTTGGACAAGAACAAGGAGATCCAGGAGCATCTGGCCACTCCCGTTCCCGCGCCGGCCGTCAACGGCGCCGCCGCCGAGGTCCCGCGAGCCGTCATTCGCACGGATCACGATATCCCCACGCCGCCCGATTTAAAGCTCCACGTCCTCGAGAATTTCTCGGTCGAGGAGATCTTCCGCTACGTCAACCCGATCATGCTCTTCGGCAAGCACCTCGGCCTCAAGGGCAACCTCGAGCGCTTGTTGAAAGAAGACAATCCCAAGGCCGTCGAGCTCTCGCGCCAGATGGGCGAGCTCCAGAACGAGGTCCTGGCCAGGGGCTTTATCAAGGCGCGCGCCGTCTACAAGTTCTTCGTCGCCAAGAGCGACGGGGACGCGGTCGAGCTCTTCGACTCCCCCTCCGCGTCGAAGCCGGCCGCGCGCTTCGATTTCCCGCGGCAGCCCGGCGGCGAGCGGTTGTGCTTGTCCGATTTCGTGCTGCCCAAGCCGCTCAATAAGCCCGACTTCGTCTCGTTGTTCGTCGTCACGTGCGGCGCGGGCGTGCGCGAGCTGTCGGACAAATACCGCGATGCCGGCGAGTACTTCAAGAGCCACGCGCTGCAGTCGCTGGCGATCGAGAGCGCCGAAGGCTTCGCCGAGCTCCTGCATGAGCGCGTGCGCGCGATGTGGGGCATGAAAGACGACCCGGCGCTGACGATCAAGGACAAATTCCAGGCAAAATACCGCGGCCTGCGCGTGTCCTTCGGTTATCCGGCCTGCCCGAACCTCGAGGACCAGGCCAAGCTCTTCGCTTTGCTTAAGCCCGACGAGAACATCGGCGTGACGCTCACCGAAGGCTTCATGATGGAGCCCGAGGCGAGCGTGTCCGCGCTGGTGTTCCATCATCCCGAGGCGCGCTATTTTTCCGTCGGGCAGGCCGCCATGCTCGAGCCGTGATCGTCGCCGCGGTTTTTTTCGTCTGCGCCGCCTCGGCCGCTCCGCTCGACGCGCCCCTCGCCAAGCTCGACGAGCTCTCCCGCGAGCAAAACGACAAGCCCGCCGACGAGATCCGCGCGCTCGACAAGCGGATCGCCGCCCTGGAGAAGGACTTCGCCGCCGCCGGGCCCTCCGCCGCCCCGCCGCTCGGCCGGATCGCCGTCGACGCGAGCAAGCCTCTCAAGGAGCGCGTCTGGGCCGTCAACTTCCTCGGCCTCTTGAGCGACCCGGCCGCCTTCGCGCCGCTCTCCGAGTTATCGCTCGACCGCGAGCAGCCCGAAGTCGTGCGCGCGGCCGCGGTCTCCGGCCTCGCCTCGACCGGCGTCGGCTCCGCGTCGTTGCGCGCGACAGCCTGCGGCGCGCTCGCCCAAGACGACCTCCCCGCCGAAGCGCTGCGCGAGGCCGCGCTGCTCGCCTCGCGCGTCGGCTGCGACGAGCCGAAGGTCCTCTCGCGCCGCGCGAAAGACTACGGCGTACGTCCGCGCGGCGAGCCCGCCTCGTTGATCTGCGCGCTGTCGATCAGCGCGCTGGCGCGTTCCCATCCGGTCGCCGCGGCCCGCGAGCTGTTCTCGCTCTTCGATTTTTACCGGTCCGGCGCGCCCGAGCGCGGCCTCGTCCTGATGGCCTTGCGCGAGCAGCTCGATAATCTCAAGACCTTTCAGGCGATGGCCGTGGCCCAGGCCTGCGCGGCGCTGTCGGCCGAGGCGCGGGCGCCGGGCAACGCCGTCGCGGCGCTGCGCTTGATCGCGGCGCTCGACGGCCGCGCCTGCGAGCCCACGCTCTTGCGCGAGCTCGAGAACGCCGACGCCGAGGTCGTGGCCGTCGACGCCGAGGTCCTAGCCGACTTGAAGATCGCCGCGGCCAAAAAGCCGCTGGCCCTGATCGTCGACGCGGCGATCGACGATCCGCGCTTCGCTCCTCAAAAAGACCGCCCCGCTCCGACGGCGCTTCTCGAGCGCATCCAGCGGGCTTACAATCGCCTGCCTTAATTGTTACACTGCGCAGGATATGTCACGGCTCGCCGTCTATCCCGGCAGCTTCGACCCGCTCACCAAGGGTCACCTCGACATCATCGAGCGCGCCTGCCGGCTCTTCGACCACGTCGTCGTCGCCGTGCTGACCAACGCCTCTAAAAAGCCGACGTTCTCGGTGGCCGAGCGCATCCAGTTCATCGAGCGGTCGATCAGCCATATCCCCAACGCCGACGTCGACACCTACTCCGGCCTGCTCGTCGACTACTTGAAAGAGAAGAAGGCCAAGGTCCTCATCCGCGGCCTGCGCGTCGTTTCCGACGTCGACTACGAGTTCCAGCTCGCGTCCTTCAACCGGCGCCTCTTCAAGGACGCCGAGACCGTCTTTTTGATGCCCGACGAGCAGTACACGTATCTCTCCGCGTCGATGGTCCGAGAGATCGCGCGCTTGGGCGCGGACGCCGGCCAGTTCGTCACGCCCGCCGTCGCGCGTGCCCTCAAGGGGCGCTTCTCGAAGAAGAAATAGGGAACCGGGGACCCGGCGCGCGTGTCTAATCCAACGTGATCCGCTGCGAGGCCGTCAGACCCCTTCTCTCGCCTTTTTTCGACGGCGTTCTCGCCGGCCCGGAGCGCGAGGAGGTCGGCGCCCACGTCGCGCTCTGCTCGGATTGCGGCCGCTCGCTCGACTCGCTGCGCGGCCTTTCGCGTCTTTTGAAGAGTGCCGGGCACGCGCCGCTGCCGGCCGGCTTTTTCGATCGATTAGAGCGACGGCGAAGCCGTCCTCTTGCATACAGCGCAAGGGGGGCGCCCGTTTACGGCCTCGCCTTCGTCGCGGCCGGCGCCCTGCTCATCGTCATCGCCAACCGCCGCACGGCCTCCATCGATACGGCGCCGCCGCCTCTCGCGGCCGCCCGGGGCGCGGCTTTCGACGGTCTCGCGCCCGCCGGCAAGGACGGGCCGGTCGCCTTGTCCGCTCCCGCGCCGATGATCCCCAAGAGCTCCGGCGCGAGCGGGGGTCAACCGCTGGGAACGCGCAAGGCTTATACCAACGAGGAGATGCAGAAGATGCTGCAGGCCGAGACCCGGCGCGAGGGCATGGTCGCCGCGGGACCGGAACAAGAGGAAGATGAGGAGCAAAACGAGCCTTTCCTCGGCCGTCAGCAGCTCGGCGTCGCCGACACGCGCGCGCAAGCTGAGGACGCGATCCGTCAGATCGCGGAGATGCGCCACGACGTCGAGCGCGGCTCGGACAAGAAAAGGGACGTCCCGATCGCCGGCAACGTCGCGCCGGTCCTTTCCGCCGCTCAAGCCGAGCGCGGCCGGGCCCTCGTGGCCGCCGCCGAGGACACCAAGGCCTCCGTCGCGCCGCCGGCTCAGCCTGCCTGGGACGACGGGATGGCCGGAGCTTTCTCAGGAGGGCTCGAAGGCACGCTCACGATCATGGACGACAAGGCCTGGAGCGACGCCTGGGCTCGGCTGTCCAAGGACCCCAAGCCCGCGGTCGACTTCACGAAGAAAGAGATCGTCGGAGTGTTCCTCGGCTCGCGTCCGACCGGCGGCTACGCCGTCAAGATCCTGTGGGTC
The DNA here is from genome assembly GCA_964600165.1 of uncultured Elusimicrobia bacterium. Taxonomy (GTDB): domain Bacteria; phylum Elusimicrobiota; class Elusimicrobia; order UBA1565; family UBA9628; genus CAZRIP01. Next base: position 11,626 of record CAZRIP010000008.1, on the reverse strand, counting down.
GGCGACGAAGGGCCGGCTCTCGTCGTGCGCTGGCAAGAGGCGTCGCCGCCGCCGGGCACGGCCGCTCCGGACGGCGCTACCTCGCCCTACGCCCTCAAAGTCATCACGCGCACCGATCTGCCCGTGCGCTACGAAAAGCAGCCCTGATACTCGTTGACGCCCCCGTCGACGCTTCCCTATAATCGGGCATTGCCCGGAAGGCCCATTCTTTTCATGGGTCATCGGGCCGGAGGCTCATGATCCGACTCGCCGCCGCTCTTTTGCTTTGCGTTTCCGCCGCCGCCCTCGCCGCGCCCGATCCCCGGTTTGACCAAGGCGGTCCGGCGACCTTCGATCTCAAATCGAAAAAATCCCAGATGCAGCTGGCCGACGCTCCGGCCATGCCGGTCTACGGGCCGCACGAGCGGCTCTGGATCGTCGCCGACGCGACGGCCAAGGTCCTCAACGACGAGGGCGTCGCCGTCGAAGAGGTCAGCCCGGGCCGCGCCGCCGGCACAGGGACCGGGAAGATGGCCCGCCGCCTGGCGGAGAGGGGCGTCCACTTCACGGCCACGCCCCTCACGCAGCTGTTTCGGACCCAGGATTTTCCGCCGGAAGACGCCGCGTTCCGCAACTACGACCGCGCCAACGCCGAGCTGCGCGCCTTAGCGGCGGCCGCGCCGGAATTGGCGTCGGTTTTTTCGATCGGGCAAAGCCTGCAGGGGCGAGACATACTCGCGCTGCGTTTAAACACCACAGCCAAGGGCCAAGCGCCGAGCGCCAAACCCGGAGCGCTTTTCCTCGGCACGCATCATTCGCGCGAGCACCTCTCGACGGAAGTGCCGCTTCTGACCGCGCGCTGGCTCATCGAGAACCGGTCGAAGCCCGAGATCGCCAAGCTGCTCGATGGACGCGACGTCTATTTCATACCCATGGTCAATCCCGACGGCGTCGAGATCGACATCGCGGGCGGGCAGTATCACATGCACCGTAAGAACGGCCGCGACAACGGCAACGGCGCCATCGGCGTCGACCTCAACCGCAACTACGGCTCGCACTGGGGCGAGTCCGGCAGCTCGACCGACCCGGAGAGCGATACCTACCAGGGTCCGGCGCCGTTCTCGGAGCCGGAGAGCTTAGCCGTGAAGAGATTCATCGACGCGAGGCCCAATCTCAAGATGGAAGTCTCCTATCACTCCTACAGCGAGTTGATCTTGTGGCCGTGGAGCTGGACTTCCGAGTCGTTGGACGACGCGCGCGCCGTCGCCGCCTATAAGCACATGGGCGAGGAGATGGCGCGCATGACGGGCTACACCGCCGAGCAGTCAAGCGCGCTCTATCCGTCGGCGGGAGACACCTGCGACTGGAGCTGGGAGGCGCACAAGATCTTCTCGTTCACCTTCGAACTCACGCCGAAGACGCAGTGGGAAGGCGGCTTCTATCCCGGGGCCGTCGCGATCCAGACGACGTTCCAGGCCAACCTCAGGCCCTCGCTCTACATGATCGACATGGCGGACGACCCTTACCGCGCCGCCGACGCCGCGACCGGCGCGAGCCGGTGATCCTAGCGGTCTTACTGCTCTCGGCTTCCGCGCGCGCGGCGTTCTCGCCGTCGCCGGCGCTGCGCTGGGACCTGACGGGCGAGGACATCGCGCGCGACTGCGCGGCGGCCAAGAAGCGCGCCGAGATGGAGCTGCACGCCCTGGCCGTCCTGCCGCCCGAGAGCCGCGACTTCGACAACACGCCGGGAGCGCTCGACCGGATCCTCGGAGACCTCTCCGACGAGACGGCCGCGGACGTCTTCGCCAAGGACGTCAGCGTCAGCTCGTCGAGTCGGCAGGCCGCCCACGAGTGCGCGACGCTGCTCGACCAGTTCGACGTGGAGGTCTTCACGCGCTCCGACCTCTACGCGGCGCTCAAAAGTTTCGCCGCCAAAAAGCCGGCGCTCGCGCCGGAGGCGCGGCGCCTGGTCGACAAGACGCTCCTCGACTTTAGAAGAAACGGGCTAGATCTTCCAGAGGAGAAGCGCTACGCGGCCTTGAAGATCAAGCAGCGCCTGGCCGCGCTGCAAGACGAGTTCCAAAAAAACCTCGCCGAGGACCATTCTTCTCTTCTGTTGAGCAAGGCCGAGCTCGACGGGATGCCCGAGGACTTCATCGCGCGCCTGCCTCGGAAGGAAGGCCGTTATCTCGTCGGCGTCGATTATCCCGACTATTTCCCCTTCGAGGAGAACGCGTGTGATCCCGGCGCGCGGCGGCGGCTCGACGATCTTTTCAATAACCGCGCCGCCAAGCAGAACGTCCCCCTGCTCAAGGAGATCCTTTCTCTCAGGCAAGAAGCGGCGCGCCTTCTCGGCTACAAGGATCACGCCGACTACGCGCTCGAGCCGCGCATGGCCAAGAACGCCGCGACCGTCGACCGGTTCACCGGCCGCCTCGTCAAGCGCCTGAGGCCGCTCGGACGCCGGGAGCTCGCCGAGCTCGTCGCCCTCAAGGACGCCGAGGAAGGCGCCGAGTCCGACCATCGGATCCATGCCTGGGACTGGCGCTATTACGACAACCAGCTGCGCAAGAAGCGCTACGACGTCGACGAGGAAAAGGTCAAGGAATACTTCCCCTTGGAGACCGTCGCGTCAGGCCTGCTCGACGTCTACCAAACGCTGCTCGGCGTCAAGTTCCGCAAGGTCGACGACGCCGCCGTCTGGGCTCCGGACGTCTCGCTCTACGAGATTTCGGACGCGCGAAGCCGCGAGGTCATCGGCTACTTCTACATGGACCTCTTCCCGCGCGAGGGCAAGTACAAGCACGCGGCATCCTTCGACCTGATCCACGGCCGCCTCCTGCCGGACGGCGGCTATCAAAAGCCGGTCGCCGCGATCGTCGCCAATTTCGCCAAGCCGACGGCGGGCAAGCCGTCGCTCCTCAAGCACGGCGAGCACGAGGAGGTCGAGACTTTCTTCCACGAGTTCGGCCACATCATGCATCAGACGCTGACCACGGCGCGCTATGCCCGCTTCTCCGGGACCAACACGGCGCGGGACTTCGTCGAGGCGCCCTCCCAGATGCTCGAGAACTGGGTCTGGGACCCGCAAGTGCTTTCCAAGCTCTCCGGCCGCTACGATGATCCGGCGAAAAAGCTTCCCGACGACCTGCTCCGGCGCATGATCGCGGCCAAGAACCTCGACATCGGGCTCAAGACGCTGCGCCAGCTCCTGTTCGCGCGCGTCGACCTCGAGTACCACACGCGGCCGGACGTCGACACGACGGCCGTCTGGGCCAAGACGGCCGAGGACGTCATGCTCGTGCCCATCGACGAGGGCACCCATCCCGAGGCGAGCTTCGGCCACATCGTCGGCGGCTACGACGCCGGCTATTACGGCTATCTCTGGTCGAAGGTCTACGCCGAGGACATGTTCGGCAAGTTCAAGACGGAGGGTCTTCTCAACCCCGTGATCGGACGCCGCTACCGCGAGGAGATTTTGGAGAAAGGTTCCAGCCGCGACGAGATGGGCTCGCTGCGCGCTTTCCTCGGACGCGAGCCCAACGAGGACGCTTTTCTTGGCAGCATCGGACTCGCGCCGGAAGGAGGAAAAGGACAATGACCCAGCCCGCGGCCGCCTTGTCGCTTTTGCTGTCGCTCTCGCCGGGATTCTCGCCGCAAGTGCCGCCGGCGACGCCGGCGCCCGTGCCGGCCGCGCCGATCGGCGTGATCGACGATCCGCAGCCGCGCGTGCTGCCCCCGACCAGGACTCAAGGCGCCGTCGTCGGGACCGTCAGTTTGGCGGCGCAGCTCGACCGGCACATAGACCTTCTGCCCGCGACGACGCTCGGCTCGAGGGCCTGGGACATCGGCGTGGCGGGCGACGCCGCGTTCAAGTCGTATTTTTTGACCTTTCGCGCGGGGACCGAGCTCAAGATCGCTCCGCTCGGCGACCTCAATCGCCTGCGCGGCGACGGCGTGGACATCCAGATCGAGCCGGGCGTGGTCTATAACTTCAAGGCCAAGATCAACATCTTCAATCCGGTGCGCGGCAGCACGCTGCAGATCCACCCGAGTCAGGGCACGCGCGGCCCGTCGCGCGACGTCAAGACGGGCGCCCTGCTCGACGCGGTCAAGGCGCGGGCGTTCGTCTTCAGCTCGGGCGGCAGCGAGTATTGGCTCCTGCACGGCACCGACGTCGACCCGGCCACCAACCGGCGCGCGGCGACCACGAGCTTGCTCGTCATCCACGAGGCCGGCCTGAGCACGAAAGCGTGGCCGATCGCCGTTGCTTCGATCCCCGTGGGCGGCGCGCTCGGCGTGACCTTCGGCAACGCGCGCTTCGCGCTCACGCGCGACACGGCCGGCGACCTCACGATCTCGAAAGCCGACTAGGGCACGAACGGGTCGATGAAGAAGCGGTAGTAGCTCGCCAGCGCGGCGTTCTTCGGGTCGCCGTAGATCGCCGTGCGCACGTCGGAGGCGAAGCGCTGCTTCTCCGCGTCGTTCATCGGGAAGACCGCGTAGAAGACGCCCTTGTCGGCGGCCTGCGTGCCCTTGAAGGCGTCGCTTTTGCGCAGCGCCTCGGGCAAGACGAACCACGCGTGCACGACGAAGCCGGAAACCCCGGCCTGCGACTGGCGGATGTGCGAGAGCTGCCGGTGGTCGCGGCCTTCCATGACCATGCTGAAGCCGTCGATCCTGGGCGGGAACTCGCCGAGGACGTCGGATTTGAACTTGGGCCAGAAGCGGCGGAACTTGCCGTCACCGTCGATGACGCCGAGGTCGGTGTGCTGCCATTTCGCGAACGCTTCCGTGATGAGGGCGGCGAACTCCGCGTCGGTCGGCTCGGGCGCGGGGGCGGGGGCCTGCGCGACGGGCGCGCCCGGCGCGCTCGGCGTCTGCTGGGCGGCGCGATAGAGGGGGGCCCAATCGAGCACCTGCGAACCAGCGGGCGGGCAGAGCAACGATGCGGTCAAAGCGAGATAGAGCATGCGCGTATTCTAGCGCATTTGTCGTCGACGAGTGGTAGAATCAACCGACGCCCCCGTAGCTCAGTTGGTTAGAGCGCCCGGCTCATAACCGGCGTGGTCGCAGGTTCGAGTCCTGCCGGGGGCAGCTTTTATTCCCTGGCTACCCGTCGGTTTTTCGGCTATCCTAGAGCCATGACGACGCGGCCCGACGTCATCGCGTATCTCCACGAGAACTTGAGCAAATTTCCGGTGGAGAAGCTCAAGCAGCAGCTGCTCGACGAGGGGATCACCGAGGCCGAGTTTTCGGCGGCGCTCAACGCCACGCAAACCCGCCGGCGCCGCAATCGCGCGCGCGTCCTGCTCGGACGCATGCTGTTGATCGGCGGCCTGACCCTCGTCGGCATCGCTCTGGCCGTTCACTTCATGCAGGACGCGCCCAAGACCGACGCCGAGCCGGGGACGCCGCATTCTCAAGCCACGACGGCCAGCGGCACGGAATCCGCTTTCCTCGGCAAGACCGGCTACGTGCTCAAGCTTCCCAAAGACTACGTCGCCGTCGCCTATCTCAAGGACGGCGACCCCGACGACGAGATCGTCCATTTCTGCCGCGCCGGGACCGACCCGAGCAACTTCCTCAACGAGGGGCTCTACGGCGAGCTCGGCATCGTGCGCCTTGAGGTCATGAAGAGCCCCTACGCCGGACAGATCAACGGCCTCGAGGCGCTGTCGCGCGAGATCGCGGCGCGCAGCACGTCCCGGGGTGAGAAGTACTCCTTGAAAAACGTCAACGTCTCGTCTCTGCACGGGATCCAAGTCAACTACGAGGCTCCCGACGCCCGCGTCGAGACCTACGTCGTGGGCCAGAACGTGCTGTATTTCTTCATGGCCGGCCAAGACGACGAGATTTATCGCGCCATCCTTCAAAGCCTGCGCGACGCGCAATCCGAGACCTGAGCCCGCCATCTAGGCCCTTTCTGGGCCTTGAAATCGACGAGGGCGGGGGCTACACTGACGCGTCGTCACACCTTAATTTCGCGGAGGATGCATGCCCGTCACCCGTCGGCGCCGCCAAGGCGCCTCCGATTGGAGTCCCGAAGAAGTCGACCTCCTGCAGAAACAAGCCGAAAGCCACCGCAGCACCGAGGAAGCCTGGCAAAAGCTCGCCGACGTCGGCGACGACGACGACCGGTGGTCGGCCGTCGAGGAGAACTTGCTGAGCCGGGACCTCCAGCAAGAGAACGCCGAGCGGCGTTGGAAATTCTTTTCGAAATAAGCGCGCGCTCCTTCGTTGATATAATGGCGACGTGAAGGAATCGACGCGCGACAACCTGCTGCTCGCGTTCTCGGTCCTTTTGATCGCCGGCACGGCGGCGATCTACGTCGGCCTGATCCGCCAATGGCTGCGCGGCCAGCCCGACGTCGCTCAACTCCACAAGGAAAAGCGTCCCGATCCCGACGAGCTGCTGGCCGCGCGTTTGCGGTTTAGGGAGCGCTTCGGTCGGCCCGAGGCGGCCCTCGAGCTCTCAGAGGCGCTCTGGCGCGCCGGACGGCCGGTCGACGCCTTCTACGTCGCGGCCGACGCGCGCGCTCTTTTTCCCCCCGCCGATTTCACGCGCGCGCACGACGTCGTCGTGCTCGGCAAGAGCGATTTCTACGGCGGGAAGCCCTATGACGCCTCGCCCGCCAACGAGAAAGCGCTCAAGGAGCGCCTGGCGGCCGAGCCCGATAATCCCGCGGTCTACCGCTACCTCGCGCAGATCGCCTTCGACCGCGGCGACCTTTCCGAGGCCGGACGGCTCGCCGATCAGGGCCTCGCGGCCAAGGCCGACGACCGCGGGCTTCTTTTTTTCAAGGGGCAGCTCATCGCGCCCTCTGCCCCGCTCGACGCGCTCGGCGTTTGGGCCAAGATCGCCGACGCCAAGGCTGATTCCTGGGAAGGCCGCGCGGCCCTCGAGGAGCTCGGCCGCCGCGCCCAGAAGTCCGACGCGGGGCCGGACGGCGAGACCGCCCGGACGGCGCGCGAGGCGCTCGAAGAACTCGTCAAGCAGCATCCCTCCGACCCGCTGATTTTTTCGACGCTGGCGATGTCGGCTTGGGGGCGCGGCGAGCTCGACGCCGCGCGCGCGCTCGTCGCGGGCACGCTCGCCAAGCAGCCGGGTCAAGCCGGCGCGCTGATGGTCGAGGGCGCGATCGCTCTGTTCGACAAGCTCCAGGACAAGGCGACGCGGCTGTTCAGCGAGGCCTGGGAGAAAAATCCGGACGATCTTTTCAGCGCCGCCAAGCTCGCGCAGATCTACTACCGGCAAAAGGCGGACGGCGAGTCGGCTCTTCCTTTTTTGATCGCGCTCTACCGTCAAAACCCCGACTACGCGGACAACGGCGAGCCCGCCGACAAGATCATCCGCGCCATCCTCGACCAGCGGCGCGCCGACGTGCTCGGGCGCGCCACGCTCGAATCGCTCGGCGTCTATCTGCGCTCCGAGGACGCGTCGCTGCGGGCCGAGGCCTGCGTCCGCGCGGCGACCTTCGCCGATCAGCGCTGGCTGGAGACGCTCTTCGATCTGCTCGACGACGACACCGAGATCGTGCGGCACAACGCGGACTATGCGCTCTATACTCTCGCCAAGGTGTTCCCCGACGCCGTCCGCGTGCGCCGCGACGACTGGCTCGCGTCGAAAAAGCCCTTCCAGCGCGCGCGCGTCCTCAATCTCCTCGCCGATCTGTACCCGGGCGAGACGCTCCCGCTCGTCGCAGAGGCGCTGCACGATCCGAGTCCCGCGCTGCGCTATTACGCTGAGACGCTGGCTCTTTCGCATTACGGCGCCGACGTCCCCGCCGCGGCCAAGCTCAAGGCGGAGTACCTGAAATCGGAAAAGGATCCCGCGCTGCTCGTGTTGTATCGCTAAGACGTTTATAAAATGAATCTCTTCGACACCCACGCCCATCTCGGCGACGACCAGTTCGCCTCCGACCGCGCCGACGTCTTGTGGCGCGCGAAGGAAAAAGGCGTCGCGCGCGTCGTCGAGATCGCCGACGCGCCCTCCGAATGGGACGCCGCGCTGGCGCTCTCCCGCGCGCGGCCCGAGCAGGTGCGCTGCTCTCTCGGGCTGCACCCCTATTACGCCGACGAGTTCACCGATCAGCTTCTTATAAGGCTAGAAAAGGCGCGCGCGCTGCCCGAGGTCGTCGCTATAGGGGAAATCGGGCTCGATTACGTGAAGACGCAGATCCCGAAAGAAGTCCAGATCTCCGCCTTCGAGGCCATCTTGAAGAAATGCCGCGAGTGGGACAAGCCGGTCGTGGTCCATTGCCGGGGCGCCTACGAGGACCTAAAGGAAATCCTCGGCCGGATTTATCCAGAGCCGCGCGCCGCCGGTTATTGGGGCGTCGTCCACTGCTTCTCGGGCGACGCGCGGGACGCCGTCTTTTGCCGAGACCGCGGCTTCGCGCTCGGGGCCGACGGCCCGGTGACCTACCCAAAGAATGACGCGCTGCGCGAGGCGTTGAAGACGGCGGGGCTGGGCTGCGTCGTGCTCGAGACCGACAGCCCCTATCTGCCGCCGCAGTCCGCGCGCGGTAAGCGCAACGAGCCGGCGGCGATCCCCGAGATCGCGCAGAGGCTCGCCGAGGTCTTCGCGGTCACGGTCGACGAGCTCGCGGCCGCGACCACGCGCAACGCCGAGACCCTGTATCGCTATCCTAGATGAGCAGCGCCGCGGCCGCGGCGCAGACGAGGAACTTCGCCAGCCACCCGAGGCAATGCGCCGCCGTGATCTTCGGATGGAGCTTGATGAAGAGATGGTTGCCCAAAAGCAGCGGCAGCGGCCCGGCGACCCAAAGCGCGACGGCGAGCTTGACGGTGCTGACGCCGCTCAGCATGAAATGCGCGCAGAGGGAGACGACCGTCGCCGCGCAGAGCACGTTGAGAAGGCACGCCCACAGGACGGCTTTATTCTCGCCGGCCTTATCTCCCGCCTGGCGGCGCCAGACCTCGGGAAATTCGAGGTAATGCTCGTGCCAAAGCGCGCCCATGAACGCCCAGTCGGTGAAGGACGCCGCGAAAGCCCCCGCGACGACGGCGCAGATCGTCCTGAGCATCCGGCCTCCTAGTTCGCCGACAAGAACACGCTCTTGACCTCGGAGTAGAGGTCGAGCGCCTTCATGCCGAGCTCGCGGCCCAAGCCCGACTGCTTGTAGCCGCCGAACGGCGATTCGGTATAAACGGACGTGGTCGCGTTGACGGAAAGGACGCCGGTCTTGACGGCCTTGGCCACGCGCAGCGCGCGGCCTAGGTCGCGCGTCCAGATCGTGCCGGAAAGACCGTAATCGGAGTCGTTGGCGAGCGCGATCGCCTCTTCCTCCGTCGAGAACGGCGTGAGGCAGACGACGGGCCCGAAGATCTCTTCCTTGAAAATCCTCATTCGTGATTCCACGCGCTCGAAGACGGCCGGCGTCAGGAAGAATCCCGGCCCTTTGAGAGCCGTTCCGCCGCAGACGCGCTTGGCGCCCTCGCCTTCGCCGATCTCCACGTATGACGAGACCCTTTCGCGCTGCGCGCAGGAGATGAGCGGTCCGATATCGACCCCTTTTTTGAGAGGATCGCCGACGACGAACCTCTTCGCGCGCGCGGCAATCTTGGCGGCGAACTTGTCATAGATCTTACGGTGCACGAGAAACCGCGAGCGCGCGCAGCAGTCCTGCCCCGCGTTGCCGAACACCGACCAGAGCGACTTCTCGACGCAAAAATCGAGGTCGCCAGGATCGTCGAAGACGATATTGGCGCTTTTCCCGCCGAGCTCCAAGGAAACGCGCTTGATCCGATCGGCCGCCGAGCGCATGATCTCCTTGCCGACCTTCGTCGAGCCGGTGAACGAGACCTTGCGCACGAGCGGATGGGCGACCAAGGCGTCGCCGCAGCCCACGCCGGGACCCGGCACGACGTTGAGGACGCCGTCTGGCAGCCCCGCCTCGGCGAAATATTCGGCGAGCTTGAGCGCCGAGAGCGGCGTGAGCTCCGCGGGCTTGAGGACGACGGCGTTTCCGCAGGCGAGCGCCGGTCCGAGCTTCCAAGACGCGATCACGGCCGGAAAGTTCCAGGGTACGATCAGCCCGCAGACGCCGACGGGCTCCTTGAGCGTGAGCTCGAGCCCGGGGTTGTGGACCGGGATCGTCTCGCCGAAATGCTTGGAGACGGCTCCCGCGTAATATTCGATGACGTCGGCGACCAGTCCCGCCTCGTCGCGCGCGTCGGCCATCGGCTTGCCCGCGTCACGGCATTCGATGCCCGCGAGCTCGTCGACGTGGTCGCGGATCACGCGCGCCGCGTTGAAAAGGATTCTCGCGCGCTGGCGCGGGTTCGTCTTGCCCCAGACCCCGTCCATCGCCGATTGAGCGGCGCGGCAAGCCGCGTCGACGTCGGCGACGCCGCCCTCGGCGACGGCGGCGAGAGCTTTACCCGTCGCGGGGTTGAGCGACTCAAAGGTCTTGCCGGACTCCGCGGGGCGGCGCTTTCCGTCGATCCACAGAAGCGCCTTGTCCACGCTAGAAGTAGTTGGCGGTGATGCCGCCGTCGACGACGAGGGCCGCGCCGTTGGTCCAGCTCGACTCGTCGCCGGCCAGATACAACGCCATGTTGACGATATCCTCGGGCTTGCCGAAGCGGCCCATCGGGATGCGATTGACGCGCTTGGCCTTTTCCTTGGGCTCTTTCAACAGCCAGTCCATGAGCAGCGGCGTCTCGATGGGGCCGGGGCAGATCGCGTTGGCGCGAACGCCCTTCGGGCCGAATTGCACGGCCAGGGATTTGGTCAGCGCGATCACGGCGCCCTTCGACGCCGTGTAGGCGTCCTGGGGCACGCTGCAGCCGACGAGCGCGACGAAGGAGGCGACGTTGATCACGGAGCCGCCTCCCGCTTTTATGATCTCAGGAATGCCGTGCTTGCAGACCCAGGCGATGCCCTTGACGTTGACCGCGTAGACGAGATCCCAGACCTTTTCCTCGGTGTCGACCACCGAATGGTCGTCGGCCGGGAAGACGCCCGCGTTGTTGTAGAGAACGTGCAGCCCGCCGCGCTCTTTGACGATCCGGGCGACCGCGGCGGCGACCTGCGCCTCCTTGGTCACGTCGCACTCGAGCGAGAGCGCGCCTTCGACCTTCTCCTTGAACTTGAGGTCGAGGGCGGCGACTTTGGCGCCTTCTTTAATGAACGTCTTCGTGGCGGTCAGGCCCATGCCCGAGCCCGCGCCCGTGATGAGGCAGACCTTGCCGGCGAGGCGGCCCGCCATGCTAGCCGAGGACGTCGAAGCCGGCCTTGGCGACGGCCTCGTGGAGGCCCGTCTTCGTCAGATCGTGGCTGGGGCCGCGGTCGGTCATGACCGTCAGACGCTTGACGACGCGGCTCTTCCCCTGCAATTTTCCGACGAGGAAGGCGATGTCCTTAGCCGCGACCTTGACGTTGGTGACCGAGCCTTCCGAGAACCAGCTGATCTTGTGGGTGCCGGATTTCTTGCTCGGCAGGAGCTTCACGGTGACGGCTTGGTCGGTGACGAAAAGGTCGCCGACTTCTTCTTGGATCTTCTTTCCGGGCATGCGTTCTCCATAGAACTGCGCGTGGATTTACAGTTCTCGGCGCGTCGCCAAAAGCATATCAAAAGGCGGGCTGAATCAACCATCACATCTTCTTGGCGAGGGCGTC
>CAZRIP010000007.1:0-57645 GCA_964600165.1 uncultured Elusimicrobia bacterium | reverse complement strand
CGCGTGGGACAACACGGGCGCGACGCACTTGCTGACGGCGGGCTACGCCGCCCCGAATTGGACTTACGCCGCGCCCCCGTGGCTCAACAACAAGCAGTACAAAGTGACGGTCACGGCGACGAGCAACGCCGGGATCCCGGCGGCCAACGGCCAGACCAACCAGATCGTCAATTTCACCTACGACGTCAACAATCCGACGAGCGCGATCATCACGCCTTCTCTCGCTTACTACCCGGCCGGCTTCCCGACGGGCATCTTCGGCACGGCGAGCGACGTCTTCGGCTTGCCCGCGAATCAGACCGTCACGGGCTTGAACCAGGTCCAGGTCGCGATCGTCGACAACGGCAGCGGGAAGTACTGGAACGGCGCGACCTTCGCGATCCCGGTCGTCTATCGCGTGGCGTCGTCGACGCTGACCGCCAATCCTCCGACTTGGAATTACCCCGGCACGACGGGCGACACCAACCCGGATACGCAGTTCGTCGACGGCGGCACGTACAAGGTTCTCTCGCACGGCGTCTCCAATAACGGCAACCAGGAGACGCCGGATCAGTCGTTCATCTTCCAGTATGACGCCGTGCCGCCCATCGTCACGCTGACCAACCCGGTCCAGTCCTTCGTACAGGGAGTGGCCAACGTCTCGGCCAACATCGCGGACACGGGCGGCGTCAACCCGTCGGGCGAGGTCGGCGGGCAGTCGCAGGGCTACGTCGCGATCGAGAAGCTCTCCAACAACACCTTCTGGGACGGCTCGGGCTTCAATATCTCGTGCACGCCGACCTGCTCCTTGAACCCGTACTTGCCCGCGTCGGCGTTCGGCGGGGGAAGCTACAGCTACACGAACGCGGCGCTGACGGCCAACTTCGCGGGGCTCGGCCTGCCGGTCGACTTCGGCATCTTCGTCTCGGGCGTCGACAAGGCGGGCAACCCGAGCCGCTCGACGACGACGGCCCCGGGCGGCCTGCCCGACGTCACGTTCACGATCGACCACTTCGCGCCGATCTCGCAGTCGACGTGGCCGGCCGTCGAATTCACTTCGTCGACGGTGACGCCGATCGCGGGCACGGCGCAAGACGAGGTCAACGGCTCCGGCGTGGCGGCCGTCGGCATCAAGATCCTGCAGATCAACTCGGCGGGCACGACGAGCTATTGGAACTTCCCGGGTTACTCCGGCAGCGACCTGGGCTTCACGAACGTCACGCTCGTCGGCGGCGCGCCGGGCGGCTCGGCGGGGGCGTGGAACACGACGAGCGGCCAGATCGCCGAGGCGAACTTCCCCGAGGGCTATCAGTACAACATCGTCACTCGCGCGCAGGACCTCAGCAACCCTTCGAACCTGCAGAACCCGTACTCGACCTACACGTTCGTCGTCGACCGCACGACGCCGACCGTGGCGATCCTCGGCCCCGAGACGCTCTCGACCTACATGAGCACGAGCACGCTCGCGCTTTCGTCGGGCACTTTCAACGACCCGCTGACGGGCGGCAACGTCGTCTCGGGCGTCTCGAACGTCTACGTGAAGATCCAGGACGTCTCGGCCGGTCCGCACTCGGTGCCCGGCGGCGCGGCGTGGTGGAACAACGGCGGCGCCTCGTGGACGACGGCCGTCTCCACGAACCCGGCCGCGGTCAACCCGGCGAACTGGCAGTTCACGGGCTTGCCCGCGGACTGGGTCCGCGGCGATCCCTCGGCCGACGGCCGCCAGTACCAGATCAGCGCCTGGGCCAAGGACTACGCCGGCAACGAGGGTTACGCGCCGGTCGCCCTGACGAAGACGGTCATCGTGACCTTGGACGTCACGCCTCCGCAGTCGGGCATCACGACGTTCGCCGACGGCGCCACCGTGAACTCGCTCAACGCGATCGGCGGCACGGCCGCCGACGTGCTCGTCAACAGCTCGTCGGCCGGCGTAGTGGGAGTAAGCCTCCAGATCCAGGCCGACGCCGGCAACGCCGGAGACCCGAACGCGGGCAGGTACTGGAACGCCGTGGCCGGCGCCTGGCAGAACGCCGTCGTCTGGGACACGGCGACCTGGAACGGCGCGACGTGGTCTTTCGCGTCGCCGATCCTCGACAACAATCTCTTCGTCGGCGGCTTCTACGTCATCACGTCGTCCGGCACGGACTACGCCGGCAACTTCCCGAAGACGCCGATCACCTCGGGCAACTCGGACTATCGCCGCGTGAAGTGGATCCCGCCGCCGTCCGCCACCGCCATGGTCGTGCCGCCCGCGCCTCCGGCGGCGCAGGTCTGGTACAGCAATCTGACCGCGTTTCAGGGCACCTACAACGGCAACACGACGTCGATCCAATTGCAGCTGCGCAGCGAGAATCTCTCGAACGGCGGGCTGAAGAAGTGCTGGGACGGCTCGAGCTCGTGGATCGACTGCAGTAACGCCGCGACGATCCGCGCGCCGTCGATGAACGCGGGCAACTGGACGTATCCGGCCGGCGGCGACGCGCTCCCTTCCTGGTACGCGCTCAACAACACGACCTTCACGCTGATCGTCGGAGGCGTCAATCTCGCTGGAATCAGCGAGTGCTTCCCGGGCACGTTCCCCTCGGGCTGCGCTTCCCCGAACGTGCAGGGCTTCCACATCGACATGTCGTCGCCGACGACGACGATCACGTTCCCGGTCAACAACACGGCGATCAACACCCCGCCGACCCTGCAAGGCGCCGCGATCGATCAGACGATCAACGACACGCCGGCGGCCGTGAAGATCCCGAACGGCGTCGCCGTCGTGCTCAAGCGCGTCAGCGACGGGCTCTTCTGGAACCAGGCGGCGAGCACGTGGACCGTCTCGCTCGGCGGCGCGCCGAACAACAATCAGTTCCTCAACAGCAGCGCGACGATCACCGGCGGCAACAGCTGGGTCTTCAACGCCGTCGTGTCGACGCTTGCCTGGCAGAACGGCTCGAGCTACCAACTGCAGGTCTTCAGCCAGGACAACGCGCAGCCCAACGCCAACGTCGAGGTTCCGGCCCAGACGATCAACTTCGTCTACGACACGAGCCTGCCTCTCGTCGCGCTGCAGGTGCCGGACGCGGCGACGCCGAAGTGGCGCGCGCTGCCGGCGATCTCGGGCACGGCCTCCGTGCCCGCCTTCGGCGCGTTGACGAACGTCTCGGTGCGCGTCGAGGCCGCGCCGATCGGAAGCCCGGCCGCGTGGGCGGACCCGGGCAACTCGCTCAACTTCACGCAGCCCAACGGCGACCTCGCTTGGTTTAAAGCGACGTACAACCCGACGGACTGGACCAATTGGGCGGTCTCGAGCGGCCCGGGCAGCGGCGCGTCGCCGGCGTACGCGCTCGTCGACGGCTCCACCTACGCCGTCGTCGCGCGCGCTCTCGACCTCGCCGGCAACTACTCGGTGCCGTACTCGACCTCGGCCACCTTCGTCTTCGACTCGCTGCCGCCGGTCATGGCGATCACGTCTCCGATGACGAGCACGACGACGGCGTCGCTGCCGTCGATCGCCGGCACGGCGCAGGACCGGCCGCTCGTCAGCCAGGGTGACGTCAACACGAACCCGGGCCTGCTCAGCGCCGTCGACGTGCGCGTGCAGCGCGTCTCCGACGGCCAGTATTACACGGGCGCGCACTCGTGGTCGCCGAGCGTGACCGCCCTGCGCTCGAGCCTGGCGCAGGTCGGCTTCGCGGACTCGGGCGCGAACCACGTCTTCAACTGGAGCGTGGCGGGCGGCGCCTTGCCGACGATCACCGGCAACGCGCTCACCGGCCTCGTCTCCGCTTCCTCTTATTACGTCACCGTGATCTCGACCGACGACGCGAACCTCGGCGGCAACGGCGCGGCCTGGAACGTCTATACGGCGACGTTCACGATCGACACCGTCGTCCCGACGTCTTCGATCACGTTCCCGCTCGACGGCAAGTACTTCAACAGCCTCTCGTCGATCAACGGCGGCTCGGCCGACGACGTGCAGGTCTCGACGATCGGCCTCCAAATCCAGGACGTGACGGGCGGAGGCTGCTACAAGCAGTCGAGCAACGACTTCTCCGCGCCCTGCCCGCACATGTTCGCCGCGCGCGGCTCGACGGGCGCTTGGACCTACGACTGGCCGTCGCAGCCGTGGCAGGACGCTCACCAATACGTGATCATCTCGTCGGCCGCCGATCTCGCCGGCAACCTCCAGGTCCAGCTTTCGTCGGCCGGCTTCACCTTCGACGCGAAGGCCCCGACGGCGACGGTGACGACCCAGTCCTATTTCAACCTGACGTTCAGCTCCGTGACCGGCACGGCGACCGACGCCACCTCGGGAGTCTCGCAGATCCTCGTCGCGATGTCGAACAACGGCGGCGCGGCGAACTCCTGGTGGAACGGCGCGACCTTCACGGGCCCGTCCGCGGTCTTCACCACGACGGTCCCCGCGCCGGGAAGCTACGCTTACGGCGCGCCGGACACTTGGGCGTGGGCGCTGCCGGCGGGCGGGTTCCTCGTCGATGGCCAGCAGTACACGATCCAGACCAGCATCACGGACAGGGCCGGCAACAACGACATCCACCTGCAGGCCCAGCAGCTGACGTTCGACAAGACGGCGCCGACGGCGGGAATCTCGGCGCCGGTCCACAATGCCACGCTGAGCAGCCTCGCCGCGATCACCGGCACGAGCTCGGACAACGTCGCGATGTCGACGATCACGCTGAGCGTCCAAGATTTCACGTCGGGCCTCTGCTACAACTATCCGACCGGGCCGTTCAACGTCGCCTGCCCGGCCTATTTCCCGGCGCAGGGCGCCGCCTGCGCTGGCGGGACCTGCAACTGGAGCTTCTCGGGCATCACGTTCACGACGCTGCACCAGTATTGGATCGTCGCGCGCGGCGCGGACCTGGCGACCAACGTGCAGGGCGCGTTCACGGTCGGCACGAGCTCGAACTTCTTCACGTTCGACAACGGCCAACCGACGCTCAACGTCAGCTTCCCGGCCGACAGCACGAACGTCAGCGCGCTGACGACGATCACGGGCGTGGCGTCGGCCTCGGCGCCGGACACGGTCGCGGCGGTCAACATCCGCGTGCAGCGCTTGACGGCGCCGCAGCGCTACTGGGACCCCGTGAACCTGAACTTCGGCATCATCCCGGCCAACGAGGACCTCGCCTGGACGACGGCGACCTACACGGGCCCGGGCTGGAGCTCGGCCACGACGAT
Source organism: uncultured Elusimicrobia bacterium (assembly GCA_964600165.1). Classification (GTDB taxonomy): domain Bacteria; phylum Elusimicrobiota; class Elusimicrobia; order UBA1565; family UBA9628; genus CAZRIP01. The sequence continues at coordinate 52,476 of CAZRIP010000007.1, read as the reverse complement.
CGGCTGGGTCAGCGGCAACCAGTACACGATCGAGGCGCGCGCCATCAACCAGGCGGGCACCTACGTGGCGAGCTACACGACGAACACGTTCGTCTTCGACAACACGCCTCCGCTGACCCAGGTCTCCTTCCCGGTCGTGGGCTCGACGATCACGGCGTTCGGCCAGCCGATCTGGGGCCCGCAGCACGACGTCGCGCCGTTCTCCGGCGCGCTCGTTTCCACGATGACGGCGATCTCCGTGCAGATCGTGCGGTTGTCCGACAATCAATGCTGGAACAGCGGCAGCTGGCAGGCGCCGCCGTGCGCGAACCTCGACACGACGAGCGGCATCGCGATCTGGCAGAGCAGCTGGCAGGTCAAAGCCACGAATCTTCCGAACCCGATGACGAGCGGGACTTCTTACTACGTCACGGTCGCGGGCGTGGACAACGCGGTCCCGAGCGGCAACGCCGCGGCGCTCTATCAGCCGATCCAGAGCTCGACGTTCACCTGGGACACCACGGCGCCGACGTCGGTCTTCCTGGCGCCCGTCGACGGCTCGTTCTTCCCGACGCTCGGGGCGGTCAACGGCCAGACGGCCGACAACATCAACCTGAGCCCGGCCTCGACGATGTATATGAGCGTGAAGGACGCGTCGATCGCCGGCCCGAACAACTGCTACGTGCCCGGCGCGGGCTTCACGACGCTCTGCCCCGGCTGGTTCAAGCCGTTCGGCGCGACGCCGGCGTGGAACTACAGCTTCGTGCCGCAGCCGTGGACCGACGGCCACCTCTACGTGATCAACTCGTCGGGGACCGACGACGCCGGGAACGTTCAAGTGGCGATCTCGTCGGCCGGCTTCGGCTTCGACACGAAGGCGCCGACGGCGACGGTCACGACGCAGTCTTATTTCAACGTCGCGATCACCTCCGTGACCGGCACGGCGACCGACGCGACGGCCGGCGTCGCGCAGATCTTGATCGCGCTCTCGAACAACGGCGGGGCGGCGAACTCCTGGTGGAACGGCACGAACTTCACGGGACTGTCCGCGCAGTTCTTCTCGACGGCCGCCGCCGCGGGCTCCTACGCGTTCGGCGCCCCGGATACGTGGGGCTGGAACCTGCCGATGGGCTCGCTCGTCGACGGCACGCAGTACACGGTGCGCACGAGCATCACCGACCGCGCGGGCAACAACGACGCGCACAACCAGACGCAGCAGCTCACCTACGACAACACGGCGCCGACGGCCGGCATCGCCGCGCCGGCCCACAACAGCTTCGTGCAAAGCCTGCCGATGATATCGGGCACCAGCGTCGACAACGTCGAGATGTCGACGATCACGCTGAGCATCCAGGACGTCACGGCCGCCGGTCCGAACAACTGCTACAACTACGCGACCGGCCTTTTCAACGGGGCTTGCCCGGGCTACTTCCCGGCGCAGGGCGCGGCCTGCGCGGGCACGACTTGCAACTGGAGCTACTCGGGCATCACGTTCACGACGCTGCACCAGTACTGGGTCGTCGCGCGCGGCGCGGACTTCGCGCCGAACGTCCAGAACACGTTCGGCGTCAGCGTCAGCTCGAACTTCTTCACGTTCGACAACGGCCAACCGACGCTCAACGTCAGCTTCCCGGCCGACAGCACGAACGTCAGCGCGCTGACGACGATCACGGGCGTGGCGTCGGCCTCGGCGCCGGACACGGTCGCGGCGGTCAACATCCGCGTGCAGCGCTTGACGGCGCCGCAGCGCTACTGGGACCCCGTGAACCTGAACTTCGGCATCATCCCGGCCAACGAGGACCTCGCCTGGACGACGGCGACCTACACGGGCCCGGGCTGGAGCTCGGCCACGACGATCGGCTGGGTCAGCGGCAACCAGTACACGATCGAGGCGCGCGCCATCAACCAGGCGGGCACCTACGTGGCGAGCTACACGACGAACACGTTCGTCTTCGACAACACGCCTCCGCTGACCCAGGTCTCCTTCCCGGTCGTGGGCTCGACGATCACGGCGTTCGGCCAGCCGATCTGGGGCCCGCAGCACGACGTCGCGCCGTTCTCCGGCGCGCTCGTTTCCACGATGACGGCGATCTCCGTGCAGATCGTGCGGTTGTCCGACAATCAATGCTGGAACAGCGGCAGCTGGCAGGCGCCGCCGTGCGCGAACCTCGACACGACGAGCGGCATCGCGATCTGGCAGAGCAGCTGGCAGGTCAAAGCCACGAATCTTCCGAACCCGATGACGAGCGGGACTTCTTACTACGTCACGGTCGCGGGCGTGGACAACGCGGTCCCGAGCGGCAACGCCGCGGCGCTCTATCAGCCGATCCAGAGCTCGACGTTCACCTGGGACACCACGGCGCCGACGTCGGTCTTCCTGGCGCCCGTCGACGGCTCGTTCTTCCCGACGCTCGGGGCGGTCAACGGCCAGACGGCCGACAACATCAACCTGAGCCCGGCCTCGACGATGTATATGAGCGTGAAGGACGCGTCGATCGCCGGCCCGAACAACTGCTACGTGCCCGGCGCGGGCTTCACGACGCTCTGCCCCGGCTGGTTCAAGCCGTTCGGCGCGACGCCGGCGTGGAACTACAGCTTCGTGCCGCAGCCGTGGACCGACGGCCACCTCTACGTGATCAACTCGTCGGGGACCGACGACGCCGGGAACGTTCAAGTGGCGATCTCGTCGGCCGGCTTCGGCTTCGACACGAAGGCGCCGACGGCGACGGTCACGACGCAGTCTTATTTCAACGTCGCGATCACCTCCGTGACCGGCACGGCGACCGACGCGACGGCCGGCGTCGCGCAGATCTTGATCGCGCTCTCGAACAACGGCGGGGCGGCGAACTCCTGGTGGAACGGCACGAACTTCACGGGACTGTCCGCGCAGTTCTTCTCGACGGCCGCCGCCGCGGGCTCCTACGCGTTCGGCGCCCCGGATACGTGGGGCTGGAACCTGCCGATGGGCTCGCTCGTCGACGGCACGCAGTACACGGTGCGCACGAGCATCACCGACCGCGCGGGCAACAACGACGCGCACAACCAGACGCAGCAGCTCACCTACGACAACACGGCGCCGACGGCCGGCATCGCCGCGCCGGCCCACAACAGCTTCGTGCAAAGCCTGCCGACGATCTCGGGCACGAGCGTCGACAACGTCATCATGTCGACGGTCACGCTGAGCATCCAGGACGTCACGGCCGCCGGTCCTAACAACTGTTACAACTACCCGGCCGGCACGTTCAACGGCGCCTGCCCGGGTTATTTCCCGGCGCAGGGCGCCGCCTGCGCGAGCGCGAGCTGCAACTGGAGCTACTCGGGCGTGGCGTTCACGCCGCTGCACCAGTACTGGGTCGTCGCGCGCGGCGCCGATCTCGCCCCGAACGTTCAGAGCACGTTCGGCGTCAGCGTCAGCTCGAACTTCTTCACCTTCGACAACAACGCGCCGACTCTCTCGGTCACGTTCCCGCTCAACGAAGCGTCGGTCTCCGATCCGCACGACAGCTCTCTCGCGACGATCACGGGCAGCGCGCTGACGTCCTCGCCGGACACGATCAGCCGCGTCAACGTGCGCGTCCAGAAGCTGACCGGCGTGCCGCGCTACTGGGACCCGGCTAACCCGGGCTTGGGCTTCTCGCTCGATCCGACCTTGAACACGGGCGGCGTCTGGAACGGCGACCTCGCGTGGACGACGGCGACGCTCGCCGGCGCGCCGAACAACCCGTCCTTCAGCTCCTCGACCGCGGCCGGCATGTTCGTCAGCGGCGTCCAGTATAGCTTCGAGTTCCGCGCGCAGAACTCGGCCGGCAATTGGGTCGTCGCCTACACGACCAATACCGTCGTCTTCGACAACACGCCGCCGGTGACGACGGTGACGGCGCCCGGCAACACGAGCTTCATCAGCTCGCTGGCGGGCATCAACGGGTCGTGGCACGACGACACGTTCAACGGCATCAACACAGCGACGATGACGGCCCTGGGCGTGCGCATCGTGCGCCTCGCCGACAACCTGTGCTGGGACGGCGTGGGGCCGTGGTCGGCTTGCCCGATCACGCTCAACAACAACACCTTCGTGACCGGCAACGTCTTCATCTGGCAGAGCACGTGGCAGGTCAACAACGCGAACCTGCCGGCCCTGACCTCGGGCGACTCGTACTACATCACGACGGCGGGCGCCGACAACACCGTGCCGGCCGGCAACGCCGCGGCGTTCTACAACCCGGTCTACAGCTCGACGTTCACCTTCGACAACACGCCGCCGACCTCGCAAGTCAACTCGATCGTAGACGGCTCGTTCACGAACGCGCTGCCGTCGGTCTCCGGTATCGCGGCGGACAACCTGCCGCTCGTGGGCAATGCCACGCTTTACATGAACGTCCAGGACATCGGCGCCGCCAAGTGCTACGTGCCGGGCGGCGGCTTCACCGTCGGCTGCCCGAACTGGTTCAAGCCGGCCGGCACGATCGCGGCGTGGAGCTATCTCTTCACGCCGCAGCCGTGGACCGACACGCATCAGTACGTGATCACGTCCTCGGCGTCGGACCAGGCCAGCAACTTCCAGACGACGTTCTCTTCGGCCGGGTTCACCTTCGACATCAAGGCGCCGACGGCGAGCTTGACGACGCAGTCGGTGTTCGGCCTAAGCATCACGTCGGTCACGGGCACGGCCACCGACGCGACGGCGGGCGTGGCGTCGATCCTCTTCGCGCTGTCGGCGAACGGCGGGGCCGCGAACTCGTGGTGGAACGGGACGAACTTCACGGGCAACTCCGCGGTCTACTACTCGACCTACGTGCCCGCCGCGGCCGGCTCCTATAATTTCAACGCGCCGGACCAGTGGGGCTGGAACCTGCCGCCGCCGGCGGCGCTGGCCAACGGCCAGGCGTACACGCTCAGCACGCGGATCACCGATCGCGCGGGCAACGCGGACACGCATCTGCAGGTGAACACGGTCACGTTCGACAACCAGGCGCCGGCGTCCGGCGTCTCGAACCCCGTCCACAACGGGACCTACAGCAGCCTCGCGACGATCACCGGCACGAGCACGGACAACGTCGGCGTCTCGACGATCGCGATCAACATCCAGGACGCGAACATCGTGGCTCCGAACTGCTACGACCCCGTCACGCTCAACTTCAATCACGCCTGCCCGTACTTCTTCCCGGCGCAGGGAGCGGTCTGCGGTGGCCTCACGTGCGCGTGGAGCTTCTCGGGAGTGCCGTGGGCGAGCTTCAATCGCAGCAAGTTCTACATCCAGACGGTGGCGACCGACCTCGGCGGCAACGTCGAGAGCGATTACACGGTCGGCGTCGCCTCGATCAGCTTCATCTTCGACACCGACCACCCGACCGTCGGCATCACGGGGCCGGTGAATCTCCCGAGCATCCCGCGCATGAGCAGCCTGGCGACGATCCAGGGGACGGCCGCCGAGACCTCGCCGGGCACGGTCTCGGCTGTCCAGGTCCGCATCAAGAGTCTCAACCCTGCGCCGGTCAACTACCTCAACCCGGCCACCGGCCTGTTCGATCCGACGGTCCTGCCGGAGTCCGCTTGGTTCAACGCGAACCCGCTCGTGGCGGGCTCCGGCGACTACACGAGCTGGATCATCTCGAGCGGGGCGATCGTCTACACCAGCGGCGAGCAGTACATGATCGAGGCTCGCGCGAAGAACGGCTCGGGCGACTTTTCGCTGGTTTACGACACGGGCACGCCGATCTTCGACACGACGCCGCCGCTCGTCAACGTGCAGGCGCCGGTGCTCTACAGCACGATGTCGGCGTTGACGGGCGCCGTCGCCCAGATCTGGGGCACGGCCGTCGACCAGACCGCGAACACGTTCAACACGGAGCCTGGCCCGATCCCGTCGGTCAGTCTCGTCATCAAGCGCCTCGACAAGAACCAGTTTTGGACCGGCGGCTCTTGGCAGGGCCCGTTCGCCTCGCTGCCGGCGACCAACATCTGGCCGTCGAGCTGGACGTTGACCACGAGCCTGCCCGCCGGCGACGAGCGCACGGGCGGCTTCTTGACCACCGGCGCTTCGTACTACGTGACCGCGTCGGGCACCGACAACGCCGCTCCGTCGGTCAACATGGCGGCTTTCGACCTCTTCACGACGACTTTCACGGTCGACCTCGACCCGCCGTCGGCGAACATGACGTTCCCGGCCGATGGCAGCGTGCTGCAGTCGGTGGCGCAGATCACCGGCACGGCCGACGACATCTTGTCCGGCGTCACGGGCCCGTCGAACATCGAGGTCGCGATCCAGCAGATCACCCCGGCAGGCAACTGCTGGAACGGCGTCATCGGCGGCGGCGCGAACTTCTCGACGGTCTGCCCGAACTTCACCGCCATCACCAGCGCGGGCCTGGGCGGGACTTTCCCGGGCAGCACGCCGGGCCAGACGCAGAGCTGGTCGGTCACGGCGCCCAACGCCGCGTTCGTCTCGGGCAACACGTACCGCATCTTCGTGCGCGCGACCGACAAGGCCCAACCCGCCGGCAACGTCTACGGCAACGGCGACGTGCGCATCTCCTCGATCGCGTTCACGTTCAACACGAGCGCCCCGCAGGCCAATATCATCGTCCCGTCGAACGGCCAAGCGCTCAACGCCTCGCCGTTCACGATCTCGGGCACGGCGAGCGACCAGTTCGGCGTGATCCACGCCTCCGTGGCTTTTCAGGAGAACGACACGGGGATGTACTGGGACGTCGGCGCCTCGACCTTCGACAAGGTCGCCGTCAACTGGCTCGACGTCGGCGCCGTGGCCGGCGCGGCGCCGAACTTCACGTTCAGCGTCCCGGTGGGCAACGTCCCGACGATCGCGGGCACGCAAGGCCGCTTCTATAAGCTGCAGGTCAAGGTGATCAACAACGCGCTCAACGAGTCCTCGCCGACGTCGGTCATCGTCAAGTACGACACGACGCAGCCGGGCTCGGCGTTGTCTCACCCTCTGCAGTTCAACGTCCTTACGAGCCTCGGCTACTACAACAACGTGAGCTCCGTGACGGGCTCGGCCGCCGATCCCGGCGCGTCGCCGTCGGGCATCCAGGCCGTCGAGGTCCAGCTGCAGCGCAACAACAACCCGGTCGACTGCTGGAACGGCTCGGCCTGGAACGTGGGCTGCGGCGACCCGACGACGTGGCTCTACTCCACCGTGCTCACGCCCGGCAACCCGGCGTCCAACTGGAAGCTCCTCTCCAGCATGCCGGCGATGAGCAACACGCCGTCGGGCTTCCAGGACGGCGCGCAATACACCGCCGCGGCTCGCACGGTCGACATGGCGGGCAGCACGCAGGCCGTCGTGACGTCGAACAACTTCTGGATCGATCTCTCGTCGCCCTCGGCCTCGGTGCTGGTCCCGGCCAACGGGCAATACTACAACGGCCTGTCGCAGCTCTCGGGCACGGCGCAGGATTCGGGCGCCAATCCGTCGCCGGTCGAGTTCCCGAAGATCCTGATCGTCGATCTCGCGGGGCCGTCGTGGTGGAACGGCACGCTCAACGGCTGGGTCGGCGCGCCGTTCTACAACCAGGCGACGGACTCCTCGACGACCGGAGGGGTGTTCACGTGGCACTACGACTCCTCGGCGGTGACTTGGCCCAACCGTTTGAGCAATCAGCTCGAGGTCGACGCCGTCGTCGCCGACGCGGCCGGCAACTACACGATCACGTCCTCGACGTTCGGCTTCAACAAGGTCAACCCGGGCGCCACCGTACTCTACCCGCCGCAGGTCGCGGGACAGCAGTTCTTCTCGTCGATGACCGTCATCACCGGAACGGCGACGGCGCAGGCCGCGCCGATCACCGGCGTCTCGATCGAGATGTGGTACTTGCTCGGCAACACGTCCTTCTATTGGGACCCGACGTCCTCGCCCAAGCATTGGACGGCGACGCCGTCGCAGCTCTTCTGGCCGATCTCGGCCTCGGCCGTGGGCGCCAACCAAACGCAGGCCTGGAGCTATCAGGTCGCCGACTTCCTCAACCCCGCGGCCAACAGCTACGCCTGGCGCCAGTCCACGCAAGACGGCTCCGACGGCCACACCTTCTACCTCGTCACGCGCGCCCAGGACTCGGCGGGCAACGTCCAGAACGTCCTTTCGACCAACACGTTCACGTTCGACAACCAGCCGCCGACCTCGGCGCCGACCCTGCCCGTCGCCGGCGCGGCCTACAGCGGCACGCAGCTTTCGACCCTGCACGGCACGGCGGCCGACGACTCGAGCGGCCCGGCCTCGGCCCTGATCTACATTCTCGACAAGGACGCCGGCGGCGCGATGGGCAAGTGGTTCGACGGCTCGTCGGGCTTCGTCTCGGGCTCGTCGGTGCCGCTGCCGGTCGCGCTCGTCGGGCTGAACTGGACCTATTCGAACGGCAGCCTGGCCTTCGCCGACGGCCACCACTACGTGATCACCTCGTCGGCGACCGACGCCATCGGCAACACGACGGTGGGAACGGGCAACACGTTCCTCTACGACCAGACGCCGGGCTCCTCCAACTTCACGATCCAGCCGACCAACTCCGCGAGCTACAACAACAACTTGAGCCTCGTCGGCTCGGCGTCGGACGCGGGCTTCTCGGGCACGGGCATCACCGGCGCCGGCTCGGGCGTCTATCCCAACGCGCTGCCCGCGGGCGTCGCGCCCTTGTCCCCGCAAGGCAAGGTCGAGTTCATGGTCTTCTGGTCGACGGCCGTGGTGCCGCCGGCCTCCGGCAACTTCGGCAACGGCGTCGGTTGGAACAGCTCGGGCTATTTCTGGGACTCGTCGATCTCGAGCTGGACTCCGTCGGTCAATAACCTCAACACGGGCATCTGGAACCCGGGGACGTTCAACTCCGACGGCCTCGGCGGCTGGCAGGCCCCGGACGTCGCCTGCCCGGCGCTGGCGGGCCCGAACCACAACTGCTGGGTCAACGGCCAGGAATACACCGCGTGGACGCGCGTGACCGACAACGCCGGCAACGTGCAGGCGGCGATCGCGGCGGGCCCGCAGTTCTTCATCTCGGCGCCGGCGCAGAGCTTCGCGGTCACGGTCGACTCCGACCCGTCGACGGCCGGCTTCCAATACATCAATCTCACCGTCGAAGCCAAAGACGGACCCGGCGGCACGGGCAACCGCGCCACGAGCTTCCAGGGCGCGGTGGTCTTCTACGTCGACGGCACGCCGGGCGGGCCCGAGATCATGCAGCCCGTCGAGACGAACTCGCCTGATCAGTTCCACGGCCTGCCTTCGACTCACACCTACACGATCGGTTCGGGCGGCGACAACGGCATCCAGACTTTCAAGATGATGCTGCGCAAGGCGGGCACGCGCACCATCGTCGTGCAGCAGAACACGAATTCGGCGATCTCGGGAACGCTCAGCCTCACGGTGAAAAACGGCGCCGCCACGCGCGTTCAGATCATCTCCGACGTGGGCAATCAGACGGCCGCGCCCGGCGTGACGACGCTCGGCTCCGAGGGCCGCTCGGGCCTGCCCGTCTCGCACCAGGACGGCAACGCGATCACCTTCCTCGGTCAGACGGTGGACGACTATTGGAACGTCGACCCGTCGTCCACGGTGACGGTCAACGTCGTCGACTCCGATCCCAACGACGCCTTCCTCAACGCGACGAACCAGTACACCTTCACGGGCACGCAGGTCTTCACGCGCACGTTCGCCACGGCGGGCAACCAGACCATCGCCCTCTCCGGCTCGCAGGGCTATCCGAACGCGAGCAACCCGGGCTCTTCCGTGCTGATCACGGGCCGCTCGGCCGACCGTCTGCTCGTCGTCCTGCCGGGAGAGACGCTCGTCCAAGGCAAGGCCGGCGTGGCGCCTCTCGGAAAGACCGGCGCGCCCAGCGACCAACAGGCGGGCTTGACCTCGGGGACGACCGCCTACGGCGTGGACGCCTTCTACAACGTCGACACCAACGCGGTCGACGTCGTCTCCGGCCGCGTCTACACGGACGCGAACGTGCCCGCGCGAAACCAAGCCTTGGTCAACGGCGCCACGGTCTTCGCCTTCACGCCGCTCGCCGCCAAGCCGTTCGGCGTCGAGGTCAAGAACACCGACGGCAGCTTGCCGACGCCGACCTCGGCCTACGCCACGGTCGCGCCGGGCAAGGTCTGGTGGAGCAGCCCGGTCAAGCTGCAGCTCGTCGCGGCGGGTCAGGTCGCGTTCCCGGGCAAGGCGCCCTACGACGCGAACCCGACCTCGGGCGGGCGCACGCCGGCCTCGGCCTCGCAGCTGACCGCGGGCGTGACGACGTTCCTGACGGTCAATCTCGTCGACCAGTACTTCAACGTCGTCGCCGGCACGACGCCCTTCATGGATCAGTTCACGCTGCCCTCGTCGTCGTACTCGACGCGCGTGCAGATGAACTTCCTCGGCGACGTGAACATCCAGCTGCGGAACCTCGAGCCCAGCCCGTACCGGATCTCGCTGGTCAACGGCACGACCAACTTCAGCGTGATCCCGGTCACGCGCAACCTCGCGCCCGGCACGAGCATCCAGATCGTCGACGACAACACCCTCGGCACTTACTATTCGACCGACACGGTCAGCAGCATCATCGTCAACCCGAACCCGACGCCGGTCGCTTTGCAGCTCCTCGTCCCTAATGAGACGGCCGCCGACGGCTCGAACGCCGGCAAGATCGGGATGGCCGGGCCGCTGACGGCCGGCGGGTCGTATAACGTGACCGTGCGCGCCGTCGACCTCTACAACAACCAGACCAACGATCCGCGCAGCGTGGCCTTGACCTCGAACGACCTCTGGGCGACGATTCCGGCGGCGCAGCCTCTGGCCGGCGGAGCGGCGACGTTCAACGGCTTCATCCCGAGCGCGGCGGGCGCCGGCGTGCTGACGATCAACGCCGTCGACAACAGCGGCGGCGGCCTGCCGGGGCAGTCGGACGCGGGGGTCACGGTCAACGCCGGCGCGGCGGCGCAACTGCTCCTCGTGCTGCCGGGCCAGTCGATCGTCGGCGGCAAGACGACGCCGCCCGTCGGCGTCAACGGCCCGGCGACGCCGCTCGTCGCCGGCACGACCGTGACCGTCAACATCTACGAGACCGACTCGCGCTACAACCCGGTTCCGGGCTCGCCGAAAGCCGGCATCACCCTGACCTCCAGCGATCCGCTCAACCCGGTCCTCGGCGGCTACGCCTTCGACGCCACCGGCGTCGCCGTCTCGAGCGTCGCGCTTTATACGGCGATCAGCGGCGCGACGATCACGGTCGTCGACAACAGCGGCCTGCCGCCGATCCTCTCTCAAAGCACGTCGACGGTCCAGGTCAGCCCGAACCAGCCTTTCAAACTGCTCGTTCTCACGCCCGGCCAGACGCGCGCGCCGGGCCTGCCGGGCTCGACGGGACGGACGGGCGCCGCGTACGCGACGCCCGCCGGCGCGAGCTTCCCGATCGAGGTCGACATCACCGACGCCTTCTGGAACCTCCAGCCGGTCTCGCCGTCGGCGACGCAGTACGTCCAGCTCAACTCGGACGACGCCTTCGCGGTCTTCGTCCCGACGGTGCAGATCGTCGGCAGCACGGCGTCTTACACCGTCACGCTCACGCGCGCCGGCCAGACGTCGCTGTGGGCCAATTTGAATACCGCGGCCGCGCCGTCGCCCGCGCTCGCCCTCTCGTCGGCGACGCCGATCAACGTGTCGGCCGGCCCGGCGCAGCGCTTGCTGCTGGCGTTGCCCGGCGAGGGCTTCAGCCAGGGCTCGCCCACCGGGCTGAGGGGGACGCCGGCCGTGCAGACCGCGGGCTCGAGCCTCGTCGGGGGGGCGTACCCCGAGACCGCCGGCGGCGTCGCCGTGGCGGCGGTCGACCAATACAACAACCTCGCGATCGGCAACAACGACACGATCCAGGTCGGCTTCCCGTCCGACCCGAGCGCTCCGGCGATCGCCAACGTGGCGATCAACCCGGCCTTCGGCTACACGAATCCGCCGATCGCGCTGGCGCTCCACACGGCCGCGACGGGCCATTACCTGGCCGCCGCCGACACGAGCGGTCCTCTCGCGCCCGTCGTAAAGTCCGACACGTTCACGGTCAACGCGGCGCCGCCGATGGGCCTGCAGCTCGTCATGCCCGGGCAGACGGCCGTGCCCGGCTCCGGCAACTACCCGAACGGCGGCGTCTCGGGCACGGTCTCGACGGCGACGGCGGGCGGCACGTACGTGGTCACGGTCAACCTCGTCGATCAGTTCATGAACGTCGTCAACGTGCCCGCCTGCGGCGGCGGCTTCCCGCAGCCGGCTTGCCCGCAGTTCTACGTGCAGAGCAACGACGCGTTCGCCCAGCAGATCTCGACCCAGCCGCTTCCGTCGGGGCCGTCCCCGGCGACGCGGACGATCCCGATCAACCTCGTGAGCAAGACGAAGACCGCGAGCGTGTTCGCCTCCATGGAAGGCGGCAGCGTCGGCTCGGACCTCGTCTGCTCGGCCAATCCGCCGCTCAGCCAGTGCCTGGCGCAGGCCCCGGCCGCCCAGAGCGCCCTCTTCAAGGTCTTCGCCTCGACGGCCGACCACCTGTTGATCACGCTGCCCGGAGAGACGCTGGCCCAGGGCAAGTGCACGATCTTGCCCGGGACGCTCTGCCGCGTGCTCGCGCCCTCCGAGGGCCCGGCCGGCTACAACGGCTACGCCTCGTCCTACACGATCCAGGTCCCGAACGTCTCGATGACCGCCAACGTCTGGCTGGTCGACCCGTTCAACAACATCGTCACCGACATCCCGCAAGGCAACTCGGCGCAGGACTCCAGCCCGGTGGCCGTGATGCCGAACGTCGTCTTATCGCTGCCGCAGGACTCGAAGGCCGTCGCCCCGCCGGCGCAGACTCTCTCGCTCGGCAACTGGCCGTTCTCGATCACGCCGTTCACCTCGACGGCGGCGTACACGGTCGTCGTCGACACGACGGCGCCGGTCCCGGGGATGAGCTACTCCACGGCGACGTCTCATTCCTTCGCCGTCAACCCCGGCCCGGCTTACTATCTCAAGTTCACCAACGTCCCGGCGACGTCGATCGCGGGGCAATCGTTCCAGCCGAACTTGGCGGCCTACGACCAATACGACAACATCTTGTCGACCGGCCCGAACGCGTACAACGGCACGGTCGGATTCCTCGGCGAGACCTTCGTCAATCCGATCCAGAACACGGGTTTCTCGCCCGCCAACATCACGTTCTCGTCCTCCGTCAACCAGGGCGTCATCAACTCGACGCCGACGGTGACGATGTATAAGGTCGGCACGCGCTTCTTCGAGGGGTTCGATCAAGCCCAGTCGGCCGTCAATTCCAACGTGGGCTTGCCGCACTCGGTCAATCCCACGGTCGTCGTCACGCCCGGCCCGGCGAACTCGGTGGCCGCTGCCCCTGCGGGGCCGACGCCGATCTCCGCCGGGCAGTTCGTGCCGCTCAACCTCGGATTCGCGACCTTGACGGGCCAGGTCTCGGACGCCTACGGCAACGCCCTCAACGCGGCGACGACGATCTACGTCCAGATCGCCACGGCCTCCTTCGTCGACCTCGGGTTCGGCACGACGGGCTTCATCGCGCTCAACTACAACGACGGCCGAGGCTGGCTCGACGTCGGAGGCTCGACGACGATCTTCTCCGATAACAACGGCCAGATCGGCGTGTCGACGCCGACGATCCGCTACTACGTCTCCTCGCACGCCGCCGACTGGGCCCGCGTCTGGATCGGGACGACGACCGCTCCGTCGGTCGCGGGCTTGCCGCCCTATATCACCCAGCAGCTCGACATCACCGGGCAGATCACGACGGTCGGCGGCGTGCCCACGCAGATCGTGTTCACCTCCTCGGCGACCGAGGCGACGGCCGGCCTCACCGAGATCATCGGCGACGGCGGCGCCTACATCCTCGAGCGTCTCGACGACTTCAACAACGTGACCACCCAAGGCGGCCAGTCGGTGTCGCTGACGATCTCCGCCGCCCAGCAGCTGATCCACTCCAACAACAGCCGCTCGCTCGGCATCAGCGGCAACTCGGGGGACTACGGCTTCCGCGACCCGACGAACTCGTTCTTCATCACCGGCTTCACGATCGCCGCGGGCGAGAACGGCACCGAGCACCCTTTCCGTTACCACGACCGCCTGAGCTCCTACTCGGGCATCGATCCGGCGACCAACACGGGCGAGGGCGGGCGGCCGGGCGTTTGGACGCTGCAAGCCACGCTCGCCGGCAGCGCCGTCGCCACCGTCGACGTCCGGATGGACCCCGGCCCGCTCAACAAGCTGGGCGCGCCGAACGCGGGCCAGTCCCAGGTCGCCGGCACCGTGCTCCTGCCTCTCGGCGGGGCCAACGCCCTGCACGCCACTCTCGAGGACATCCTCGGCAACCCGGCGGTCACGCCGGCGCCGGTCGTCGTCAACCTCACGACGACGACCCGGACGCAGTCGGCCTATCTCGACGCTTGGGGCTTCTCGGCGTCGAGCAGCACCAACCCCGGCGCGGTGACGGTCGCCCCGACGTTCGTCTCCAGCGTCACGGCGGTCACGATCGGAGCCAACAGCTACTTCACGACGTTCTACTACATGGACACGAACGCGAGCGAGTCGTATCTGCCCGCCAACGGCTTCCCGGTGATCCAGCTCTCGGCCAGCGGGCTCGCGTCGGGCCTCGTCTACATGCCGATCCAGGCCGACATCATCAACCGCGTGGCCGTCTCGAGCGGTACCGGCCAGATCCTCTTGGCGGGCACGACGTCGCAGGCTTTCACGATCGAGGCCCAGGATTTCTACGGCAACCTCTCGACGGTGACGGTCGGCCAGACGGTCAACGGCTTCGTGCGCTTCGGCATGACGTCGAACTCCGCGGGCCTCGTGCAGTTCTCGACGCCGGCCATCGGCGCCTTCATGCCCGCGCCGGGCGTCGCGTACATGGACGCCGGGAGCGCGACGACGACCTTCTTCCTGATCGACACGTTGGTGTCGGCGACCACGCACACCGTCACGGTCACGAGCCTCGATTATCCGACCTGGACCAGCGGCGTGTCGAGCTACACCGTGATCCCGGGCCCGCCCGCGGAGCTGGCCTGGATCTCTCCGAGCCGCCGCCTGATCGCGGGCACGACGATCGAGTATTACCCGGACTACACGTCGAACACCACGACGGACACGGTCGGGCTCGTCCAGCTGCAGGACCAGTTCGGCAACGCGGCCACGAACTTGACGACTTACGTCGTGCAGTTCAACTCGGACAAGTTCACGACGTACCTGACGAACCCGACGCCCTGCGTGTTCGTGGCCACCAACACCGCCGGCAGCTGCTGGAACTCGATCTCGCCGACCAACCCGTGGCCGGTCTCCTTGACCGCCGGCTTCAACACCGCCCAGGTCTACTTCTGGGACACGTCGGCCGGGACGACGACGATCACCGCCCAGGCTTACTTGCTCGGCAACCCCGTCTTCAACTCCGGCTCGCAAAAGCAGTTCATCACGCCGGCCCAGGCCTATTACCTGACGATCCATCATCCTTACACCGTGACCTCCCCGCTGCAGGTGCGCGCCTCGGGCCCGTTGTCGCGCAGCACGACGAGCGTGGAGGCGGGCGAGCCTCCCGTCATCGGCGTCGTCGCGCGCGACATCTTCGGCAACATCGCCGCGGGCGACGCGGTCAACGGCCAGTATTTCATCGGCCAGGTGGACTTCGCCACCTCGGGCTCAACGGGGACGGTCACTCTGCAGGACGCGATCGGCGGCACGACCTATCACATGTTCGTCCCGGCCGACCAGGGCGACTACGTGAACATGCTCATCAGCGACAAGGTGCAGGAAAGCCTGCAGCTCTGGGCCACGGATTACGCCATGCCCGCGGTCTACGGCTACACGAACGAAGTCACCCGCACGGGCTTGTCCGCGCTGTCCAACCCGGTCCTGCGCTCGGACGGCAACGTGCAGACGGCCGGCGTCGTGTTCATACCGACGGATTTCGCGCCCGAGTCGAACCCGCCGCCGTCCGGCACGATCCCTGCGGCGAAGGTCTCCCAGAACCTCACGCAGAAGGCGCTCTTCGAGGGCAACGGCACGAGCGCGCTGTTTCCGGACCCGGTCCCGATGCTGCGCGTCTCGGCCTCGATCCTCCCGGCGGGCAGCGGCTTGACCAACCAGCTGCATCAGATCCGCGTCGCGCCGCGCACCGACGGCGCCAATCCGCTCAACCCGAGCCACGTGGCCGAGGTCGCCCTGTATTGGAACTCGACGCGCAACGGCCAGGGCGTGGTCAGCGGCGGAGGGTTCGACTACTCCGACAACGTGTTCGTCGCGACCGGCGCCTACAACGTCTTCGACCAGTCGTGGCACTTCGGCGACACGAGCATGGGCCTGACGCCCATCGACGTCGCCAATCCGGCGGCGGCGCAGATCACGGCCAACGCCTCGCTGCCGACCTTCTACTTCTTCACGGTGCGCGTCGCCTCGACGGGCTTCGTCCCGACGGACATCCCGGGCAGCCTCGGCCTCAAGATCGTGGACTCGAGCTACGTGAGCCTGCTGTCTCCGACGACGCTCGTCGCGGGCAACAACTTCTCGATCGTGACCGCCACGTCCGAGGTCGTCAACTCTCCCGCCACGGTCCACGTCGTCGGCCAGGACATCGGCGCCTGGTGGCAGCCGCCGTCGAACCCCACCGGCTCGTACCCTTACATCAACCAGGGCGTGCAGAACGTGGGCTTCATCGGCTTGCAGATGTGGACCGACGCCTTCACGGCGAACCTCAATCAGCTCGTCGTGCAGCACGAGGGCACGGACCTCGACTCCGACATCGGCGTCTTGCGGCTCTACCTCTGCACCGACGCCTCGGGCAATCCCGACAACTGCAGCGGCGTGTTCTCGCCGGCGATCGACGTCCAGATCGCCTCGGCCGCCTTCGCGGCGGGCGAGACGCGCCAGGTCGCGCTGCCGGTCCAAGACCCGCTCGGCTCCAACGGCACGATCGGCACGTCGACGCGCACTTATTTCGTCTCGATGGACATCAACCCGACGGCGACGCCCGGCAACACGGACGGCATGGCCATCTCGCAGTCGGGCGTCGTGCCGCTTTCGGGCACGGGCATCGTCGCCTCGTTCGCCACGATCGTCAACTCGACCGACGCCGTCATCCAGCCGACCCCCGACGTGGTCACCCTCATCGGCTGGAACACGCAGGGCACCAACGGCGGCGGCAGCGTGCCATCGATCCCGTCGAAGGTCACGCAAAACGACTTGAACGACCCGGTCGCCAAGCTCACGCTCTCGGTTCCGTCGGGCTCCGGCCTGTGGACCGGCCTCAAGCTCGACCGCTGGATGCCGTCGACCGAGAACGGCGGCCAAGGCGCCTACGCGCCCGCCTTCTCGCTGATCAACAAGGCCACCGACGTCGTCAACATCCGCATCTGGCAGGACAACAGCGGCAACGGCCTGCTGGAAGCCTCGACCAACACGCTCAACGGCGATCAGATCGTCAGCCCCGCCAACACGTACAGCCACGTGTTCCCGACGGTCAACCTGGTCGGGCCGGTCGACGCCACGCTCAACGCCGCCTGCAACCCGGCGCTGCTCGGCGTCCCGTTCAACGTCTACGTCGACAACTACGCGAACCTCTACCCCGCGGACAACCCGTTCTCCAACGACCTCGACGAGCGTCTGGTCTTGGGCGACAATCAGACCGACGAGACGAAGAAGGAGATCGTCCGCTGCACGGGCGCGGTCCCGGCCTCCAACGAGCTGACGAGCTGCTACCGCGGGTTGGAGGGGACCTGCCAGCTCGGCCTTTCCTGGTCGAGCGGCACGGTGCTCTCCGGCCCCGCGCGCATCCCGATCGTCGGCGCGCTCGGCGCCGGCGCGGAGATCACGTCGACGCCCAGCAATTACTTCGTCACTTTCGACATGGACCCGCAGGCTACCGTCTCGCCGCAATCCAACATCGGCGTCATCATCCCTTCGACCAACTATTTCCAGATCCAGGCGCCGAAGACGATGTCGACATTCCAGGTCGGCATCCCGACCGCGGGCGTCTCGGTCTCGCTCGTGCTGCAGACCGCGCACGTGACCGACTTCGTCAAGGTGACCTCGACGGACGCTCCCGACAGCTTGCTCGGGGCCTACGCCCAGCAAGGCAGCACCGTCGCCGTCGCCTCGTTCCTGATGCAGACGGGCATCTCGAACGAGCAGTGGCGCTGGCTCGTCGTGTTCGCGACGGGCTCGGCGACCTCCGCCAACTCGATCGCGGCCGACGTCGACGAGACCTCGGTCTGGTTCGACGCCAACCAAGACGGCGTGCTGGAGCCCTGCACGACGGGCCCGCCGACCTGCGACGTCAAGATCGGCACCGGCACGTTCGGCAACTATCAGGGCGTGGCGCTGCAGTCGCGCATACTGCTGACCGCGCCGGTCAATCTCACGACGCCCCAGCTCGCGACGCAACAAGGGATCGGCCAGCGCTACTTCGTGGCGTATCACATCACGCCCGCCGCGCTGCCGACCGACCCGACGACGAGCGCGCCGCGCACCGTCGGCGTCATGCTCAACCCCTCGCCTCCGGGCGGCTCGCTGCCGACCAACAGCCCGTTCCCGTTGACCGACGACCCGCAGCTCAACTCTATCCAGACGCCGGACGCGTACGATCCGACGTCGAACCTGCCTTTCGTCTCGAAGCCGCGGGCGATCATCGCCTCGCCGCAGACGATGTACGTGCAGTCGACGCCCTACTTCAGCAACTCGACCGGCACGTTCCAGGCGCCGACGCTCGTACAGCCGATCGCCTCCGAGCCGGCGGGGACGGTGGACGCGTCGTGGGTCATCACGTCGACGGCGGGCTTCCCGCTGCCGATCAACGGCACCACGACCTACGCCCTGGTCGACGCCGAGATCATCAGCTACTCGAGCGCGACGAACAACCCGTTCCCCGAGCTCTTGAACGTCACGCGCGGCGCGTTGAACACGGTGACCGGCGCGCACTCGGTCGGCGCGACGGTGGCGACCCACCTGCAGCAGGGCAGCCTCAACTCCGCCGTGCTGCGCCTGGACGTCTGGGCCTCGGCCGATCAGATCCAGTGGAGCAGCGTCACGCTCTCGCGCCTGCTGCCGAGCGGCCTTTTCGGCCAGGACTCGGACATCACGAACGTCAAGCTGTGGCAGTCGACCACGCTCGACCGCACGTTCCATCGCAACTCGGCGACGCAGCAGGACTCGGGGGACCTCTTGATGGGCCAGACGAGCTTCGGCGCCTTCCCGCAGCCCAACGGCGTCGCCGCCATCCAGATCAACGACCCGTCGATCAACAGCCCCGGCTACGTGCTGATCACGCCGTCGACCAAGACCTTCTACGTCTCGTTCGACGTCTCGCCGGCCTCGAGCTTCTCCTACGTCACGAACACGCCGGCCGCCGTCGTCACGGGCGCCAACGCCGCGATCCCGGGCGACTTCACGCTCACTCCGGTCAACGCCGGCCACGTGACCTCGTTCGTCAACGGCATCCCGGCGAGCCCGGCCTTCGTGCTGACGCCGACCGTCAACACCGTGACCACGAACCTCTCGGCGGTCAACCCGGCGTCCGCCCAGCAGAACCAGCAGAACGTGCAGATGATCTGCATGCAGATGCAGGTCGATCAGAACAGCGCCGTCGTGCAGAAGATCAAGCTCGACCGCCTCGGCGCGCCCGCCGGGGGCTTGGACAGCGACGTCAACGTCGTCAAGGTCTGGAAGAACCCGACGAACAACTGCGGTTGGACGCCGACCATCGCCACGCAGGCGGTCGACGGCTCGTTCCCGAACCTCGTCTCGACGGGCAAGGACGTCTTCAGCTCGGGCACGGTGACGATGGTGCTCACCAAGCCCATTCTGGTTACGCCCACCCCGGGCTATTATTTCGTCACCTACGACATCAACCAGTTCACCTCGGTCGGGGCGCAGGTCGGCGCGGCGTTCAACGGCAACGGCTACGTCGCGCTCGCGCCGCCGAACGTCGTCGACATCACGAGCCCGACGTTCCAGACGTCGCCGCTGATGGCGATCACCAAGGTCGTCTCGCATGTCACCTTGGGCGTCAACGACATCGCCCAGGACCTCCATGCGATCACTCAGGGCGAGACGGACACCCCGTTCCTGCGCTTCAACCTCGTGACCGACCAGGCGCTCGCGCCGTGGCGCTCGCTGATCCTGGAGCGCACCGGAGGCTCGCAAGATCCGAACTTCCCGCTCGGACGCAACACCGACGTGGAGTTCGTGCGCATCTACAAGGACATCGACTCGAACGATACCCTCGGGCCTCAAGATCTCAACATATCGGAGGTCAACACGGCGCTCGCCGTCGCGGTCTCGAGCGCGCAGGCCGTGCCGTTCGACATGGTCCTCGTCTCGACGCAGGGCTTCCCGCGCGACAACACGGGAGCCATGGTCGGCGGCAACGTCTACGTCAACGGCGCCGAGCTGATGACGTTCTCCGGCCCCGGCTGCCAGGCGGCGCCGACGCCCGGCATCGACCCGGGCACCGGCGATCCTTGCATCGCCATCACCTCGCGAGGCAACATCTTGGGCAACGCGAACACGCCGCAGATCTTCTCGGGCGTCGGCGCGCCGGTCAAGAAGGTCGACGTCTTCGACCAGGTCAACCAGAAGAACGTCCAGCATCAGGTCTATCTGAACAACGACCAGCTTCTCGGCCCGACGGCCCAGACCTATTTCGTCGCCTACGACATCGCTCCGTCCGGCATCCAAAACGACCTTATCGGCTTGGCGATCCGCAACCCGGTCTGGTTCGGCATGCCTCAAAACGACGTCGTCACGCAGAACATCTACCAGAACGTCACTCGCGTCAACCCGCTCGGCACGGGGACGACGGGCTACGCCTTCGTCGGCACCAACGCGGCGATCGCCGCGGTCGAGCTCTCGGTCTCGGGGTTCTCGATCGCTCCGTCGGGCTCCTCTCAAGGTCAGCAGAACGTCCCGCTGCTCGAGCTGCAGCTGCACACCAACGTCGATTTCGTGAACTTGGCCTCCCTGAGGCTGACGCAGCTCGGCACCGTGATCACCTCGACCTCTCCGGCCGGCCGCGGCGACGGCGACCTAGCCCAGATGAGCGTCTGGCTCGACAACGGAAGCCTGGTGTTCACTCCGAACAACGAGATGCAGCTGGGCTTCATCAATCACGGCAGCTCCGTCTCGGCTTTCGGCGGCGGCAACGCGCTGGTGAATTTCTGCTCGACCGGAGTCCTTCCTGATGGAAGCTGCACGGGCGCTCCCTATATCGCGATCACGACCCACACGACGACGCTCTATATCGCCGGCAACATCGGCTTCCTCGACAACGCGTCTTCATCGACGCTCAACGACCAGGTCGGCGTCGAGCTCCCGACCTTCGCGAGCGTCCTCGGCCCGAACGGTCTGACCGTGCCCGCCGCCGCCGATCCGGGCAATAGCCCGCCCGTCATCGGCCGCAACGTGACGATCTCCGCGCTCACGGTGCCGTCCGTGACGATGGCGCCGAGCTCGTCGTCCGTGATGGTCCCGATCATCGTCGTCAAGTGCGGCCCCGGGACGGGCTTCCCCGCGTACGCGCTGATCAGCCCGGCGTGCAACAACGGCAAGGATCCGACCAACCCTCGCAACAACATCTGCCCGAACTCGGAGCCCGGCTGCAGCGCCTCCGACGGCTCCGAGCCGGACAAGTCGAAATGGCTCTGCAACGACGGCACGAAGTGGTCGACCTCGACCGCCTGCGGGTCCCCGATGGTCGACCTCAACGGCGACGGCGTCCCGGACAACTTCTCGATCGGCGCGAGCACGATCATGAACCAAGTGTCGCTGCTCGGCGACGGCATCCCGACGCAGGACATCACGGGGACGGGCATCCTGGACGTCGACGTCAACAAGGACGGCATCCCGGACATGATCGTCCCGAACGGCTTCGGCGGCTTCCAGGTGCTGCTCGGAAACGACCCGAGCTTCCCCGGCGACTTCGCGCACGCGACGCCGGTGCCCGACCAAGGCTTCATCCCGTCGTCGTGGGCCGGAAGCACCAACAAGCTCAGCGTGACCTTGCCGCTCATCAACGCGACGGGTTATTACCAGATCGCGGCGGGTCCGGACTACAACAACCCGACGAACTACAGCCACGCGTGGTCGAGCGTGACGCTCTCCGCGCTCAGAGCGAGCGCGCTCAACTTGAGCGGCCTGACGCTGCACGCGCTCGCGACGAGCACCTTCCCCGTCACGACGGCGTCCCTGCCCAATCTCACTCTTCCGCTGCCCAACAACACGCAGCTGACGCAGGCGTTGACGCCGACGACGACCTTCTTCGCCGTCGCCGACACCTCGAAGCTCAGCTTCCCGCTCGGCAGCGGCACCGTCTACGTCGGCAGCGAGCTCATCCGCGTGGCGATCATCGACAAGACGCACCTTCAGTGCGTCGTGGGGACCAGCGACAACGGCCGCGGCATCAACGGCTCCGTGCCGATCATGCACCTCCCCGGCGAGGTCGTCTCGGACGCCGGAGCGATCCTCTTCGCTCAGTTCATCACGACCAATGGCTCGGGACAGACGATCAGCACGTCTCCTGTAAGGGCCATGTTCATGTTCCGCCCGGACACGATCGACCCCGGCGCGCCGGCGGCGGTCCAGCCCCTCGAGCAAGGCAAGGTCAGCTACCCCGTCAAATGGAGCGTCCCGAACTCGCCGCCGTCAGGGCTCATCGCCTACGAGGTGCAGGAGCGCGGCGGCATAGCGAGCGACGTCAGCGCCAACGTCGTCTGGCGCACGCTCAACATCGTGCCGTCGCATCTCACGACGTATAACGTCGGCGACCCGACGTTCCCAGGCGAGTCGCCGCGCCCGGCCGGCGAGTTCTTCAGCTATCGCGTGCGCGCGATCAGCGGCGCCGGCGTGATCGGTCCGTGGTCGACGGCCTCGCTCAACGTCAACACCGGCGCGACCTCGGACGTCATCGCCGGCGTCAGCAACTACCCGAACCCGTTCGACAGCCGCAAGGGCGGCCCCGCCGGCCAGACCGTGATCACGTATACGCTCGCGGCTCCGTCGGACGTCACGATCACGATCTACGACCTGCTCGGCTACACGGTCAAGACCTTGCAATTCTCTGGCGGCACGGCGGGCGGCCAGACCGGCCCGAACTTCGTGACCTGGGACGGCAAGAACGGCTCGGGCGCCTTCGTCTCGAAGGGCGGCTACATCGCGCGCATCAAGGTCAAGTCGCCGCTCGGCACGGCCACCGCCATCCGCAAGATCGGCGTGATCCACTAAGAGCGGTCGCTGTTGCACTCTATATATAGGAAAGATAGAATCCGGATGATGCGCGGACTTCTATTTCTCGCCCTTTTCGCGCTTCCGCTGACCGTCTTCTCGGCGGATACCTCCATGGCGCCGGCCGCGCCCGCCGTCGATCCCTATCAGGACGGGCTCAACAAGCTCGAGGCCAAGGACCCCGGCGTCCGTCGGCAGGGCATCGACCAGCTCGCGCAGCTGCGCCGGCCCGAGGCCGCGCCCAGCATCCTTCCCTTGTTGCGCGACGAGCAGGCGCCCGTGCGCGCGGCGGCGGCCAACGCGCTCGGCCTTCTTCACTCGGCCCAGGCGGTCAAGCCGCTCGCCGACCTGCTGCAGAAAGACCCGGACGCCGGAGTCAGGCAGAGCGCGGCGACCTCATTGGCGTACATCGGCGACGCGAGCGCCGTCGACGCGCTGACCGGGGCCCTTTCGGACAAGGACCCCGGCGTGCGCTACTCCGCCGTGCGCACGCTGGGCGCGATGCGCGCCGCGAGCGCCGTGCCGGCCCTTTCCAAGCTGCTGCAGGACCCGGACGTCGCGCTGCGCCGCGCCGCGGCGGCGGCGCTGGCTCAATTCCGCACGCCGGCGGCCGCGGCCGCCCTGCGCCCTTCCGTCGCGGACTCCGACGCCGAGATCCGCATGAACGCCGTGGGCGCTATCGCTTCCTCGCCCGACCCCGGGGCCGCCGGCGCTCTTCTCGAGGCGCTCAAGGACGGCGACGTCTCCGTGCGGCTGAAAGCAGCGCAAGGCTTGGCGAGCATCGGGATCTCCTCGGGCGTGCCCGTCGCCCTCGGCGCCCTGTCCGATCCCCAGCCCGCCATTCGCCAGCGCGCGGCGTCGACTCTCGGCCTGATCGGCGACGAGAAGACCGGTTTGCCCGCGCTCGACAAGGCCTTCAAGGCCGAGACCGACCAAGTCACGCGCAGCGTGATCGACTTCGCGCGCGCGCAGCTCAAGTCCCGCCTGGGCATCGTCGAGAAGCCCGCGGCCGCGCCCCTCGTCATGACCTCGACCGGGACGGCCTCCGCGGCGGGCAGGCCCGCGACAAAGCCCAAGATCAAGCCCAAGACCAAGCCCAAAGCGAAGCCCGCGCCGAAAAAGAAGGCGCCTGCGCCGCCGCCGCAGGCGCAATGAGCCAGGCCGCCAAGAGCCGCTTCCCGCTCTACTTTTCGATCGCCTTCACCCTGCTCTTCCTGCCTCTGTTCTGGCCGGGCTTCATCGGCCTCGACGTCCCGGGCGTGTTCTTCTCGCTCGAGAACTCCTGGCAGGACATGAAATTCCTCGGTCACGGCGAGAATCTGCCGTCAGGCGACCCGCGGATCATCGTCGTCGCGATGGACGACGACACGGGCAAGAAGTACGGCTTCCCGCTCGACCGCAAGCTCCACGCGCCGCTGCTCGATCGCCTGAAGTCGCTCGGGACCAAGACCGTGGTTTTCGACCAGCTGTTTTTCGAGACGCGGGACGGCGACGCCGAGCTGACCGCCGCGACCAAGCGCTTCGGCAAGGTCGTGCACCTCTACCACGTCGACACCAAGGTGACCCCGCTCGGCAACGTCATCACGATCACGCCTCCGATCGAAGGCTTGCAGAAGGCGTCGGAGTTCCTGGGTTATCCGGACGTCGAGCGCGTGTTGGACAACGACGGCCATATACGCCGCGCGATCCTTTTCGACGAGCGCACGCACGATCCTCGCGATTCCTCGAAGATCGCCGCGTCCGTCGAGGCCGCGGCGTACTCGAGCTACACCGGCGCGCCGCTCGACGACGTCATGGACAAGTGGGGGGCCTCTAAATACTACTGGCTCAACTTTCGCGCGCCGAAAAACTGGCTCCAGCATTCCAAGCGAGACCGCGAGAAGAAGGGCAAGGTCGCCAATCTCGCCGACGTCGACGCCCCGTATCAACGCATCTCGTACATGGACGTGATCGAAGATCAGCTGACCGACGAGCAGAAGAAAGTCCTGAAAGGCGCGATCGTGTTCGTGGGCTCGACGTCGCTCGGCTACTACGATCATTATCCGTCGCCGTTCACCTCCGAGGCGCCGGGCGTCGAATATCTCTGCAACGTCGTCGACAACATGCTCCACGACGATTTCCTGCAGCCGGTCAAGCGCGGCTGGGTGCTGCTCGCCATCCTCGGGATGATCTGGCTGCCGATGCTTCTGCACGAGATGCCGCCGCCGGCCGCCGCCGGGGTCACCTTCGGGGTGGGCGTCGGCTGGTGGTTCCTCGGCTCTTGGGCCTTCGGCCGAGGCATGCGCTTGGACTTCGTCGCTCCCGAGGCCGCGCTCGTCAGCGCGTTCCTCGCGCAGACGGTGCATCGCGTGCTCACCGAGGGCGCCGAGAAGAAGTTCATCAAGAACGTCTTCGGGCAGTTCGTGGCCCCCGAGGTCGTCGACGACCTCGTCAAGGACCCGGGCAAGGTCAAACTCGGCGGCGAGAAGCGCGAGATGACGATCTTCTTCTTGGACATCGCGCATTTCACGAACATCTCCGAAAAGATGACGCCGGAGGCGCTGATCATCTTCCTCAACAAGTATCTATCGGCGCTCAGCCAAGTCGTCCACGAGCAAAAGGGCGTCGTCGACAAATACATCGGCGACTGCATCATGGCGTTTTGGAACGCCCCGATCACGTTGCCGGATCACCGCGCCAAGGCCTGCCTGGCCGCGATCGACTGCCAGAAGGCGATGGTCAAGCTCAACGCGAGCCTGGATGGCAACATGCCGGAGACGCCGGCCATCCGCATCGGGCTCAACTCCGGCGACGTCACCGTCGGCCTGACCGGCAGCACCAAGAAGCTGCAATACACGGTCATCGGCGACGAGGTCAATCTCGCCTCGCGCCTGGAAGGCGCCAACAAATTTTTCGGCTCGAAGATCATGGCGAGCGAGGCCACCTTCGACGGCGCCCGCGACGTCGTCGAGGCGCGCGAGCTCGGCCGCGTGCGCGTCGTCGGCAAGGAGACCCCCATCCGCGTCTACGAGCTCCTGGCGCGCAAGGGAGAGCTCTCGGACGAGTGGGGCCGGGCGCTGCCGCGCTACGTCAAAGGCCTCGAGTTTTTCAAGAAAAGAGAATATTCGGACGCTCTGCTCGAGTTCCAGGAGGTCGTCAAGATCTTCCCGAACGACGGGCCGGGCAATCTCTATCTCAACGCCGCGCGCGACTACGCGGCCATCCCGCCCGACGAGAACTGGGACGGCGTGTTTAATTTGACCGCCAAATGAAGGCCCGAGCATGCTGATCTTTTGGCGGCTTCTGTTCGGCCATCTGCTGGCCGATTTCACGTTTCAAACCGATTTCATCAACCGCTGGAAGCGCAGCTCGCTGTGGGGGATGCTCGCGCATTGCGCCTCCCATCCGATCGCCTACGCGGCCCTGACTTGGCCGTATCTCGGCGAGACGTGGATCCGCATTCCCTTCATATCCGTGCACCTGAACGGTTGGGCGTGCGTCCTGCTCGTCTTCGCGGCGCACTTCGTCGAGGACCAGTGGCGGGTCTTTACGATCTTCAAGTACGGGACGCCCGACAACACTCTCTATTTCCTCTGGGACCAGATCATCCATTACGCGGTGATCTTCGCCGTGATCCCCGTCGGGATCAGCAACAGCCCGCAGACCAGGCTGATGCCGGAGCTGTGGCCGGTGCTGGGCTGCTTGTTCGTCCTCGTCACGCACGCGACCACGGTCTTCGTCTATTTCGTCGAGAAAGACGTGCACGACCGCCTCTTCCCCGGCGCCGGGGAAAAATACCTCTCGATGGCCGAGCGCTTGGTCCTCGCGCTCTGCTTCTTGATCCCAGGGCATGCTTGGCCGCTGCTCGCGCTCGTGTGGCTGTCGATGATGCACTATGTCCGCGCCCGGCGCTACCTCGATCTTTCGTGGTTCAGCTTCTACCTCGGCGGCGCGGTCACGGTCCTCTGCGGCGTCGCGGCGCGATTGATATACTACTCGTACGTATCCTGACCCCCAGGAGATTCCCATGGCAGATGAACTCTTCATCCTTTCCGCCAAGCGCACTCCGATCGGCTCGTTGAGCGGCGCGCTCGGCAGCTACACCGCGCCGCAGCTCGGCGCCAAGGCGATCGCCGCCGCCCTTTCCGAGGCCGGCGTCGCGCCCGACCAGTTGGGCGAGGTCGTCATGGGCAGCGTCGTTCCCGCCGGGACGGGCCAGGCGCCCGCGCGGCAGGCGGCGATCGGCGCGGGCATCCCGGTCTCCGTGGGCGCGACGACCGTCAACAAGGTCTGCGGCTCCGGGCTCAAGGCCATCATGATGGTCGGGCAGTCGATCCGCCTCGGCGAGGAAGACTATGGCGTCGCCGGAGGCATGGAGTCGATGACGAAGGCCCCGTATCTGCTCGACAAGGCGCGCTCGGGCTACCGCTACGGCAACCAGATGATGCTCGACTCGATCCTGCGCGACGGCCTGATGGATCCGTACACGAACGTCCACATGGGCGACTGCGGCGAGCTGTGCGCCGAGAAGCACCAGATCACGCGCGAGCAGCAAGACGAGTTCGCGATCAAGAGCTACGAGAAAGCGCTGGCGGCGCAGAAGTCCGGCGCCTTCGACGCGGAGATCGCTTCCGTCGACGGCATCGTCCTCGACGAGGAGCCCGGCCGCGCCAAGTTGGACAAGGTCTCCAAGCTCAAGCCCGCGTTCAAGGCCGGCGGCACGATCACCGCGGCCAACGCTTCCAAGATCAACGACGGCGCGGCCGCCGTCGTCGTCGCGAGCGCCAAGGGCGCGGCGGGCAAGAAGCCCCTCGCGCGGATCGTCGGCTGGTCCACGTTCTCGCAGGAGCCGCAGTGGTTCACGACGGCCCCGGCCGGCGCGATCGAGAGGCTCTTGAAGCAAGTCGGCTGGAGCAAGGAGCAGGTCGACCTCTTCGAGGTCAACGAAGCCTTCGCGGTCGTCTCATTGGCGGTCTCGAAATTAGTCGGGCTTCCTTTAGAGAAGGTCAACGTCAACGGCGGCGCGGTCGCGCTCGGCCATCCGCTCGGCGCGAGCGGCGCGCGCATCGTGGCGACGCTCTGCCACGCGCTCAAGAAGCGCGGCGGCAAGCGCGGCGTCGCGGCCATCTGCCTCGGCGGCGGGGAGTCCGTCGCGCTGGCGGTCGAGGCGGTCTGAGACGACTCTTGCCGACAAGAGTCATAACGAGCCGAATACACACTATGGGCGCCCATAGTATGTATTCACTCGCTCGATAACCATGCCGAAGAAATTCGCCCTCGGCTCGAAGCTGACGCTCGAGGAATTGCCCAGAGTCGTCCACGAGGGGAAGCTCGAGCTCGGCCGCGCGGCGCGCTCCCGAGTGGCGGCGAGCCGCAAGGCTCTCATGAAAGCCGCGTCGACCGGCGCGCCGATTTACGGCGTCAACACGGGCTTCGCCGAGCTCGCCTCCAAGCGCGTCCCGGACGATCAATTGCGCCAGCTCCAGCGCAATCTCGTCTTGAGCCACTCCTGCGGCGTCGGCGAGCTGCTCGAGCAAGACGAAGCCCGCGCGATGGTTTTTTTGCGCGCCAACGAGCTCTCACGCGGCCACTCGGGCGTTCGGCCCGAGCTCGTCGAGGCGCTGGTCAGGCTTTTCAACTCCAAGAACGTGGCGCCCGCCGTGCCGTCTCGCGGCTCGCTCGGCGCGAGCGGCGACTTGGCGCCGCAGGCGCACGTGGCCCTTCTTCTCATCGGCGAGGGCAAGGCCATCGTCGACGGCAGCCTCGTCCCCGCCAAAGTGGCGCTGCGCCGCGCGGGACTGCGGCCGCTTTCTCTCGAACCCAAGGAAGGACTGGCGCTGCTCAACGGCACCCAGGCGATGCAGTCGGTGGGGGGCTTGGCGCTGCGGCGCGCGTTCTTCGTCTTGGAAGCGGCGCAGCTCGCCGGCGCGTCGAGCCTCGAGGCCTTGACCGGCACTCCGGCGCCGTTCGGCGAGGCCATCCAGCGCTTGAAGCCGCATCCGGGCCAGATCGCCTGCGCGCGCGGCCTGCGCGCCCTTCTTGCGGGCAGCGAGATCCGCGAGTCGCATCGCGAGAACGACCCGCGCGTCCAAGACCCGTACAGCTTGCGCTGCATGCCGCAGGTCCACGGCGCGGCGCTCGATCAATTGGAGAATTCGAAGCGGACCGTCGAAATCGAGCTTTCGAGCGTCACGGACAACCCGTTGATCGACGCGGGGCGCCCGCTTTCCGGCGGCAACTTCCACGGCCAAGCGCTCTCCTTCGCTTTCGACGTCGCGGGCATCGCGACGACGGCGCTCGGCGGCATCTCGGAGAGGCGGATCTTCCAACTCATCCTCGGCCAGTCGCCGGGCTTGAACATCTACCTCGCGCGTAATCCGGGATTGGAGTCCGGATGGATGATCCCGCAATACGTCGCCGCGGCGCTCGCCTCCGAGAACAAGACCTTGGCCCATCCGGCCTCGGCGGACTCCATCCCGTCGTCGGCGAACAAAGAAGATTTCGTCAGCATGGGCATGTGGGCCGCGCTCAAGCTCAAGAAAATCGTCCACAATGCCGCGCAGATCGTCGCCATCGAGCTTTGCTGCGCGGCCGAGGGCGTCGAGGTCCACGCGCCTCTCGCTCCAGGCAAGGGCGTGGCCGAAGGCATCCGCCGGCTGCGCGCGAAGGTCCGGCCCACCAAGGGCGACGAGTCCCTCGGCGAGCGCCTCGAGCTCGCCCGGTCGATGATCCTCGCCGGCGCCTTTTCTTGACGCCTCAGGTAGCGGCGGGCGGCAGCGCCGCGCTCGGCCTCGTCTGCGCGCTCGGCATGGGCTTTGTGATGTCGCGCTGGATTCGCGTCTTCTCGGGTTGGAGCGCGCTGGCGCAGGCGTACCCCGAGCGCGGCGAGGCTCCGCGCCCGCGAACGCTCGGCAGCGGCGTGTTTCGAGGCTGGTTCGGCTATAACAACTCCATCTTCTATTCCACCGATTCGGCCGGCCTCCACATGACGGCGTTGCCGATCTTGATGTCGGGCCATGAGCCGATCTGCATCCCGTGGAGCGAGCTCGAGCGGGTCGAAGAAAAGCGAGCCTGGTATGGGAGCTCGCTGCGCCTGGTCACGCGCTCGGCGGCGGGGGTCGATTTCGCGATCCGGGGGCGAGTTGCCTCCCAAATCAAGGCGAGGATGGAAACCGCCGGCGTGCCGATCCTCCTCGAGAATTCGTAAAATCTGTGAAAGCCTGACCCCATCTTGAGACTATGTTGATCGACGACGCGCCGGCGCAGGCGAAGACCATCCGCGCCCCACGCGGCAAGCGCCTCTCTTGCAGGGGCTGGCCGCAGGAAGCGGCGCTGCGGATGCTCATGAACAACCTCGATCCCGAGGTGGCCGAGCGCCCGCAGGACCTCGTCGTTTACGGCGGCCGCGGCAAGGCGGCGCGCAGCTGGGACGCGTTCCACTCGATCGTAGGCTCGCTCAAGACGCTCAAAGGCGACGAGACGCTGCTCGTGCAATCGGGCAAGCCCGTCGGCGTGTTCCAGACCCACGAATGGGCGCCGCGCGTGCTGCTGGCCAACTCCAATCTCGTCGCGAAGTGGGCTACGTGGGAGCGCTTCAACGAGCTCGAGAAGAAAGGCCTGATGATGTACGGCCAGATGACGGCGGGCTCGTGGATCTACATCGGCACGCAGGGCATCGTCCAGGGCACCTACGAGACGTTCGCGTCCGCGGCCCAAAAGCACTTCGGCGGCACGCTCAAGCACAGGCTCATCGTGACCGCCGGGCTCGGCGGGATGGGCGGCGCGCAGCCGCTGGCGGCCACGATGAACGGAGCCGCGATCCTCTGCGTCGAGGTCGACGCGGCGCGCATCCAGATGCGCCTGAAGACCCGCTACCTCGACGAGATGGAGACGGATTTAGACGCCGCATTGCGAAAGGTGCTTGCCGCCAGGGAGGAGGGCCGGGCGTTATCGGTGGGCCTGCTCGGCAACGCCGCCGAGGTCATCCCGGAGCTCGCGCGCCGGCGCGTCGCCGTCGATCTCTTGACGGACCAGACCTCGGCCCATGATCCGCTCGTCGGCTACATCCCGAAGGGCCTGACGCCCGCCGCCGCGGCGTCCATGCGGCTTTCCAATCGAGAGCTCTATCTCTCGCGCGTGATGGACTCGATCGCCGAGCACGTGCGCGGCATTCTGGAGCTCAAGCGCCAAGGCGCCGTCGCCTTCGATTACGGCAACAACATCCGCGAGATGGCCAAGCAAATGGGCGTGCGCGACGCCTACGACATCCCGGGCTTCGTGCCCGAGTTCATTCGGCCTCTTTTCTGCGAGGGCAAGGGTCCGTTCCGCTGGGCCGCTCTTTCCGGAGACCCGCACGACATCGCCGTCACCGACGCCGCGGTCTTGAAGCTCTTCCCGCAAGACGAGGCCCTCGCGCGCTGGATCCGTCTGGCCGGGGAGAGGATCGCGTTCCAGGGCTTGCCGGCCCGTATTTGCTGGTTGGGACTAGGGGAAAGAGCCGAGATGGGCGCGCGTCTCAATTTTCTCGTCAAGAAAGGCAAGCTCAAGGCGCCGATCGTCATCGGCCGCGATCACTTGGACACGGGCTCGGTGGCCAGCCCGAACCGCGAGACCGAGGCGATGAAAGACGGCAGCGATGCCGTCGCCGACTGGCCGTTGTTGAACGCCCTCCTTAATACCGCCTCGGGCGCGTCTTGGGTCAGCATCCACCACGGCGGCGGGGTGGGCATCGGCTACTCGCAGCACGCCGGGCAGGTCTGCGTCGCCGACGGCACCAAGCTCGCCGGCGAGAAGCTCGAACGCGTCCTGACCAACGACCCGGCGCTCGGGGTGATCCGCCACGCCGACGCGGGCTACGAGCTCGCCAAAGAGACGGCCAAGAAGCACAAGCTGCGCGTCCCGCGCTAAACAGGGGGAAACCATGCCTTCCGACTTCTCATTCGACGCCGTCAGCGAGATCGACATGAACATCGTCGGCGAGTCCATCCAGGTCGCTTTGAAGGAGATCGTCAACCGCTTCGACTTCAAGGACGCCGACGCGTCCATCGAGCTCAACGCGAAAGAGAAAACGATCACCGTCCGCGCGAAAGACGAGGGCCGCGTCGACGCCGCGCTCGACGTGCTTTATTCGCGGATGGCCAAGCGCGGTATCCCGCTCAAGAACTTCGAGAAGAAGAAGGTCGAGCAAGCGCTCGGCCAAACGGCGCGCCTCGAGATCAATATCCAGGCCGGCATCCCCACCGACAAGGCCAAGGAGATGGTCGCCGCGATCAAGGCTCAGAAGCTCAAGGTGAACGCCTCTATTCAGGGAGAGCAACTGAGAGTCACGTCCAAGTCCAAGGACGAGCTGCAGGCGGCGATGGCGCTGCTGCGTCAGGGCAGCTTCGGCGTCGAGGTGCAGTTCAAGAACTTCCGCTAGAACTGCACGGAGCTGCCCAGGAAGATGCCCTGGCGCAGCGTGCGGGCGTAATCGAGCCGGTCGTTTTCGTGCGTCCCGTCGGGGAGCGTGAAGTCCTCGACGCCGAGCTGCGACCAGAAGTAATAGATGCTGTAGCCGGCCTCGAGCTTCCAAGAGCGAAACGGCTGCCAGCCGAGCGCCACGTCCAGCTGCGCGGACATCCCGTTCGCGTGGTGCCGGAAGTTCGGCGACGTGTTGGCGAGGACTCCGTTCTCGGCCCCGACGTTGTCGAAGCCGTCGCCGTCATAGATCATGATCGGCGAGAACATGCCGTGGCCCGAGAAGAAAATGTCGTGCGGGCCGGTGAACTCCTCGCGCATGCCGACCACCGGGCCCTGCCAGATCGCGCGATAGGTGGAGTTGAGGCCCGGGAGCGGGCCGAGCGGCTGCGCCGGGATCCCCGTGCCCGGCGAGAAGACGCGGTTGAGGTCGCTTTCGTTGTAGCTTTCCTGGAACCGGCTGTAGCCGAAGAGGACGTCGAGGGAATGACCGTAGCCGTCGTCGAAAGCGGAGATCCTCCCGTCGAGAAGATGGATGTAGACGTTCGCCGCGAAAAGCGTGCTCCGTCCGTTGAGGCTCTCCGTGTAGCGCTCGAAATCCTCGTGGTCGGGATCGAAGAAGCTGTGGCCGGTCGCGAGGCTGATCGCGGTGCCGTTTCGCTGGTCGACCCAGTAATGCGTCGTGCCTTGGCCGTTGCCGGCGAGCGTCGTGCCGAACTCCGCCCCGAAGTACACGCGTCGGGTCGGACGGATCTCGGCCGAGAAGATCTCCATGCCGGGCGAGGTGTGCAGCTCCTGCGTCGTGCCGTTCGAGATGTTGGCGGGCTGCGTCGGAAACGAACTGCGCCAAGTCGTGCCGCCCGAGGTAAACCAGTGGCGATAGCCCAAGATCAAGAACCGGGGCGCGTCGTCGTCGCGGTCGCGCCATTTGAAAAAAGGATAGTCGTCGGCCCACAGGGGTCGAACACAGGACAGCAAAGCGGCGGCCAAAAGGGCGGCCCGCATGACTTTATCGAGGATAGCAGAAACCGCGAGAAAGTGATGAATTTCTTATGTCCTGCCGCCACTATTGGTAAAATCAGCCCATGAAGACCCTGGTGCTCGGCTGCGGCCAGCTGCTGACGCTGGCCGGGCCCGACCGCGCCCGCTCGGGCAAGGAGATGTCGTCCTTGGGCCTCATCCGCGACGGCGCCGTGCTCATCGAAGACGGGGTGATCGCCCTCTCCGGGATGCGCGAGCTCGTCATGCGCGACGAGAGGGTCGAGAAGGCGCGCATCGTCGACGCGGGCGGGCGCGTCGTGCTTCCGGGCTTCGTCGACAGCCATTCGCATCCGGTTTTCGCGTCGCCGCGATTGGACGATTTCGAGAAACGCCTCGCCGGGGCTACCTATGAAAGAATAGCCTCCGAAGGAGGCGGCATCCTATCGACGGTCAACGCAGTGCGCGGCAGCGCTCTCCCGGCGCTGGTCGAGGGCCTCGTCGCGCGCGCGGCGCTCTTTCTCAAGTGCGGGACGACGACCCTCGAGGCGAAGTCGGGCTACGGCCTGGACCTCGAAAACGAGCTCAAGATGCTGCGCGCGATCCGCCAGGCCGGGGAGCGTACGCCGCTTTCTTTCGCGGCGACCTTCATCGGCGCCCACGCCGTGCCGCCCGAGCTCAAGGACCGGCGCCAGGATTACGTCGCGCGCGTCTGCGACGATATGATTCCGGCCGTCTCTAGAGAAAAGCTCGCGGCCTTCGCCGACGTCTTCTGCGAGGACGGCTATTTTACCCTCGAGGACTCGGGCCGGATTTTCGAGGCCGCGGCGCGCCACGGGCTCAAGCTCAAGATTCATTCCGAGCAGCTCTCGCGCGGCGGCTCCGTCGCGCTCGCCGTCAAGGCGGGCGCCGCGTCCTGCGACCACTTGGACTTCGCGAACGACGAGGACGCCGCGCTCCTCGCGGCGAGCGGCACGGTAGCCTGCCTCGTGCCGGGCTCGAACTATTTCATCGGCAAGCCTTATCCCGCGGCCCGGCGGCTCATCGACGCGGGGGCGGCCGTCGCGCTCGCCACCGATTTCAACCCGGGGACCTGCCCGTGCTGGGACATGCGGATGATCCTCTCGATCTCTTGCACGCAGATGAAGATGAGCCCGGCGGAAACCCTCGTCGCCGCGACGTTCAACGGCGCCTGCGCGCTGGGCCTGCAAAAGAGCGTCGGCTCGCTCGAGGCGGGCAAGCAGGCCGACCTCGTCTGCTACGACGCCGAGGACTACCGCGAGCTCCCGTATTATTTCGGAGACTCGGGCGCGCACTGGGTCATGAAAAAGGGCGCCGTCGTCCACTCCGCGGTCGAGCTCACGCCGCGATGAAAATACTTCTCTTCGACATCGACGGCACGCTCGTGCGCGCGGGCGGCGCCGGGCGCAAGGCGCTCAACCGCGCCGGCGAAGTCCTGTATAAGAGAAAAAACGTCTGCGACGAGCTCTCGCTAGCCGGCCACACCGACCTCTATAATTTCCGCGTGGCGCACATGATCGGCACCGGGAAGCGCCCGACGGCGCGCCAGCTCGAGCGGCTGCACCAGGAGTACCTCAAGCACCTGCCCTATTACGTCAAGCGCGCGATCCGAAACGGCACGTACGTCACGCCTCCCGGCATCAAGACTCTGCTCAAGCGCCTGTCGAAGGAGCCCACGGTGCTGCTCGGCCTCGGGACCGGCAACATGGAGCGCGGGGCGCGCATCAAGCTCGAGCCGTCGGGATTCAACGCGTATTTTCTCTTCGGCGGCTACGGGTCGGACGCCTTCCACCGGCCGGCGCTGCTCAAGAAGGCCGTCGCGCGCGCGCGCAAGCGCGCCAAAGGACGAATTTCACCGAAAAACGTCTTCGTGATCGGCGACACGCCGCTCGACGTCGCGGCGGGCAAGAAGGCGGGGTACAATACCATAGGCGTCGGAACGGGCTTCGCGCGGTGGAAGGACTTGGCCGCGTCCAAGCCCGATCGTCTCGCGCGCGATTTCAGGGGGCTCTCAAAATGGCTGAGCTGGTTCGGGATCAGATAGTCACCGCGGCCGAGGCCGACGTGTTGGCCGCCGGCATGGAAGCGGCTTTTCCGCGGACCGCCGCGCTGCCGACGCATTTCCGCGCCAAGGTCCTCGAGGACGTCTCGGCGGGCATCGCCAAGGAGGCGGAGGCTTTCGCGCGCCTGATCGTCGAGGAGGTCAAAAAGCCGATCAAGGAGGCGCGCCGCGAGGTCGCGCGCGCCGTGTTCACGTTCAAGTGGGCCGCGGAGGAGACGCGCCGCTTCGGCGGGGAGCTCCTGCCTCTCGATCTGGACGCGAATACCGAGGGTCGCTTCGGCCTGACGCGCCGCTTCCCGCGCGGGCCGGCTCTTCTCATCACGCCTTTCAACTTCCCGCTCAACCTCGTCGCGCACAAAGTGGCGCCGGCGATCGCCGTCGGGACGCCCTTCGTCATCAAGCCCGCGCCGCAGGCCCCGCGGACCGCCTTGAAGCTCGCCAACCTCGTGCGCGCCTGCGGCTGGCCCTCGGAGGCGATCGCCTGCGTTTCAGCGCCCATCGAGGCGGCCGAGGCGCTCGTGCGCGACGACCGCTTCGGCGTCCTCTCATTCACCGGCTCGGCCAAGGTCGGCTGGCACCTGAAATCGGTCGCCGGCAAGAAGCACGTCGTGCTGGAGCTCGGCGGCAACGCGGGCGTGCTCGTCGCCTCGGACGCCGACGTGCCGTGGGCGGCCGCGCGCTGCGCCTGGGGCGCGTTCTATTATTCCGGCCAAGTCTGTATCTCGGTCCAGCGGATCCTCGTCGAGGCGCCGGTCTATAAAGAGTTCAAGGACTTGCTTCTTAAGAACATCGCCGAGCTCAAGCTGGGCGACCCGGCCGACGAGAAGACCGACATCGGCCCGATGATCGACGAGCCGAACGCGAAAAGGGTCGAGGCCTGGATCCAAGAGGCCGTTTCCGGCGGCGGCAAGGTCTTGTGCGGCGGCAAGCGCGAGGGCGGCGTGATCGCGCCGACGCTCGTCGAGGACGCGCCGGCTTCCTGCAAGCTCTCCTGCGAGGAGGCCTTCGGCCCGGTGGCGACGCTGGAAAAAGTCGAGACGCGCACGCGCGCCTTCGACAAGCTCGCCTCCGGCAGCTACGGCCTGCAGGCCGGCATTTTCACCAACGATCTCGCCGCGGTCCTCTCCGCGTGGGGCCGCCTGCCGGTCGGCGGCCTCATCGTCAACGACATCCCGGCCTTCCGCTCGGACGCGATGCCCTACGGCGGCGTGCGCGACTCCGGCACGGGCCGGGAGGGCGCGCGCTACGCCATGGAGGAGTTCACGGAGCGGCGCGTGCTGGTGGTCAAGCCCTGACCGGGCTGCTCGCTCTTTTTTTCGCCCTCGCCCCCGCGGCGCGCGCGGCGCTGGGCCCCGACGCGCTCGAAAAAGTCGTCGTCAAGGCGCGGACGGGGGACTTCGACGCGCAGGAGACGCTGCGCACCGAGCTGCGCTACTACGAGATGCTGGAAGCCTCTCCGGGCATGCTCGGCGACGACGACAAGAAGAGCCTGACGATCATCCGCTCCGCGCTCGGCTCCGCCGCGAAGACCTCGGTGACGGCGCCGCGGCTCGCCGAGGGCGCCGGACCC
Source organism: uncultured Elusimicrobia bacterium (assembly GCA_964600165.1). GTDB lineage: Bacteria > Elusimicrobiota > Elusimicrobia > UBA1565 > UBA9628 > CAZRIP01. The sequence goes on along the minus strand of CAZRIP010000007.1, from coordinate 15,189 downwards.
TCCGGCCCCGACTTCGGCGACGAGAAGATCAAGGACCTCGCGCTGCGCGTCCGCGAGAAGAACGTCCAGCTCGACCGCGCGTTCCAATCAGCGGCTTTCCCCAGATCGGCCGTCTTCCTCGGAAATCCCGATCTCGTCGCGGCGATGGAAGGCGAGGCGTCGCTCGTGCGCGCGCTCGCCAAGGAGCCGGAGGTCAAGATCTCGACCTCGGCGGGGGGCGTCGTGCCGCCGATGCTCGAGGTCCTCAAGACGTTCGAGGACGTCCAGACCGATTTTAAAGCCTCGACGAAGGACCTGCGCGCGTCGGCTTCCGGCCGCGACGCCAAGGCCGCGCTCAAGGCGCTCGATCGTTATCCCGGACAAGTATTGTCCGACGCCGAGGACGTCCTCGCCAAGACGGGCCCCAACCGCTTGCTCCTCGCCGCGTTCCACCGCCGCGCCGGCGATCCGATCGTCGCGCCCCACGTCGCGCGCGCTCTCGGGAAAATGGGCGCCCGCGCCGTCCCCGCGCTCATCGACGCGCTCGCCGAGCCCGAGGTCTGCCGCGACGCCGTCGTCGCGTTGGGGGAGGTCGGCCCGGACGCCAAGGACGCCGGGGTCTACTTGATGAAGCTCCTCGACGGGCCGAACGGAAAAGAAGCCGCCGACGCCCTGCGCAAGATCGGCGTGACGCCCGAGATGAACGGCGCGCTGCGCTCCCAGGCATCGAGGACGTTGACAAAAGAAGAACTCGAGGCCCAGATCGTCGAGGCGGCGGGTCTGGTCAAGTCGCTCGCGGGGGTCTATCGCGGGATGCTCGTCGACATCTCGCTGCTCAAGCCCGACGCCCCGGAGCTCGCGGTCAAGAAGCGCGCCGCCGACGATCTGCGCGAGGAGACTTACGTCCCCGCCAACGACCGCTTCGTCGCGCTCGCGACGCAGTATCGCTCCACCTACGGCGCGGAAGCGCTGTTCGCCCTCGCCGACGCGCATGGCTTTCGCGACATGGTGCGCTGAGCTAGAGGCCCGCGGCGCGCAGGTTGAGGCTCAAGTGCGACGCCGTCGCTTGGGCGAGCGCCGGCATCAGCGAGCGGTATTCGCCGAGCAGCTCGTCCGGGTGCTTCATGAAGTAGGACCGGAGCTTCATCGCCGCCTTGTCGTCGACGGAGTCCTCGCGGCGCCAGAGCACCTCCATCGTGTCCGCGCGCACGAGCTTGGTGACCGAGCTCAAGGTCGGGATCAGGCCATCCTTGCCGTCCGACGCCGCGCCGAAGGCGAGGTTGACCTCGAGGATCAGCGCGTCTTTGGCGCCCGGCGCGGCGCCCGCGTAGTCGCGCGGGATCTTCGGCCGCTCGCCGCTCGGGTTGAGCACATAGTAGCGCAGCTGCCAGTCGATGACTCCGCTGGCGCGGTTGAGGCCGCTCAAGGTCTGGGTCGAGAGCCCGGCGTCGGCCGGCGGCACGAGCTTCCCGGGATAGCCGATCGGCGCGAGCGCGCCCGCCAGGACCGGATAGAAATCCTCAGCGGGCGTCCAAGGCGGCAGGCTGCTTTGGAGCTCCGCGGAGGCGTTCGCGTCGCGCTCGTTTTGCGTCGCCGCGATCACGAAGCTCATTCCGGGCACGAACTTGGCGAGGTTGTCGGCCGTCGAGTCGTCCTCGCGCATGACCGGGCCCGGCGAGGGGAAGATCGCGACGATCGTTCGCTGGCCGGAAGCGATCGCGCCCGCCGGCAGCGGGGACTCTCCGACGGTGACGCAGCCGCAAAAGGACGCGGCGACGACGGCGGCGAGGCAAAGACCGGGCGTCCTCTTCATGGCGAGACCGTCAGTTTATCAATTATCTATAATCGCAATATGAGCCAACTCGTCGAGTGCGTCCCCAATTTCTCCGAAGGCCGCGACAAGGCCAAGGTCGAGCGGATCGTCGCCGCGGCCCGGAACGTCTCCGGCGTCGCCATCTTGGACGTCGAGACCGACGCCGACCACAACCGCTGCGTGCTTTCGTTCGTGGCCCCGCCCGACGCCGCCGTCGAGGCGTGCTTCCAAGTCGCGAAGCTCTCGAAAGAGCTCATCGACCTCAACGTCCATAAAGGCGAGCACCCGCGCATGGGCGCCGTCGACGTGATCCCGTTCATCCCGGTCTCGGGCGTCGACATCAAGGCCTGCGCCGCCTTGGCCGAGAGGTTGGCCGAGAGGATCGGCCGCGAGCTCGACGTCCCGACGTACCTCTACGACCACGCCGCGCGCGTGCCCGAGCGCAAGGACCTAGCCAACGTGCGCAAGGGCCAGTTCGAGGGCCTCAAAGACGTCATCGGCAAGGACCCGGCGCGCACGCCCGATTTCGGCCCGAACCGCATCCACCCGACGGCCGGCGCCGTCGCCGTGGGCGCGCGCCAGCAGATCATCAACTTGAACTTGAACCTCGACACCGACGACATGAAGGCGGGCAAGGACATCGCCAAACGCGTGCGCGCCTCCGGCGGCGGCTTGCCGTGCGTGCGCGCGAAAGAGATCGAGCTCTCTGCCCGCAAACAGGTCCAGATCTCGACCGTGCTCACCGATTACAAGACGACGTCGATCCACCGCGTCATCGTCGAGACGGCCAAGCTCGCCGGCGAGCACGGCGCCCACATCCTGACCGCCGAGATCGTCGGCCTCTTGCCGCGCGAGGCGCTCGTCGACTACTCGCTGACCGCGCTGTCGCTCGAGAACTTCAATCCCGAAGTGCAGATCCTGGAAAGCCGCCTCGCCGCCGTCGGCGCGGCGGACACCGTCTCCTGGCAAAAAGCGGGTGCCATCATCGCGGACGCCCTTTCCAACACGGACGCGACGCCCGGCGGCGGCTCCGCGGCCGGCATCGCCGGCGCGATGGGCTGCGGCCTCGGCATGATGGCGACGGGGATCACCCTGAAGTCCAAGAAGCTCGACGCCGCCAAGCGTCCGGGCTTGGACGCCGCGCGCGAAAAATTGGCCGTTTATAAAAATGACTTCGACAAGTTGACGGCCGCCGACGCCGCCGCGTTCGACAACTTCATGGCGGCGATGAGCCTGCCGAAGACGGACGCCGAGCGCCCGCAGAAGATGCAGGCGGCGCTGATCCTCGCGGCCGAAGTTCCTTTGAAGACGGCGCAAAAAGCGGCCGAGGCCCACGCCGTGGTCTCGCGCGCGGCCGGAGACTGCGGCGCGGCCGTCGCCTCGGACATGAACTGCGCGCTGCACCTGCTCAAGGCCGCCGCGCAGTGCGCCGCCGAGAACGTCAAGATCAACCTCGGCGGGATCAAGGACGAGGCGCGGTCGAAGGACCTCTCGGCGCGGCTCGAGACGACGCTCGCTTCGGTGCGCTAGCGGAGTCGTCCGGGCCGACCATCTAAAACACTTCGTTGCATATAAGCAACACTCGGAATCGTTGCGGGAATGCAACGAAGTAAAAAGGGTGCTTGCTCCCGCCGGCTTTGGATCTTTTCAGCGTCCTGCTAGCGGCTTTTCAGCGCGGCGCCGAAGGCTTTCGCCGCATCGTGGCCCCAGCGCCGGCCGAGGGGGGACAGCTCGGGGCTCGCGTAATGGATGCCGTCGCCGCCTTGCGGGGGGTAGACGAGGTAATCGAGCGAGCGGCTGTCGAGGATCAGGCGGCAGGAGTCGCCGAGCGGGCTTGCGTCCGGCGACACGCGGGCCGCGGATAAGAGCGCGTAGTAGCCGTCGAGGGTCGACTCCTTGACGGTCCTCATGCGCGGCGGGCCGATCCAAAAGCAGGCCGCGCCGGCGCCGTGGATCAAAGCGAGCGTCTCTCGGACGCTTTCGGCCGACAAACCGTTCGAGCCGAGCGCCACGATCACGCCTTGGGGCCGGTAGTCGGCGAGCAGTCCGGCGAGCTTCGGAGTCTTGACGTAAGTGACCTCGCGCTCCTTGCCGTCGACCGTGATCTTGCCCGGCCGCGTGCGGTTCCATTTCCCCGGCGCCCGGCCGTCGAAATCCTTGAACATAAAGCCGCAGCCGTGCTCGAGCTCCGATATGAAAGATTGGGGGCGGGCCGCGCACACGGCGAAAGTCGCCACCTTCCCGTTCTGGGCGCGCAAGTCGGCGTCGAGCGTCCGGCCGAACTCCTGCGTCGAGTGGGAGTCGCCGATGAAAAGCAGCGCGGCGGGCTCCGCGGCGCGCAGGGGGAAGGCGAGCAGGGCTACGAGCGCTAAGATCATCTCAGTCGAGCTTCAAGGTCTCCGGCAGGTCCGCCGGCTGGCGCAGGCGGTAGATCACGTAGCGCCAATCGTTGGTCTTCTCCTTCGTCAGGTAGAGCGGGTAGTTCTCGTCGGCCCACTGCCAAAAGCGGTCCCACTTGCCGAGCAGGTTGCTGTAGTGCGGCGCCTTGCCCGAGTTGCCGATGCTGCGCGTGCCGTTGAGATTCTCGGGATCGGCTTGCGTGACCATCTCGACGTGGAAGAACTGATAGGCCTCGGGGCTGCCGCCGGTCTTGTTCTGCAAGAAAAGCACGATGAGGTCTCCCGGCATGATCGTCGTCGCCTGATAGGAATAAGCGCCGTTCTGCTTGTCGTACGCGGGCTTCCACCAGCCCTGCCATTTGTCGAGAAAGTAGGTCTGGACGAGCTGGGCGCTGAGCCCGCCGACCTTGCTGTCGCGGCTGGCCCAGTCCGACTGAGGGACCTGCGTCTGGGCGTCCTCGGGGTAGCCGGCGCGGTAGGCGACGTACTGGATGAACTGCGCGCAGTTCATCGCGTAAGGCGGGTCCTTGGCCGGAGGGCTCTGCTTGGCCGCGCCGAAGTCGTTGTCGCCGTCGCCGCCGAGCATCATCCATTTGACGCTCTGCTCGTGCTGGATCACGCTCGCCATGAACGCGAGCTCCTCGCCTTGCGTCTTGAAGAGCCCGGCCTTCTTGCGCAGCGCGGTGAGGACCATCCGGTTCAAGCGCGGCTCGGGCAGACGCGGGAGCGTGGTGCCTTGCGGCAGCAGATTATCCGCGGCCAGGCCGCGCTCGACTTGCGCGACGAGAGACGATTTGACGTAGCGAAAAGCCTCGGCCGAGTTGAAGTCGTCCTCGCGCCAGCGATAGAGGCCGTTCTGGTTGGCGAGCGCCTTGACCGTGTTGTCGTCGACGTATTTAAGGTAAGGAACGTCGGCGGCGCGCGTCGGAGCGCAGAAAAGCAGCAGCGACGCGAGCGCCAGAGGGGTCATACCCGAAGGGTAGCCCCGGTCCCGCCGTCTGTCAAGCCGCGACGGCTTCTTTCAGGCGGCCCTTGAGGCCTTCGTACTGCTTCCACATCTCGGGGCTCGTGTGCTCGCCGAACTTCTCGAAGAACGCCTTGTGGCCGGCGAGCTCGGCTTCCCAGGCCTCGCGGTCGACCGAGAGCAGCTGGTCGAGCGCGTCCTTCGGAAGGCTGAGGCCGTTCAAGTCGAGCGCGTCCTTGGTCGGCACGAAGCCGATTGGGGTCTTCAACGCCTTGCCGTCGCCCGAGCAGCGGGAGAGGACCCACTCGACGACGCGCAGATTCTCTCCGTAGCCCGGCCACAGGAACTTGCCGTTTTGGTCCTTGCGGAACCAGTTGACGTGGAAGATCTTCGGCGGCTTCGGGATGCGCTTGCCCATGTCGAGCCAGTGCGTGAAGTAGTCGCCCATGTTGTAGCCGCAGAAGGGGAGCATCGCCATCGGATCGCGGCGCAGCTCGCCGACCTTGCCCATGGCGGCGGCCGTCTTTTCGGAGGCGACCGTCGCGCCGACGTAGACGCCGTGCGCCCAGTCGAACGACTCGTAGACGAGCGGAGCCACGCGCTCGCGCCGTCCGCCGAAGATGATCGCCGAGATCGGCACGCCCTGCGGGTCTTCCCACTTGGGCGAGATCGTCGGGCACTGCTCGGCCGGGGCCGTGAACCGGGAGTTCGGATGCGCGCCCTGCAGCGGCTTGCCGTCCTCGCCTTTCCAACCCGGCTTCCACGGCTTGCCGTCCCAGGTCGTGCCGGACTCCGGTCCCTGCCCGTCGCCGTCTTCCCACCAGACGCTCAGATCGTCGCCGAGCAGGACGTTCGTAAAAAGGGTGTTCTTCTTGACCGTAGCCATCGCGTTGGGGTTGGACTTCGAGTTCGTGCCCGGCGCGACGCCGAAGAAGCCCGCCTCGGGGTTGACGGCCCAAAGCCTTCCGTCGGGCCCGACGCGCAGCCAGGCGATGTCGTCGCCGACCGTCCAGATCTTGTAGCCCTTGTGCTTCAAGCCCTCGGGCGGGATGATCATGGCGAGGTTCGTCTTGCCGCAGGCGCTGGGGAAAGCGGCCGTGACGTACTGCGTCTTGCCGTCTTTCTCGATGCCCAAGATCAGCATATGCTCGGCGAGCCACCCTTCTTGGCGCGCCTGCCAGGACGCGATGCGCAGCGCGAGGCACTTCTTGCCCAGGAGCGCGTTGCCGCCGTAGGCCGAGCCGCAGGAGATGATCTCGTTGTCCTGTGGAAAGTGGAGCACCAAGCGGTGCTCGAGCGCGAGGTCGGACTTGCCGTGCAGGCACTTCACGAAGTCGCCCTTCTCGCCGAGCTGATCCAAGACCTTCTTGCCCACGCGCGTCATGATGCGCATGTTGAGAACCACGTAAATCGAGTCGGTGATCTCGACGCCGATCTTGGAGAAAGGCGAACCGACCGGGCCCATCGAGAACGGGACCACGTACATCGTGCGCCCGTGCATCGAGCCCTTGAGGATCTCCTTGGCCTTCTTGCGGGCGTCGGCGGGCGACATCCAGTTGTTCGTCGGGCCGGCGTCCTCTTCTTTATTGGTGCAGATGAAGGTGAGATGCTCGGTGCGGGCGACGTCGGTGGGGTTCGAGCGGCTGTAGAAGCAGCCCGGGTATTTCTCTTGATCGAGGGGGATCAGCTGCGTGCGCGCCACCCCGCGCTTCTCGAGGCGCTTTTTCTCGGCTTCGGAGCCGTCGATCCAGCAGATCTGGTCCGGCTGGCAGTGCGCGGCGATCTCGTCGACCCAGGCGTTGAGCTTGGCGTTTTTCGTGGGAGAAGAGGGGGTGTTAGCCATGGCCCATTTTACCACAAACCGCCGAAAATGCCGCTTGATCTGGGTCAAGGGCTCTCTCGGGAAAACCCTGGCGAAAACGCGGTTCCGGGGTTAAGCTGAGTTTATGCCCCTCTGGAAGGCCGCCGCCTTCCTGGTCCTCGCGCTTCTCTTGGCGCGGGGCGGTCCTGTGTCCGCGCAGGACGTCGAGGAGGGCATCCCGGGCGAGCCGGAGTTCCAGGTCGTCGCGCCCAAGCCCAAGCCGAAACTCAAGGTCAAGCGCCGTCTCCCGACGCGCAAGCCGGAGAAGATCCGCAAGTCCAAGCCGCTGCCGGCGCCCTCCGACCCGGCGACGGAGACGCGGACTGAGACCTCGATCGAGCCGAGCTCCGAGGCGCCGCCGCCGCGCGCGGTCATGCCTCCGCGTCCTCCGAAGCTGACGACCCAGCTCGAGGCCGGTGCCGTCGAGAATACGGCGGCGAAGGTCCCATTTACGGCGCCGCCGCTGCGCGCGCTGCCGGTCCAGGCGCCGGTTGAGAATCCGCCGACGACGAGCGCCGTCGCGCTCGCGCCGGCTCCCCCCGCGCCGTCGCCGGCGCCTCCGCCCGCTCCCGCGCCGGCGCCGCAAAAAGCCTCTCCGCCTCCGGTCGCGCCGCCGCCTCCTCCACCGCCCGCTCCCGAGACGCCGCCGATGAGGGGCAACGTCCAGCGCGTCGAGCCGCCTTCTCCCGTGACGAGCGTGCCGCCCAAGAAAGTTCCGCCGCCGCAGCCGATGACGGCGGCGGCGCCCGCCCTGCCGGCCGCGTCCGATCTCGGCGCCGCGAGCGTCGCGAAGACGAAGAGTAATCCCAATACGACGACGGCTTCGGGCGGCGGCGGCGGTGGAGGAGGCGGCGGCGGGGGTGGAGGCGGTGGCGGTGGAGGCGGTGGCGGCGGAGGAGGCGGCGGCTTCGACTCGGGCGGCGGAGGCTCGGGCGCGGGCGGCTCCAAGTTCGACAAGGGCGCGAGCCCTGGCGCCTCGGGCGGGCAAACGAAGACGACTTCGAATACGCCGGCCGCTCCGGCGGCCGAGACCAAGACGCCCGCCAAGGGCGCGGGCGCGGCGACGACGAGCGGTCCCGGCTCCCCGGCGCCGGGGAAGGGAGCCAAGCCGGCGGTCAAGGGCGCGGGGACGCCGCAGACGCAGGGAGCCGGGGCCGGGCCTGTGAACGCGCAGCCGGCGGCTCCCGCGCTTTGGACGTCGGGGCAGGCCGTGGGGCTCAAGCCCGTCGGCTCCGGCCCGGCGGCCAAACTCCCCGAGCCGGCGGCGATGAACGACGCGCTGCGCCAGGAGGCGCAGAAACCTCAAGGCCCGGAGCACGAGGCCGGCGACCTCAAATGGAAGTTCGACCCGGCCAAGCGGCGCTGGCTCTATCAGAAGAAGGACGAGGGTTACTGGTGGCTGCCGCCGCTCGAGAACAACCAGCCGCCGATGGTCATGCTCGACGGCAAGTGGTACAAGCACAGCCCCGTCCCCGGCGGCGCGCGTCTCGTTCCCGAGGCCGACGGCCCGACGGCGGGCGGCGCTCAGGGGCCGAACGAGCTCTATTACGACTCGTCCGGCAAGCTCGAGGTCGTCGTCGCCGGGCCGAGGCGCTGCGCCGAGCTCTTCATCGGCGGCGAGCCGCCGCAGTTCGTGCGCAAGACGCAGGCCGACGTGACGGCCGTGTCCTTCATCGCCGGACCGAAGGCCGTGATCCAGGCCAAGGAAGGGACCTTCCAATACGACGCGCGCGGCGCGCAGGCCGGCGCGGCGACGCGCTAGCCCTTGATCAGGCGGTAGGCTTTCGCGCCGAGGACGCAGCCGCCGATCGGCGCGGCCCAGTAGAGCCAGTGATAGGCCCAGACGCCGGCGACCAGGGCCGGGCCGAACGAGCGCGCCGGGTTCATCGAGGCCCCCGAGATCGGCCCGCCGAACGCGGCCTCGACGGCGATCAAGGAGCCGATCGCGATGCCGGCGAGCACGCCTTCCTCGCGGTCGCCCGTCGCCACGCAGAGGATGGTGAACATCAACATGAAGCTCATGATGAGCTCGAGCCAAAAGCTCTGCGCGGCCAAGCCCGAAGGGAAGGTCGCGCCGAGCGCGGCGGGATTGGACGGAAAGAGCAGATGCAGCGCCGCCGACGCGAGCACGGCGCCGGCGAGCTGCGCCCCGGCGTAGGGCGCGATCTGGTCTTTGGGATGGCGGCCCGCGGCGGCGAAGCCGATCGTGACCGCGGGATTCATGTGCGCGCCCGAGATGTGCCCCAGCGCGTAGATCATCGTGAGCACGATCAAGCCGAAGACGAGCGAGACGCCGAGATGCGTGACTTGCCCGCCGCTCGTTTGATCGACGACGACGGCGCCGGTGCCCGCGAAAACGAGGCAGAACGTGCCGAGCGCCTCGGCGGCGAGCTTACGCGCGTTGGGCGTCATCGAGCAGCGTTCTGACCTTGGCTTCGATCTCGTCGGCGGCCTTCTCGAAGGCCTCGCGCGGCCGGCCGTGAGGATCGGCGATGCCCCAGTCGGCCTTGGCCTTCGACGGCACGAACGGGCAAGCGTCGCCGCAGCCCATCGTGATCACGTAGTCCCAGCCCGCTTGCGGGACGTCCTTGAGTCCTTTCGAGGCGTTCTTCGAGATGTCGACGCCGCGATCGCGCATGACCTCGATGGCGGTCGGATTGACCGAGCCCTGCGGTTTCGAGCCCGCGGAGTGAGCTTCGAGGACGCCGGCGCCGAGCTTGCGCGCCAAGCCCTCGGCCATCTGGCTGCGGCAGGAGTTGCCGATGCAGACGAACAGGACGCGTTTGGGCTTCAATCGGCGGCCGCTTTTTCGGCGCCGTGCCGGATGTCCTTGCCGAGCACCATGAAGATGACGTCCTCGGCGATGTTGGTGGCGTGATCGGCGATGCGCTCGAGATTGCGCGCGATCAGGATGATGTCCATGCCCCGTTGGATCGTGGAAGCGTCCGTTTGCATGAGCTGGATGAGCTCGTTGAAGGTCTGGCTCTTGAGCTGGTCTTCCTCGTCGTCGCGCGCGATCACCTCGCGGGCGAGGTCGACGTCTCGCCGCGCGAAGGCGTCGAGGCTGTCCTTGACCATCGAGGACGCGAGCTCGACCATACGGGGGATGTCGCCCAAGTTCATCCTGGGCGATTGGCTGAGAAAGGAGCTCGTTTCGGAGATGTTGACGGCCTGGTCGCCGATGCGCTCGAGGTCCGAGTTGATCTTGAGCGCGGCCGCGATCAGGCGCAGGTCGCCGGCGGCGGGCTGATGGAGCGCGATCAAGCGCAGGCAGAGCTCGTCGATGTCGATGTGGAGCTGGTTGACGCGCTCCTCGTCGGCGGCGACGTCGCCCTGGTAGGCGTCGTCGCGCTCCGTCAGGCCCTTGACCGCGAGCTGGATCATCTCCTCGCAGATGCCGCCCATCTCGAGCAGCTTGCCGCGCAACTGCTGGATGTCCTCGTCGAAGTGGATCCTCATCGTCATGATCGGCTCTCTACTTTATTTTATCCGAACCGCCCCGTGATGTAATCCTCGGTGCGCTTGTCGGAGGGTCGCGTGAAAAGCTGCGGGGTCTTGCCGAACTCGACGAGCTCGCCCATCAGCATGAAAGCCGTGTACTCGGAGACGCGCGCGGCTTGCTGCATGTTGTGGGTCACGATGACGAGAGTATAGCGGTCCTTGATCTCGAGAAGAAGCTCCTCGATGCGCGCGGTGGCGATGGGGTCCAAGGCCGAGCAAGGCTCGTCGAGGAGCAGGACGCTCGGCTCGACGGCCAGCGCGCGCGCGATGCACAGGCGCTGCTGCTGGCCTCCGGAAAGCCCGAGGCCGGACTGGTTGAGCTTGTCCTTGACCTCGTCCCAGAGCGCGGCCTTGCGCAGGCTCGACTCCACGCGGTCCGCGAGCTCGCTCTTGTTGCGCGTGCCGTTGAGGACGAGGCCGGAGGCGACGTTCTGGAAGACGCTCATCGTCGGGAAAGGGTTGGGGCGCTGGAAGACCATGCCGACCTGCCGGCGCAGGAGCACTGGATCGAGATCGGTCACGTCCTTGCCGTCGAGCAGCACTTGACCTTCCGCTGTCGCGCGGGGGATCTCCTCGTGCATGCGGTTGAGGCAGCGGATCATCGTGGACTTTCCGCAGCCCGACGGGCCGATGATGGCCGTCACCTTGTTCGCGTAGAACGCGAGGCTGACTCCCTTGAGGATGTTGGCGCGGCCGTAGCCGGCGCGCAGGCCCCGGACCTCCATGGCCACGGTCAGCGGCGCGCTTTGAGCCTCGACGTCAGCCGTGGTTCCCGTCTGAGGACGCGTCGGCATTTCCATAGTCTGTACCATTAATGCGAATCTCCTGTCGACGTGCGCAGCAGCACGCGCGCTCCGGCGTTGACGGCCAGCACGAAGGCCATGAGGACCAGCGCGGCCGCCCAGGCCTGGCGATGCAGGTCGTCGTAGGGCGAGATGGCGTAGGTGAAGATCGTGTGCGGAAGGGCGGCCATCGGGTTGAGCCAGCCGTTGTCCCAGAACTGGTTGCCGAAGGAGGTGAAGAGCAGCGGCGCGGTCTCGCCGGCGGCTCGCGCCATCGCCAAGAGCGAGGCCGTCAGGATGCCGCGCGAAGCGGAGGGAAGGACGACGCGCAGCACCACCTTCCAACGCGGCACGCCGAGCGCCAGCGCCGCCTCGCGGATCGTCTGAGGCACGAGGCGCAGGAAATCCTCCGAGCTGCGCAGCACGATCGGGATCATGATGATGGCGAGCGCGACGCTGCCGGACAACGCGCTGAAATGCTTCAAGGGCCGGACGACCAGCGCGTAGGCGAACAGGCCGACGACGATCGAGGGCACGCCGTTGAGCACGTCCGCCGCGTAGCGGATCAGGAAGGCCGCCCGCCCTCTTCCGAACTCGGAGAGGTAGACGCCTCCCAGGATGCCGACGGGCAGGCCGATGAGGCTCGCCAAGCCGACGATCTTGGCCGAGCCGACGATGGCGTTGGCGATCCCGCCGCCCGCCTCTCCGGGGGGCTTGGGCAGGTTCACGAAGAAGCTCCAGCTCAAAGACGAGAAGCCCTTGAGCGCGATGTAGCCGAGCATGAAAAAGAGGCTCGAAAGCGAGATCATCGCGCAGGCGGCGGTCAGCGCGAACATGACGCGCCCGAACGCCCGGCGCGCGGTAAAAGAGCTCATCGCCGGCCCTCGCCCAGGCGATAGAGCATCAGCCGCGCCGCGCCGTTGATGACGACCGTGATCATCATGAGGGATAAGCCGATCGCGACGAGCGAGGCCAAGTGCAGGTCGCCGGCGGCCTCGGCGAGCTCGTTGGCGATGACGGCCGCCATCGTATATGAAGGATCCAACAGCGACGCTGAAATTTTCGGGGTGTTGCCGATCACCATCGTGACCGCCATGGTCTCGCCGAGCGCCCGCCCGAGCGAGAGGAACACGGCGCCGATGACGCCCGGACGCGCGTAAGGCAGGCAGACCTTCCAGACGGTCTCCCAATGCGTCGCGCCGAGAGCGAGCATGCCTTCCTGAAGCGGGCGCGGCACTTGCAGCAGGACCTCGCGCGTGATGACGGTGATATAAGGCAGGATCATCAGCGAGAGGATGAGCCCGGCCGTCAGGAGGCCGACGCCGTAAGGCGCCCCGCGAAACAGCGGAAGAAAGCCGAGCCACTTGACGAGCGAAGGCTCCACCGCGCGCACGGCGGGCACGAGGATGAAGATGCCCATGAGGCCGAGGATCACGCTCGGGATGGCGGCGAGCAGCTCGATGAAAAAAGTGCAGATGGCGGAGACCCGTGGCGACGCGAGCTCGGCGAGGAATATCGCCGAGCCGACGCCGAGCGGGATCGCGATCGCGAGCGCGACGGCGGATGAAACGAGCGTCCCATAGATGAACGGCAGCGCCCCGAACTTGTCGGCGATCGGGTCCCAGTCCGTGCCGGTGATGAAGCCTAGGCCGAACTTGCTCCAAACGCTCGCGGAGCTTCTGGCCAGCTCCGCGGCCATGAGGAGCGCGAGCACGATGACGGTCCAGCCGAAGACCGAGACCAGCCGCCTGAAAAGGCGATCGCCGGCCCTCTCGCGAGGGCCGGCGATGCGATTTCGAACGGTTACGGACGACGACTGGAGCTCAGCTGCCGGCACCGTCTCCAACCGTGGCGATCGTCTTCTTGACCATGGACTTCACCGAGGGCGGAAGCTCCGCGTAGGAGAGCGAGGGCGCCATCGACTCGCCCTGCGCGAGCATCCACTCGAGGAAGTCGTGCACGATCTTGCCCTTCGGCGACGGGGCCTTCTCGAAGACCAGCAGCCACGTGAAGCTGCTGATCGGATAAGCCTTCGCGCCGGCCGCGTCGGTGATCGAGACGCGGTAGTCCTTGGGCATCTTGACGTCGGCCGCCGCCGCCGAGACGGAGGCCATGTCCGCCTTGATGTACTTGCCGGCCTTGTTCTTGACCGTGCCGTAGTCGATGTTGTTCTGCACGGCGTAGATCAGCTCGACGTAGCCGATCGCGTTCGGGGTCTGCTTGACGAGGCCCGCGACGCCGTCGTTGCCCTTGCCGCCGAGGCCGACCGGCCAGTTGACGGAAGTGCCCTTGCCGACCTTGGACTCCCAATCCTTGCTGACTTTGGAGAGGTAGTCGGTCCAGATGTAGGACGTGCCCGAGCCGTCGGCGCGGTGCACGACGGTGATCGGCGCGTCCGGGAGCTTCGCCTCGGGATTGATCTTCGCGATCGCGGGATCGTTCCACTTGGCGATCTTGCCGAGGAAGATGTCGGCGAGCATCGGGCCCGTGAACTTGAGGCTCGTCACTCCCTCGACGTTGAACACCGGCACGTCCGCGCCCATGACGGTCGGGATGTGCAGGAGCTTGCCCTTGACCTTAGAGAGCTGCTCGTCGGTCATCGGGCCGTCCGAGGCGCCGAAGTCGACCGTCCCTTCGGTGACCTGCCGGATGCCGCCGCCCGAGCCGATCGCCTGGTAGTTGATCTGCAGCTCAGGGTGCGCCTTGTGGTACTCGTCGAACCACTTCTGGTAGATCGGCGCCGGGAACGTCGCGCCGGCTCCGTTGAGGGTCGTCTCCGCTTTCGCGGAAGAAGCGGCCGAGGACAGCATCGCGGCCGCGATCAGACTGGTGATTTTCATTGGGTCCTCTCGTTAGATTCTATCGTCGGTATTTGACACGAACGTGACACGCTTCCGTTAGAACAGGAAGAACGTGGTGAACTGATACCGGTTGTTGGTCGAGTATCGGTTCGCCGGGTCGTTCCACGTCGCGCGGGTCTGGTTGACTTCGGCGGCGAAGCGCAGCCAGTTGAGCGGGTCGTAGAACGCAGTGACGTAGCCGAACTGCACTTTCGGGTAGAGCGCGAAGGCCTTCGCTCCGAACGAGAACCGAGAGAGGTTGCGCGCCTCGCTCTGCGCGTATCCGCCGCCCAGCGCCCAGTGCTCCGTCGTGTACTGGAGGTTGCTGCGGAAGGTTCGGGACTTGATGAGCTCCGCCTGGCCGTCCAGGTTGACGCCCGCGATGCCCGAGTCGATCGGCGTCCCGACGGGACTCACATTGTTTCCCTGCGGGTTCGTCGACGTCGTCGTGACGCCGCCGACGCCGAACGTCTGGCCCGCGATCTCGAGGCCGCCGAGGCCGCTACCGGCGACGAACTCGCCGATCCAGATGAGGTTGTTGTCGCGGCTCTTGCCGTCGGACGACGGGATCAGCGGGATGGCCGCGTCGAACGCATAAGCGGTTCCCGTCGGGCTGCCGATCGACTGCGTGTGGACCGGGATCAGCGCGCCGGAGGCCGCGCCGGAAAGGCCCAGCATCGTCGTGCCGGAGCCGCTGACGGACGCCGCTTTATACTTGGTGGAAGCCAAGCGGAGACCGGCGTGGCTCTCGGGCGCGCCGGAGTTCATTTCGGCGGGCTTGGCGGCGTCGATCGCCGACTCAAGCGTCCAGTCGGCCATCGGATGCAGCGTGTAGGTCCCGCGCGCCTGCATGAAGCGGCGGTACAGCATGCCCGGCGAGGGGAGGACGACGGTCTCGCCCGGGAAGTAGTACGGCTGCCAGCCCAACAGCGACCAGTACTGGCCGACCTTCGCGTTGAAGTCGTCCTGGTAGGTCAGGTCGACGTAGGCGTGGCGAACGCGGACCGCGGGGTTGTTGAAGAAGTCGCGCTCGCTTTGCGCTCCCGGAGC
>CAZRIP010000006.1:37546-65382 GCA_964600165.1 uncultured Elusimicrobia bacterium | reverse complement strand
TCGGAGGTGAACGCGTTGAGCCCGCGCGCGCCGATGCGCCGATAGATCTTCGCGATCTCGTTGGGCGCCTCGAACTTCGACGCGGCGAGGCTTTCTCGGTCGATCTCCTTATAGATCTCGGCGCGCTTCTCGGGGTCCTTGGCCGCGAAATGCATGTCGTAGAGCGCGAAGATCTTCTCGATGTGCGGGCCTTCCTTGGCCCAGTCGAGCGTGCCGAGCGAGCTCGTGCCCTTGAACAGCATATGCTCGAGATAATGCGCGAGGCCCGTCGTCTCCGCCGGATCGTTCTTCGAGCCCGTGCGCACCGCGATGCGCGCGGCGATGCGCGGCACCTCGTGGTTCGGGCTGAGGTAGACCGTCAGGCCGTTGGGCAGGCGATGGATGGTCGCCTGGAGCAGGTCGCCGGGAAGCGGCTTGTCGACGAGCTCGGGCGTCGAGGGCATGAGCGCCGCGGGCGCGGCGGCCCGCGCGAAGGCCGGCGCGGCCGAAAGAAGGACGGCGAGGATCGTTTTCATTCGAGGGCTCCTTTCACGGCAAGAGGACGAAGTCTTGGGTCGTCTCCTCGGACTCGGGAGACAGCGGTGCGTGCAGCACGATGGACTGCCGGGCTTCTTCGAGCGCTTCCGCGCGCTGCGCGGCCGTGCGCTCGCGATACGGCAGCGCGGATTCGTCGAGATAGGAGACTTTACGTTTTCCGGAGGCGAGCGTGATCCGGTAGCCCTGTCCGGCCGCGCTCGAGAGCATCGGCAGCCCGATCTCGTAGCGCCCGTCGGCGCCGGATCGCGCGCGCGCGGGCCGCAGCGCGAAGGCGAGCGCCAACGCGGCGAGAGCCTTGAGCAGGCCCTTCCCGAGCCGCTTGAGACGCTCCCGCGATTCTTGCCGCGCCTCGTCTTCCTGCGCCTGGCGGATCTCGAGGACGATCGGGCGATGGCAGCTCGGGCAGTGGAGCGCGGAGACGTCGTCTATGACGCCGCGGCAAGAGGGGCAGGTGACCTCGTTCACGGCAAAAGGGCGAAGTCCTGGACGGTCTCCAATGAATCGGGAGTCACGGGCGTGTGCAGCAGCGTGGATTGGCGGGCCTGCTCGATGACGTCGCGGCGCTGAGCGGCGCTTCGGGTCCTGAAAGGAAGCGCGGGGACGTCCTCGATGTAGGCGAGCGGCTTGCCGCCGTTCGATAGCGAGACGCGATAAGACTCGTTGGGCGAAGGAACGGAAACCGAATATCGCCCGCGCGCGTCGGTGCTCGCGCTCCATCTTTTCCCATTCGGGGTCTCGTACGCGACGTCGACGCCGGCTGCGGGTTTGGCGTCGCTCAGATAATAGACTCTCCCCACGAATCTCCAGTCGGGCGGCTTGATCGGCGCCACGGTCGCCGCGGCCGTGCTCGCCGCCGGCGCGACGACCACGGGCGGCGCCTCGGGCTCGGCCGGAGCCGCCGCCTTGAAAAGAGCCCAGCACCCGAGGCCCACGAGCCCGGCCAAGGCCAAGCCTCCGGCGCCGTAGGACGCGAGGGCCTGCAGCTCCGAGCGCGATTCCTGGCGCGCGTTGGACTCCATGGTCTGCTCGATGAACTTGTCGACCGGCCGGCGGCATGATTGGCAGACCTTCCACGACGGGTCGATCGGCGCCTTGCAGTTCGGACAGACGATTGGATCATTCATGGGAGAAGGGCGAAATCCTGGGTGGTTTCATTGGACTCCGGCGTCAACGGCGCGTGTAGGACTTGCGATTGCCGGGCTTCCTCGATGGCGTCCTCGCGCTGCGCGGTCGTGCGCTCGCGGTACGGCAGCGCGGCCTCCTCGAGGTAGACGGCGGCGCGGCCGCGCCAGGCGATCGACACGCGGTAACCTGGAGCGGAGTCGCCCGGGGTCACCGGCAGCAAGACCTTGTAGCGGCCGTTCTTATCGGCGCGCGCGCGCCTGACCGCCCTGTCCGTCGTTGACGTGAACGTGAGCTCGACTCCCGGCGCCGGCTCGGCTTCACGCAGGAAATAGACCAGGCCCGTGACCTTTAAGATCGGCGCGGCGGCGGGCTCCGGGCGCGGCGCCTGCGCGGGCGCGTCGGAAGCGGGCGCATCGGGCTCCGGCGCCAAGGCCGGAGCCGGGGCGGGAGCGGAGGCGATCGGAGCGTCCGGCGGGACGCTCGCGGGCAAGGCTGACGGGGCGTCCGGTCGCGGCCCGCTCTGCGGCCAATTCGCCTTGAACCCGGACGCGATCGAGTCGCCGGCCTTAGCCAACGGCGCCATCACGGCTCTCCTGAGATGGGGCCAACGCGCGACGGCCGCCGCGGCCGCGACGAGCAAAAACAGCCCGTAGAGCAAGCGCCGCCGCCGCTTTTCGACGCGCTTGCCCGACTGGAGCGCGCGCAGGATCTCCCGTCGGCTGACCGGGCGCAGGCAGATCTGGCAGGCGCTCGAGGAAAGGTCCAGGGGCGAGTTGCACGCCGGGCAGCGCGGGCTTTCGGCCATCGCGCAGATGATACTGTATTTGGCCCGAGCGCAAAAGTCGATAACTTGACCAAATTAGTCAAGTATGTTAAGCTTCTAGAGAGAGATGGCAAAACCGACTGATTCTTCGACGTCCTCCACCGAGACGCTCAACCAGCTCACCCAGGGCGAGTACAAGTACGGCTTTTCCTCCGACATCGACGCCGATCAGGCGCCCAAGGGGCTCAGTGAGGAGATCGTCCGGCTCATATCGAAGAAGAAAAATGAGCCGCAGTTCATGCTGGAATGGCGGCTCAAGGCCTATCGCCATTGGCTGACGATGAAGGAGCCGGCCTGGCAGAACGTCCATTTCTCGAAGATCGATTATCAGGACATCATCTATTACTCGGCGCCCAAGCCCAAGAAGCTTTTGGCGAGCATGGATGAAGTCGATCCCGAGGTCAAGAAGACCTTCGAGAAGCTCGGCATCCCGCTCGAGGAGCAGAAGATCCTGGCGGGCGTCGCCGTCGACGCCGTCTTGGACAGCGTCTCGGTCGCCACGACTTACAAGAAGGCGCTGGCCGACGTAGGGATCATCTTCTGCTCTTTCTCCGAGGCGGTGCAGAACCATCCCGAGCTCATCAAGAAGTACCTCGGCTCGGTGGTCCCTTACTCCGACAACTTCTTCGCGGCGCTCAATTCCGCCGTGTTCTCGGACGGTTCGTTTTGCTGGATCCCGAAGGGCGTGCGCTGTCCGATGGAGCTGTCGACCTATTTCCGGATCAACGCGGCCAACACCGGGCAGTTCGAGCGCACGCTGATCGTCGCCGAGGACTCGGCTTACGTGAGCTATCTCGAGGGCTGCACCGCGCCGATGCGCGACACCAACCAGCTGCACGCCGCCGTCGTCGAGCTGGTCGCTCTCGACAACGCGCAGATCAAGTACTCGACCATCCAGAACTGGTATCCCGGCGACAAGGACGGCAAGGGCGGCATCTTCAACTTCGTGACCAAGCGCGGCAAGTGCAAGGGCGCCAACTCGAAGATCTCTTGGACGCAGGTCGAGACCGGCTCGGCGATCACGTGGAAGTACCCGTCGTGCATCCTGCAAGGAGACGGCTCGGTGGGCGAGTTCTACTCGGTGGCCTTGGCCAACAACTACCAGCAGGCCGACACCGGCACGAAGATGATCCACATCGGCAAGAACACGAAGTCGACGATCGTCTCCAAGGGCATCTCGGCGGGCCACGGGCAGAACACCTACCGCGGCCTGGTCAAGATCATGAAGGGCGCCTCCGGCGCGCGCAACTACTCTCAGTGCGACTCCCTCTTGATGGGCGACACCTGCGGCGCGCACACGTTCCCGTATCTCGAGGTCAACAACACGAGCTCGCAGGTCGAGCACGAGGCGACGACGTCGAAGATCGGCGAGGACCAGCTTTTTTACTGCCGCCAGCGCGGCTTGTCGACGGAAGACGCCGTCGGCATGATCGTCAACGGCTTCTGCAAGGAAGTCTTCCAGGAGCTGCCGATCGAGTTCGCCGTCGAGGCGCATAAACTTTTGAGTCTGAGTCTGGAAGGGAGCGTCGGCTAATGTTAGAGATCAAGAATCTGCAGGCCAGCGTCGGCGACAAGCCGATCCTGAAGGGAATCAATTTGACCGTGAAGCCCGGCGAAGTGCACGCCATCATGGGGCCGAACGGTTCGGGCAAATCGACGTTGTCGCACGTGCTCACCGGCCGCGAGGGCTATACGGTCACGGGCGGCTCGGCGACCTACAACGGCAAGGACCTCTTCGCGATGAAGCCCGAGGACCGGGCGCGCGAGGGCGTTTTCCTGGCGTTTCAATATCCGGTCGAGATCCCCGGAGTCACGAACAAGTATTTCCTCAAGGCCGCTTACAACGCGATCCGCAAGCACCGCGGCGAGCCGGAGATCTCCGCCGGGGACTTTCTCAAGCTCATCAAGAAAAAGGCCGAGCTCGTCGAGGTCGACCCCGCGTTTCTCAACCGCTCGATCAACGCCGGCTTCTCCGGCGGCGAGAAGAAGAAGAACGAGATCCTTCAGATGGCCGTGCTCGAGCCCAAGCTCGGGCTCTTGGACGAGACCGACTCCGGCCTGGACATCGACGCGCTGAAGATCGTGTCGAAAGGCATCAACGCGATGCGCGGCCCCGAGCGAGCGTTCGTCCTCGTCACCCATTATCAGCGTCTGCTCGACTACGTCGTGCCCGACGTCGTGCACGTGCTTTCCGGCGGCCGCATCGTCAAGACGGGCGGCAAGGAGCTGGCGCTCGAGCTCGAGAAGCAGGGCTACGGCTGGCTCGAGCAGAAGGTGGCCGCCTGATGCCGAGCGTCCTCGAGGGGAAAGAGCTCTTCCTCGCGAACTTCAAGGACGCGCGTCCGCGCCTGCCCGGCGCGAAGCTGCCGTGGCTCGACAAGCGCCGCGCCGAGGCGATCGACCGCTTCGCCGCCGCCGGCTTCCCGACGACCGAGGACGAGGACTGGCGCTTCACCAAAGTCGATCCGATCGAGAAGACTCCCTTCGTGCTCGCCGACCGCGTCTCGAGCGTCGAGATGAAGACGCTCGCGGGCTTGGCGCTCTGCCCGTTCGGCTTCGACCGCCTGGTCTTCGTCAACGGGCGACACAGCCCCGAGCTTTCCGGACCTCACGCGCTGCCTTCGGGCGCGCGGCTGACGACCATCGCCCAAGTTTTGGAGAAGGAGCCCGCGCGGCTCGAGCCTTGGCTCGCCAAGCTGGGCCAGGCCGAGGGGCGCGCGTTCGGCGCGCTGAACTTGGCGCTTTTCCGCGACGGCGCCGCCGTGCTCGTGCCCAAAGGCGTGCGCCTCGAGAAGCCGATCCATTTGATCTTCGTCTCTTCCGCGCCCGACGTGGCGACCATGTCCCACGCGCGCGTGCTCGTCGTGCTTGAGGACGGCGCGCAGGCGAGCGTCGTCCAGGAGTACGTCGGCCTCGACCGCGGCGTCTGCTTCACGAACATGGTCACGGAGCTTCTTATCGGAGAAAACGCCGGGCTCTCGCATTACCGTTTGCAGCGCGAGAGCGACCGAACGCTGCACGTCTCCACGCTTCAGGCGCGCGTCGAGCGCAACGGCCGGCTGTCCGCGCACGTCGTCTCCTTGGGCGGGCAGCTCGTGCGCAACGACGTCAACGTGCTGCTCGCCGGCGAGGGCGCCGACGTCGCGCTCAACGGCCTTTACCTCGTGCGCGGCCGTCAGCACCTCGACAATCATACCCTGATCGACCACGCCGTCCCCCACGGCACGAGCCGCGAGCTCTATAAAGGAGTGCTCGACGGCGAGGCGCGGGCCGTCTTCAACGGCTCGATCATCGTCCGGGAAGGCGCGCAGAAGACCGACGCCCAGGTCTACAACAAGAACCTGCTGCTCTCCGAGCACGGCTTGATCAACACCAAGCCCGATTTCAAGATCCACGCCAACGACGTGCAGTGCAAGCACGGCGCGACGATCGGACAGATGTCGTCGGACGCCATGTTCTACCTGCGCTCGCGCGGCTTGGGCGAGGACGAGGCGCGCCGCCTGCTCGTCCACGCTTTCGCGAGCGAGATGGTCGAGCGCGTCGACGTCGAGCCTCTGCGAGAAGCCCTGTCCGAGGCGCTGCATCGGCGCCTGCCGGAGGCGGCCGCGTGAGCCTCGACCTCCGGAAGATCCGCGGCGACTTCCCGATCCTCAAGCGCTTGGTGCGCGGCAAGCCGCTCGTTTACCTCGACAACGCGGCGACGACGCAGAAGCCCCATCAAGTCATCGACGCGCTGGTGCGGTTTTACGGCGACCACAACGCCAACATTCATCGAGGCGTCCATACTCTTTCAGATGAGGCCACGCAGCTCGTCGAGGACGCGCGCGCCAAGACCGCGAAGTTCATCGGCGCCGAAAAGCCGGAGTCGATCATTTTCACGCGCAACGCCACCGAGGCGATCAACCTCGTCGCGTACTCCTGGGGCCGCGCCAATCTCGGGCCCGGCGACGAGGTCCTGCTCACCGAGCTCGAGCATCACTCGAACCTCGTGCCCTGGCAGATGCTGGCCAACGAAAAGGGCGTCAAGCTGCGCTTCGTGCCCGTGCAAGACGACGGCACGCTCGACCTGTCCAGGCTTTCTTCGCTCGTTTCGTCCAAGACCAAGCTCTTCGCCTTTATGGCCGCCTCGAACGCGCTCGGCACCCTCAATCCCGTCGAGAAGCTGATCGCGGCGGCGAAGTCCGCCGGCGCCAAGACTCTCGTCGACGCCTCGCAGTGGGTGCCGCATCTGCCGACCGACGTGAAGAAGTGGGACTGCGATTTTCTCGCCTTCTCCTCTCATAAGATGCTGGGACCGACGGGTATCGGCGTCTTGTACGGCAGGCCCGAGCTGCTCGAGGCGATGCCGCCGTTCTTGGGCGGCGGCGACATGATCGCGCGCGTGACGCTCGAGGGCTTCACCACGAACGCGCTTCCGTACAAATTCGAGGCCGGGACGCCCAATATCGCCGACGCCGTCGCCTTTGGCGCGGCGATTGATTACCTCAATAAGCTCGGCTTGGACAACGTCCGCGCCCACGAGAAGGAGCTGACGGCGCTCGCGCTCGAGCGGCTGGGCGCCGTCCCGGGCGTCGTCATCTACGGCCCCCAAGGCGTCGAGTCCCGCGGCGGCGTCGTCTCGTTCAATCTCGAGGGCCTGCACGCCCACGACGTCGGCACGGCGCTCGATCTGGAAGGCGTCGCGGTCCGCGCCGGCCACCATTGCTGCCAGCCGTTGATGGCCAAGATGAGGGTCGCCGGCACGGCTCGCGCCAGCTTTTACGTCTACAACACGGCCGAGGAGATCGACGCGCTGGCGCGCGCGCTCCAGAAGACGGCCGATTTCTTCCTCAAGAAGCCGGTCACGGGGAGGCGTTAGCATGCCCGAAGGCGACTCGGAGCTTCAGGACCTTTACCGCGAGGTGCTGCTCGATTACTTCCGCAGCGGCGCGCACAAGGGCAAGCTCGATCCCGCGGACTTCAAGTCGCACGGGATCAACCCCGTCTGCGGCGACGAGATCGAGCTGACGATGCGCAGCAAAGGCGACAAGATCGACGCGGTGCGCTACGCCGGCCACGGCTGCGTGATCAGCCAGGCGTCGTCGGCGATGCTCGCCGAGGCCGTCGAGGGCAAAAGCCTCGCGCGCGCCAAGGAGCTCGTCCAATCGTTCAAGGATATGATGCTTTCGAAGGCGCCGCTCGAGTCTCTGCCCGAGGACCTCGAGGCGCTCAAGAGCCTCGAGGGCGTGCGGCGCTTCCCGACGCGCGTCAAGTGCGCGACGCTCGCCTGGAACACGCTCGCTCAAGGCCTCGCGCGCCAGGCGGGGACGTCCGCCGATTTCCAGGAGGTGGAGTAAGTGGCCCTCACGTTCAAGCAGATCGGAGAAGCCTTGCAGCCCGTTTTCGACCCGGAGATCCGCATCAGCATCGTCGACCTGGGCCTCGTCTACGGCGCGAAAGTCGAGAAATCGGCCGGTTCCGATGGAGAGGACGTCAAGGTCGTCATGAGCCTCACCTCTCCGGCCTGCCCCTACGGCCCGATGCTGCTCGCTTCGGTCCACGGCGCGCTGGCCAAGCTTCCGGGAGTGCGCGACGTCGACGTCGACCTCTCGTTCTCGCCGACCTGGGACCCGCGCACGATGGCCAGCGAGGAAGCGAAGGATCAGTTGGGGATCTATTAATGAGGATCACGAGCTCGACGGAGTACGGCACGAGGCTCATGGTCTCTCTCGCGCGCGCCCACGCGCAGGAGCCGGTCTCCGCCGACAAGCTCTCGCAAGCTGAGAACGTGCCGGTCGATTACGTCAACCAGATACTGCTCAAGCTGCGCCGCGCCGGCCTCGTCCAAAGCCAGCGCGGCCAGGGCGGCGGCTACAGCCTCTCGCGCAAACCCGAGGAGATCACGCTCGGCCAAGTCTTGCGGGCCGTGGAAGGCCGCATCTTCGAGGACGTTTGCGAGAAGTACGCGTCTGCCGATAAGGACTGCCACCACCAGTCCGCGTGCGGCATCTCTCCGGTCTGGAAGAAGCTCGGCAGCATGATCGAGCAGTACCTCGACGGCGTCACGCTCGCCGCGCTGGCCGAGGGCAAATTCGCCTGCGGCGCGCTGACGGCGACAAGGAGCCATTTATGACAGTCACGGAACGAGTCGAGAAGGTCCTCGAAAAGATCCGGCCCTACATCCAGTCCGACGGCGGCGACATCTCTCTGGTCGCCGTTCACGAGGACACCGGCGTCGTCGAGGTGTCGCTGCACGGCGCCTGCAACTCTTGCCCGAGCTCGACGGCGACGCTCAAGGGCGGAGTCGAGCGCATGATCCGCCAGGAAATCCCGGAGATCAAGGAAGTCGTCACCGCCTGAAGCGCGTCGATCTCCACACCCACTCGAAGTTCTCCGACGGGACGTGCTCTCCCGCCGAGGTCGTCGCTCGGGCGGCCAAGGACGGCGTCGCGCTGCTCTTCTTGACGGACCACGACACGGTCTCCGGTTTTTCCGAGGCTCAACAGGCCGCCGAGGCGGCGCGGCTCGACCTTCGCTGCGGCATCGAGATCAACACGGTCGGCTGGGGCGAGGTGCACATCCTCGGCTACGGCCTGCGCTGGCGGGACGCCGCGTTCCTCGCCAAGCTCGAGGAGTTCCGCGCCCGCAGGCGCTTGCGAATCCAGCGCATCGTCGAGGATCTGCAAAAGCACGGGATCGGAATCACTTGGGAGGACGTCCAATCGGGCGCTCACGAGTCTTTGGGGCGGCCTCACGTCGCCGACGCCCTGCGCAAGAAGGGCTTCGTCAAGACCCGTCACGAGGCCTTCAGCCGGTTTCTCGTCAAAGGAAAGCCGGGCTGGGTCGAGTCGCTGGGCCCCTCGCCGCTCGAGGCGATCTCTCTTATCCGAGACGCCGGCGGCTTCTGCTCGCTGGCCCATCCGGACACCTTCGCGGAAAAAGAGCGGCTCGGAGAGTGGGTCAAGGCGGGTCTCGAGGGCTTGGAAGTCTATTACAGCACGCACACGCCCTCCGACGTCGTGCGCTACGGCGACTTGGCCGACCGCCACGGCCTGCTCAAGACCGGCGGCAGCGATTACCACGGCCCGGGCAGCGGGCGCGAGAAGAGCCTCGGCGTCAACGTCCCGGACGAGGAATTCGACCGCTTCATGGAGCGCTTGTCGCGATGCTCCTGATCGCCCACCGCGGCGCGAGCGGCCATGCGCCGGAGAACACGATGGCGGCCTTCAAGCTCGCCTTGGAGATGGGAGCGAAGGCCGTCGAGTTCGACGTCCACCAGACGCGCGACGGCGAGCTCGTGGTGATCCACGACGACGACCTCAAGCGGGTGTCCAAGAAAAATCTCACGATCCGCCAGCTCAGGCTCTCCGAGCTTTCGACGTTCGACGTCGGCTCATGGTTCTCCCGGGAGTTCCGCGACGAGCGCGTGCCGACCCTCGCGCAGGTCTACGATCTTTTTCACGGCAAGGCGGAGTTCCATCTCGAGATCAAGCACGGCTCGTCGATCTATCCCGGCATCGAGCGCAACGTCGTCGAGTTCCTGCGCCGCCGCCGCGCGCTTAAAGACACGCTGATCTCCAGCTTCGACCACGCCGCTCTCGCCAACGTCCGCGACCTCGATGAGGACGCCCGCCTGGGCTACCTGCTCGGCCTCGAGCTGATGCCCAAGGCCTGGAAGCAGATGAAAACGCTCGGCGTCGAGAGCCTCAACTGCAGCTGGCGGCAGACCAAGCCCAACCGCGTCGCGCACGCCCATCGCCAGGGGCTGAAGGTCCACGTTTATACCGTCAACGACCAGAAACGAGCCGCGCGGCTTGGTAAAATGGGGGTGGACGGCATCTTCTCCAATTTCCCCGAGCTCAAGGCATCATGACGACCTCGACCAAGACGGCACCCGAGCCCACGCGGGCTCAACTCGAGGCGGAGAGCGAGCGGCTCTTCGCCAAGGGACTGGGCGACCTCGGCTACGCGGACGCGGAGCTCGAGCGCTGCGCGCGCCTGACGTGGAAGATCAACCGGCTCAAGGAAGCGCAGTCGGCCGTGATCCCCGCCCACGTCTACCAGCGCGCCGAGATCATCCACGGCGTGGCGGACTTCATCGGCGACTCGTACAAGCTCTCGAAGCTCTGCGCCGGGACCAAGGCCAAGAAGATCGTTTTCTGCGGCGTGCGCTTCATGGCGGAGACGGCGAAGATCCTCAATCCGGAAAAAGAGGTGCTTCTTCCCGCGCTCGAGGCCGGCTGCTCGTTGTCCGAGAGCATCACCGCCGCCGACGTCCGCGCGCTCAAGGAGAAGCATCCGGGCGCTCCCGTCGTCACCTACATCAACACCTCGGCCGACGTGAAGGCCGAGTCCGACGTCATCGTGACCTCCGCCAACGCGCCCCAGATCCTGAAGAAGCTCTACGCGAAGCACGCGAAGATCATCTTTCTGCCCGACGCCTTGATGGGGGGGAACCTCGCCAAGGCCCTCGGCAAGAAGCTCGGCTCCGAGCTCGTGACCTGGCGCGGCAAATGCATCGTGCACGAGAATTTCGACGCGCCCTCGGTGGAGCTCTACCGCAAGATGTATCCCGGGGTCAAGATCCTCGCGCACTCGGAATGCAGCCCCGGTCTCGTCTCCGTCGTCGATTTCATCGGCGGCACCGGGGACATGATGAAATACGTCGAGAGCACCAAGGCGCGCAGCTACATGCTCGTCACCGAGTGCGGCTTGGGGGACCTCGCGCGCTCGTCCTACCCCGACAAGGTCTTCGTCCCGATGTGCCGGCTTTGCCCGTACATGAAGGCGACCGGCCTGCCCGAGGTCCTTCGAGTCCTCGAAAAGCCGAGCCCCGCGCATCGTATCGATATCCCTAAAGATGTCATGGCGCGCGCGCGCCGTCCGATCGAGCGCATGTTCGAGCTCGCCGAGGACAAGTCCAAGACGTGAGCATCGCTTGGGAGCCCTGGGGTCCCGAGGCCTTCGAGCGCTCGCGGCGCGAGAGAAAGCCCGTCTTGCTGATGCTCTCGGGCCTTCTGGCCGACGAGCTGCCCGAGGGCGCCGTGCCCGCGGGCTTCGTGACCGTGCTTTCCGATCACCGCGACCGCCCGGATCTCGCGCGCCGCTTCGACGCGCCGGGCGGACTCCTCGTCCTGGGCGGCGACCAATCCGTCGTGACGGCGCCCGACGTCGATCCGAAGGCGCTCGGCGCGGTCCTTTCGCGCGTCGCCGCCGATTATAAGGCTCCCGACGCGAGCGGCGCGGCGGAAACCTCCGCGGGCCCGGCGTGGACGGGCGCGGTCGGCTTCGCGCAGCTGCCCGCGCTCGACCCCGAGGCTCCGCGCGCGGCCGTCGCCGAGTTCAAGGCCAACAAGCGCGCGCTCCACTATCTCGGGCTCGAGCTGCTGTTCCACGCCGCGGGCGAATGGGGCGACAACGAGGCCGGGCAGCTCGTGGCCGCCCAGCTCGAGCGCTGGCGCCGCGCGCGCTTCTCGCCCGAGCTCTGGAGCGTCTCTTATTTCCTGCGTCTTTTCGCCGACGGCGCGGCGCTGACCGGCGGCGAGGACGCGGCGCGCACGGCGCGCTCGCTCGGCGGCCTTCTTCTTCGCGAGTTCGAGGCCGGCAAGCCGATCTCGCGGCCGTACTTCCAAGGCGAGCGGCGCGCCTACGCCGACGGAAACGCGATGGCCGCGCTCGCGCTGCTGCGCCTAGGCGCGCAGGGGGGGCCCGAGGCGCGTCAGGCGGCCGAATCCCTGCTCGCGACGCTTAAGAAGGATTTCTACGACCCGATGCTCGGCATGGTGCACCGGCGGCTGCCCGGCGCGGGCGGGCTCGTCTACGGCTTGCTCGACGACAACGCTTGGACCGCGCTCGCGTTCACCGATGCGTATCTTTCGACCGGCGATAAGGCCTATCGCGATTTCGCCGACGAGCTGGCGCGCTTCATGTTCCAGGAGCTTTGGGACCGCGAACGCGGCGGGTTCCTCGACCGCATCGCGCAGAAAGACGACTTGCCGCGAATGAAGCGCCCGCTGCGTCCCGCGACCGAGAACGCCGTCGCGCTCGAGGCGTTGTGGCGGTTGCAGCAGATCAAGGGCAACGCGAACTACGGCCGCTGGCTCGACTGGGGCTTGCGCTCGCTGCTTTCGGAGCTCAAGGGGCCGGAGCGCGCGCCGCTCCTGCGCGTGCAGGACATCCATCAGCGCGGCCGTTTCGACCTCGAGCTCGTCGGCAAGCTCGACGATCCGAAGACGCGCGCGCTGCTGGGCGCCGCCGGAGCGGTCTATCTCCCGCGCAAGATCGTCTCCTTCGTCGATCCCGACGATCAGGATTATATCCTCGCGCACAAGCTGGAGGCCGCGACATACCCGCGGCTCTTCGTCTGCGACAAGAATCTCAAGCCGCTCGCCAGCGCCGGAGACCCCGAAGAAGTCTTCGCGATCCTGGAGAAATCGAGGTGACCGGGCAACATACTATGGGCGCCCATAGTATGTATGCGAAGCGCTGGTTCTGGCCCGCGGTCCTCTCCGCGCTCGTCCTCGGCGTCTACGCGCGGACCTCGGCTTTTGATTTCGTCTCTTTCGACGACAACCGCTACGTCACGGAGAACGAGCACGTCCGTCCCGGCCTGACTTGGGACGGGATGAAGTGGGCCTTCGGCTCGCGCGACGACAACTACTGGCATCCCCTGGCCTTCGTCAGCCACATGGCCGACGTCTCCGTCGCGGGCCTGACGCCGGGCTGGCCGCACGCCGAGAACGCGCTGCTGCATCTGACGAACGTGCTGCTCCTCTTTTTTCTAATGAAACGTCTGAGCGGCGAGGACGCGCCGAGCGCCTTCATCGCCGCCGTCTTCGCCGTCCACCCCGTCCAAAACGAGACGGTCGCCTGGATCTCCGAGCGCAAGAGCCTGCTCGCGGCGCTGTTCGCGCTGCTCTCGCTGCGGGCCTACGCTTCGCGCCATAAGACGTCCTGCGTCTTCTTCTTCGCGCTCTCGCTGCTAGCCAAGCCCGCCGCCGTCGGGCTGCCGCTCGTCATGCTCGCGCTCGACTATTGGCCTTTGAAGCGAGAGCCGCGCCTCAAAGACCTCGCGCCTCTTTTCGCTCTCGCCGCGGCCTCGTGCGCCGCGACGCGGCTGACCGCGGTCAAGGTCTCGGCGATTCCCTGGCCCGCGCGGCTCTCCAACGTCGCGGTCTCGCATCTCGAATACCTGCGCACGGTCTTATGGCCTTCCGGCCTCGAGGTGTTTTATCGCTACCCGGATTTTCCCGCGCCGGCGGCCGAGATCGCGCTCATCGCCCTTGTCCTGGCCGGGCTGACCGCGCTCATCTGGCGCGAGCGCGGGCGGCGTCCCGCGCTCTTGGCCGGCTGGGTCTGGTTTTGGGCGCTGCTCGAGCCCTCGGCCGGCTGGGTGCCGGTCGGCGCGCACGCGCGCGCGGATCGCTTCCTTTATATGCCGCTCGCGGGCCTCGCCTTGGCCGCGGCTTGGACCCTGCCGCGCGCGCTGCCGCGGCGCGCGCGCCCGGCGCTGGCGGCGGCCGCCGTCCTCGCGCTGACCGTCGTCGCGTCGGTCCGGCTCGACGATTGGAAGGACAGCGTCGCGCTCTTCTCTCGTGCCCTGGCGGTCGACGACGGGAGCGCGCTGATGCAGATGAACATGGGCTTCGCGCTTTTTCAGCAGCGCCGCGTCGGCGAGGCGATACCCCGCTATGAGCGCGCCGTCGAGCTGCAGCCGGGCTTGGCGCCCGCGCACAACTATCTCGCCCTCGCCGACGCCGCCGCGGGCCGGCTGGCCGAGGCTCGGCGCGAGTTTTCGCGGGCCCTCGAGCTGGACCCCGAGACGCCGTTCGCCCGCCAGAACCTCGCCGCCGTCGAGGCGGCTTCGCGGACGCGTTGACAGGAAAGTCAAACAACTGTTCACTTGAGCTCCTGGCGCCCCTTTCGGCCTCTCGTGCTACAATGACGATTATGAGCGAGGGAAAAGCGTTCTACTCCGCGCTCTCGACGAGGACCGGCTGGCGCGAGGCCGTCGCCGAGGCCTCTTCGAAGGTCCGCGGGGAGCTGGGCGGCGTCTGCGATCTCGCCTTGATCTTCGTCACCGAGCTCTTTCCGGGGCTCAAGCCCGCCGAGCTGTCTCCGGTCCTCAGGAAGGAGCTGCCCGCGCGGGTCTTGATCGGCTGCAACTCGAGCGGCGTCATCGGCGCCAAGAACGAGGTCGAGATGGAGCCGGCCGTGACCATCATGGGCATGAGGCTGCCGGGCGTGCGCCTGACTCCTTTTTCCTTGTCGCCCGAGGAGCTGGGGCGGATCACGGACGCCGAAGGGCTGCTGCGAAGGCTCGAGATTTTTCCCAATGAGAAGCCCAAATTCATCACGTTCGCCGAGCCCATGAGCTGCGACATCGAGCGCTGGGTGCAGCTCTTCAACGAGGCCTATCCGGCCTGCCCCGTCATCGGCGGCCTCGCTTCGGGCCTGGCGATCGGCAAGCCCAACTGGCTCTTGCTCAACGACGAGTCCTTCGACCAGGGCTCCGTGGGCGTCGCGCTTTCGGGCGACGTCAACTTCGACGTCGTCGTCGCGCAAGGCTGCCGGCCCATCGGCCAGCCTCTGATCGTCACGAAAGCCGAGGGCCACGTCCTCTACGAGCTCGGCGGCAAGCAGCCGCTCGAGGTCCTGCGCGACGTCATCGCGAGGCTCACGCCCGAGGATCAGGAGCTCGCGCGGCACTCTCTGTTCGCGGGCTTGGTCATGAACGAGCGCGGCTCGCATTTCGCGCGGGGGGATTTCCTGGTCCGCAACATCATGGGCTACGACGCGCAGAGCGGAGCGCTCATGATCGGCGCGAGCCTCCATCCCGGACAGACGATTCAATTTCAGCTGCGCGACGCCAAGACCTCGGACGAGGACCTGCGCGGCCTGTTGCGGCGTCTGCCGGACGGCCACGACAGGGCGCGCGGCGCGTTGCTCGTCAGCTGCTGCGGCCGCGGGCGCGGCCTCTACGGAGAACCCGATCACGACGCGTCGACGATCCAGGCGCTCCAAGGGCCGATGCCGATGGCGGGCTTCTTCGCCAACGGCGAGATCGGGCCGGTCGGCGCCAAGAACTACATCCACGGCTATACGTCGAGCCTGGCGGTGATCCGATGACGGCCAAGCAAGTCCTTCCGACGGGCTGGTCGAAGACGCCGGACGGCAAGGCCCTGCGCAAGGAGTGGCAGATGAAGGATTTCGTCGCGGCCGTCGAGCTCATCGGGCGGATCAAGGACGTCGCCGAGGCCGCGGACCATCACCCCGACCTCCACTTGACGAGCTTTCGCAAGCTCGTCGTCGAGCTATCGACCCATTCGATCGGCGGGCTTTCCGACAAGGACTTCGCCGTCGCGGCTGAGATCGAGCGCCTGCCGAAGTCCCTCAAGGTCTGAGCGGCTGGCGAGCAGCCCGGCCGCGTCGGTCCGCAGCAGGGCCTGCGTGTCCGGAGACGGAGTCACGCGGCCGCGCGCGGAATCGACCTCGAAATCGTACTGATGGGCGAGCCCGACGTCGTCGGTGTAGGGCTTGAAGACGATCCTGAACGAATTCCCCTGCGCCGGAAAAAGCTCGAAGGACGTGGGCTTGAGGTCCTTGCCGAGCAGCGGCTCGAGGATCTCGCCGACCGTGACCCGGGCCGCCGTCGGCTGATAAGCATAGACGAGCCTGAGGCCCTCTGCCACGGCGTTGTCGCCGGTCGGCGGCGTCATCGTCGGCGCCGGCTTCTCGGCCGGCGGCGAGGCCACGGCGTCCTTGAGGCGCGCCGCGGCGTCCATGCGCAGCGCGCGGCTTTCGCGCAGGCCGCCTACGACGATCGTCAACGCGAGCAGCGCGAGCGCCGGCGCGAGGTCCTTGCGGGTCGAGCGCGGCGGCGCCGTCCGCAGCGAGGAATAGCCCGTCTTGAGGCGCGAGAGGTCGTCTCTCAAGCGCGCCAAGCGCTCGTCTTGCGCGACCAAGCGCTCCCGCGTCCCGGCGAGCCTCCTCTGCAAGAGCTCGACCGAGCGCAGCAATTCGGCGTCCGAAGACGGCTCGCCCATATTCCACGCCAGGATACCACCGGAAAGCCGGCCGCAGGTGTCGGTTTTGTTAAGCCGTCAGGAGAGGCGCTTGAGCGCCTCGATGCGCTGCGCGATCGGCGGGTGGCTGGCGAACAGCAAAGCCGCGAGGCCGCGGCCGTGGCCGTTGATCTTGAACGTCGAGAGCGCGGGCGCGCGGTTATCCTGCGGGCCGGTGGCGCGCGCGAGCTGCTCGAGCGCGTGGATCATTGTCTCCCGGCCCGACATGCGCGCCGAGCCCGCGTCGGCCGCGTACTCGCGGCGGCGCGAGTACGCGTAGACGACCATGCTCGCGAAGATCATGAGGACCGACTCGAGCAGCATCGTGACCATGAAGTAGCCGAAGTAGCCGAGCCCGCCGCCGCGGCGGTCGTCGTCGCGAGTGCGCAGGGCGTTGTCGATCATGAATGTCAGAATCCGCGCGAAGAACATGACGAAGGTGTTCGCCACGCCCTGAAGGAGGGTCATCGTGACCATGTCGCCGTTGGCGATGTGAGTGACCTCGTGGCCGATCACGCCCTCGACGGCGCGGTCGTCCATGCGGCTCAAGAGGCCCGACGAGATCGCGAGCAGGGCGCGGCTTTGGCTCGGGCCGGTGGCGAAGGCGTTGACCTCGGGACTGTCGTAGACGCCGATCTCGGGCATGTGCGAGAGGCCGGCGCGGCGGCATAGGTCGGTCACGAGCTCGACGATGCGCGCCGACTCCCGATCCGGAGGATTTTTCTGGTCGATGAGCATCACGCCCATCGCGCGCTTGGCCGTCCAGCGCGAGAGCTGCAGGGAAATGAACGCGCCGGCGAAGCCCCAGATCGCGCAGAAGATCAGCAGGCTCTGATAGTCGATCCCGCGGGCGGAAAGATAAGGCTTCAAGCCCAGCAGGTTGACGATCAGAGAGACGGTGACGATCACCAGGAAGTTCGTCGCGAGGAAGAGGATGATCCTTTTCATGGGGTTTCGCCTATTATATCATTCTTGGAGGAAGCCCCCAGGAGGCCTCATGAACGCCCGTTTTCAAGTCCCGAAGCCCTACAACGAGCCCGTCCTCGAGTACCGTCCCGGCAGCGACGAGCGAAAGAAGCTGGCGGCTCGCGTGGCCGCGCTCAAGAAGGAGCGGGTTCAGATTCCGCTGTTTATCGGCGGGGAAGAGGTCCGGACCGGGAAGGTGCGCGAGAACCGCGCGCCCTACGACCACTCGATCCTGCTCTCGAAGACGCACGAAGGCGGCGCCAAGGAGACGGAGCGCGCGATCCGCGCCGCGCTCAAGGCCAAGCCCGAATGGTCGCGCATGCCCTTTCACGCGCGCGCGGCGATCTTCCTCAAAGCGGCCGACCTGCTGTCCCACGACTTTCGCTGGACGCTCAACGGCGCGACGATGCTCTGCCAGTCGAAGAACGCCCACCAGGCCGAGATCGACTCCGCCTGCGAGCTCATCGACTTCTGGCGCTACAATCCTTTCTTCGCCGAAAACCTCTATACGAGCCAGCCCAACAACTCGCGCGGCATGTGGAACCAGACCGAGCTGCGCCCGCTCGAGGGCTTCGTGTTCGCGGTCACGCCGTTCAATTTCACGGCGATCGCGGGCAATCTGCCCACGTCCTGCGCGCTCATGGGCAACACCGTCGTCTGGAAGCCCGCCGCGTCGACGACCTACACGGCGTATCACATCATGCGCTGCCTCAAGGCCGCCGGCCTGCCGGACGGCGTCATCAACATGGTCACGGGTCCGGCGCGCGAGATCGGGGAGACGGTATTCAACCACCCGTCCTTCGCCGGCATCCACTTCACGGGCAGCACGGGCGTCTTCCACTGGATGTGGAGCAAGGTCGGCCAGAACATCGCGAAGTACAAGACGTATCCGCGCTTGGTCGGCGAGACGGGCGGCAAGGATTTCGTCTTGGTCCACGAGAGCGCCGACGTCGACGCCGTCGCGACGGCGCTCGTGCGCGGCGCCTTCGAGTTCCAAGGGCAAAAGTGCTCGGCCGCGTCACGCGCGTACGTGCCGGACACGATGTGGCCGAAGCTCAAGAGCCGCCTGCTCGGCATGGTCCGCGAGCTCAAGATGGGCTCCCCCGAGGATTACGGCAACTTCGTCAACGCCATCATCGACAAGCCCGCCTACGACACGATCAAGGGCTACATCGACCGCGCCAAGAAGACGAAAGGCTCGCGCGTCCTCATCGGCGGCAAGTGCGACGAGACGGTCGGCTATTTCATCGAGCCGACGGTCATCGAGTGCGCCGATCCGAAGGCGGAGTCGATGGTCGAGGAGATCTTCGGGCCCGTGCTGAGCGTTCATGTTTATCCCGCGAAGCGCTTCGGCGGGGTCTTGAAGACGGTCGACGAGGGCTCGGCCTACGCGCTGACCGGCTCGATCTTCGCCGCGGACCGCGGAGTCATCCTGCGGGCGACCGACGCGCTCGAGCACGCGGCGGGCAACTTCTACATCAACGACAAGCCGACCGGCGCCGTCGTCGGCCAGCAGCCCTTCGGAGGAGCGCGCGCCTCGGGCACCAACGACAAGGCCGGCTCGGCCGCGAACCTCATGCGCTGGGTCAGCCCGCGCACGATCAAGGAGACGTTCGATCCGCCGAAGGATTATAAGTATCCCTTCCTCGGGGCGGACAAGCCCGAGCAAAAGGCGGAGGGGACGCAGGCGCTCGAAGCCTCGAACGGGCCGCAGTCTGTCGAGGAATCGGGGGCTCAGTCCGCGCCGACGCCTTCGCGCAAGCACAAGGCTCACGCCTAGTCTCGATCCGCGCTCAATGGGTCGTACCCATAATATGGGTCCAATCCATATTATGGGTACGACCCATTGAGCTGGCCGGGGAGTTAAGAAGAGGCGGTCCGCCGGCGGCGGCGCCGGCGGTGCTCGGGCTTGACGTGGACCCGCGGCGCGCGGTCGGGGGCCTTGGCGAGCAGCGAGACGGCATAGGCGAGCGCGGCGATTCCGACGACCAGGAGCAGCGAGATCACGACGTCCATTGTGGCCGTGCTCGTGAACACGCCGGAGCCGCCGAGCTGCCGCAAGACGAAGGGCTGGCCGAACATCAGCGCGCGCGCTCCGCGAGGGTGAGCGCGTTGGCGAGCAACAGAGCGGTCGTGACCGGCCCGACGCCGCCGGGCACCGGAGTGATGCAGCCGGCGCGCTCCTTGGCCGCGGCCTCGACGTCGCCCTTGAGCTTGCCGGCGACCATGTTGATGCCGGCGTCGATCACGAGGGCGCCGGGCTTGATCCACGCGGCCCGAATAAAGCCGGGCTTGCCGATGCAGGCGACCACGACGTCGGCGCGCGAGACCTCGGACGCGAGATCCGCGGTCTTGCCGTGGCAGAGCGTCACGGTCAAGTCGAGCGCCGAGAGCAGGTGCGCCGCCGGGCGCCCGAGGATCGCCGACCGCCCTATGACGACGGCGCGCTTGCCCGTGAGCGGCACGTTCGAGGACCGCAGAAGCTCGGCCACGGCCAGAGCCGTGCACGGCGCGATCACTCGGCTCGACGCGAGCTCTTCGTAGGACTTGATCAGAAACAGCCGGCCGTACTGCTCGGGCGTCAGGCCCTCGACGTCTTTGCCCGCAGGCAGCGCGCTGGCGGCGGACGAGGCGTTCGGGTGATCGATCAGGACGGCGTCGACGCCAAGGTCCCTGCCGGCGCCGGCGACGGCCGCGGCGAGCCCGGCCGCGCCGACCGAGAGCACGGGAGCCTCGATGCCGACCCCGGCGGCCGCCTTCGCGAGCGACTTGAGATAGGACGAGGCCGCGGCGCCGTCGCCGGCGACGACGGCGAGCTTGACCGGCCGCCCGCGCTCGGCGCGCAAGGTTTGCGCGCGCGGGGCCAGCGATTTCAAGATCTGCTCGGAGAGCTTCTTTCCGTCGAGAAGGACGGCGCTCATGCCGAAGCCTCCAGCGCGCGCACCCAGCGCGCGAGGGCGGCGAGCGTGGGCGCGCGGCCGCCGCGGGTGATCGGATCGGCGATGGAGGCGATCTCGGTCTTGCGCCCGGCCGCGAGGTCCTGCAGCATCGAGTTGCGCTGGCGCGGCGCGGCGCGGCACGCGGTCACGACGAGCTCGTCCATGTTGGCGTAGAGCGGAACGTGGCCCAGGCGCACTGACTCAGCCGCGGCTTCTTTGAGAGTGCGCAGCATGATCTCCTTGAGCGCTTCATCTTCCGCGAGCCGGCCGTTGGTCACGCCGCATAGAGCGCCGAGAGGGTTGGTCGCGGCGTTGAAGATGAGCTTGGTCCAGATGAGACGCTGCTCGTCGTCCTTTAGTGCCGCGTCCCAGCCGCCGAGCATCAAAAGCCGCTGAGCGAGGAAGGCGCAGTCGGCGTTGTCGTCGGTCAGCGCGAGGCGGATCTTATTGCCCCAGGAGTTCGTGATCACGCCGTGCTCGGGCCGGTCGGCCGCGAAGTAGCAAGAGCCTATCACCACTCTCCTGTTGCCGAATCGCCGCCGTAGCACCGTTTCATGCCCCGCTCCGTTCTGCAGGCCGACGACGGCCGTGCCGGCCCCGATGAATCGACCGGCGTCGGCCCCGGCCTTGGACGTCTCGAAGCTCTTGGTGCAGAAAAAGGCCGCCCGCACGGTGAGCGGACGTTGGCTTCGCGCGCTCTTGAGGCCGTTCTTGACGCGGTGCGCCTTCCCGTCGAGGCCGATGAAGGCAAACCCCTTGAGAAGGCGGGTTTCTTGGTCCAGATCCTTTCCCAGCAGCAGGACTTTCTCTCCCACGGCCGTCCAGCGCGCGGCCAACGTCAGGCCCACCGCGCCCGGCCCCACGATCAGGATCGGGTCCATGAAGAGGCTACTCTAGCAAAACAAAACCCCCGCCGTTTCCGGCGGGGGTTCCCTTAAGCGTTGTTCGGTCGACGCTTACGCGTTGACCATCTTCGCGCGGGAGACGTCGCCCTTCTTGTCGAGGAAGTACAGGTAGCCCTTCTCCTTCTTGAGGCCGACCTTCGCGACCTTCTCCGGCTTGCCGCCCTTCTTGCCGCCGCGGGCCATCTTGGCGCGGGAAACGTCGCCCTGCTTGTCGATGTAATAGAGGAAACCAGTGGTGCGCTCGACGCCGACCTTCTGAACTTTCTCAGCCATTTGGAAAAACCTCCGTGATGTCCAGAGGGATTGAGATGTCTTATCCCTTCTGTGACGAATCTATCATATGACCGGAAAAAAGTAAAGGTTTTTCTCGTCGGAGGCTCGACGACCGTCGTCCGACGTCCGTCGAGAGCGCTTTTTGGGCTAGCGCGGCTTCTGGAAGAGCGTCATCTGAGGCTCTTCCGGCTTCATGATCAGCCGCTCTTTGAGCCAGGCGTCGACGAGCGACTTCGAGAAGCGATACTGGCGGCCGATGCGGGAGGCGGGGACCTTCTTCTGGCGGATGAGACCGTAGATCTTCGAGCGGCCCATCCCGAGATACTGCGCGAGCGCCTTGATGTCCATGACTTCCGGGACCGGGCCGGCGGGATAGGCCTTCTTGACCTGCTTGCGCTTGCGTTTCATCTTCTTTTGCGATCTATTACCGTCTACCTGCTCCAGTGTATGTCATGCGTCATCTGCTGTCAAGTATTATTCGCTTCCGCCTTTGGCGGAGGAACTCTTGACGCAGTCGGCGTCGGCCTTGAACGTCTCGCGGAAGGCCGCGGCCTCGCTCTTGTCCTCGGCGTCGACGAGCGCCTTGAAGCTCTCGACGCACGCTTGAGGGCAGCAGCCTTTCGCGGCCTTCTTCTCGCAGATCCCCGCCTGGCCGACGCAGTCCCCGAACGTCCCTCCGCCGGCGACGCAGGCGTCGAGGCCGTCGAGGCACGCGGAGAAATTCTTGACCGAGGCCTTGGCCACGCGCGTCGTCTTGCGCTTGATCTCCACTCCGTTCTTGGGCTTGCTCGGAGCGGGTTTGAACTCGTCGGGCGGCGGCGGCAGCGGCTTCTGGATTCGGACGGCTTTGAGCGCGCCGGCCGCCGGAGCCGTCGACGAGTGGACGGCTTTGGAGCTGTCCGGCGCCGCCGCGGGTTTCCGCCCGGCTTTGAGCTCTTTCTCGCGCGCGCACGCGGCTTTGACGGCGAGCCGGCAGGCCGTGCGGTAGTCCTCCCGGGCGAACTCGAGGTCGCCGGTGGCCTCGTAGGCGCGCGCGCGGTCGTAAAACGCCTCTTTATAGCTGAGGTTGAGCTTCGTGGCCTTGTAGAACCACGTGATGGCTTCCGAGGGACGCCCGAGCTCGAGCGCGTCGCGGCCGGCGCGATAACGGTAAGAAGCCGTTCTCGTCGATATCTCGGCCGCGGCCGCAAGGTCCCTGATCGCGTTTTCCCAGGCTTGGTTCTTCTCGAAGAGCGCCGCGCGCGCGGAAAGGACCTTGGCCTTGGGCGCCTTGCCGTCTTTCTTACGCCAGAGTTTTAGGGCCTGCGAATAGGCGCCGCGCGCCCCGTCGTCGTCGCCGCGCTTCTCGAGCTTGTCGCCCTTGGCGGCCCATGATCCGAACGATTCGGCGCGGACCGGACAGGCCGCTAGCGCGAGCGCGGCCAAAATGGTAAGATCGCGAAGTCTCATCCCGTGCGTCTCTTAAGGAGAAGCATATCAGCGGCCCGTCGCGCCGTCAAGGGCGGGAAGCCATTCATTTTCTTGTCATCGACGAAAGGAATTTGCTATAGTATCGATCCCATGCATATTTACGAAACCGTCCTGATCCTCAAGCCCGTGATGTCCGACCCCGAGGTCGCCGAGTTCGTCGAGAAGACGAAGCAGACCATCGCCGCCGACGGCGGCGAGATGGTCAACAACGAGATCTGGGGGCGGCGCAAGCTGACCCACATGATCGGCAAGAACCGCGAGGGCGTCTACGCCTACTTCAAATACAAGGCGACGCCCGGCCTGCTCAAGAAGCTCGGCCATAATTTCAGCATCTCCGACAGCATCATGCGCAACATGACCGTCGTCGCGCAGGACCGCAAGATGCGCGAGAAGAAAGCGAAGAAGCCCAAGGCGATTCCCGCGGCCGCGACCGCGGCGACCGCGGCTTCCGCCGCGCAGGAGTAACCGATGAGCGGCGTTCGTCTTCCCGAGATCAACTTCGCCCTGCTGGCCGGTCGCGTCACGCGCGACGGCGAGATTTTCGTCACGCAGAGCGGCTTGTCGAAGCTCACCGTCCGCATCGCGGTCAACCGCCGCGTCAAGGACTCGAAGACCGGCGAGTGGAAAGACGACGCGTTCTATATCGACGTCGTCGCCTGGAAAGAGCTCGCGGAGCGCTCGAAGGACAAGGCCAAGAAGGGCGTGGCCTTGATCGTCGAGGGCCGGCTCACCTGCCGCGAGTACGACGACAAGAGCGGCCAGAAGCGCACCGTGTTTGAAGTCATGGCCAACCGCATGCAGTTCCTGAGCCAGGCCGGCGATGCCGCTGCCGGTAGCGGCAGCGCCAAGTCCGCCGCCCCGGCCGCCGATTCCGAGTCCATCGAGGAGGTTCCGTTCTAAATGCCCGCTGAAGAGACCGCCGCAACTCCCGCGCCCGCCGAGACCTCGGCCGCCGCTCCCGCAGCCGCTTCTCGTCCGTCCGGTCCGGCCGGAGCCAAGCGTCCCGACGGCCGCCGCCGTCCGCCGTTTCCCGTCCGCCGCAAGGTCTGCCGGTTCTGCGCCGAGAAAGTCCGCGATATCGACTATAAGCAGATCCAGGTCCTGCGCACGTTCATCACCGACAGCGGGAAGATCCTTTCCAGCCGCATCACGGGCAGCTGCGCCGGTCACCAGCGCCAGCTCGCCAAGGCGATCAAGCGCGCGCGCAATCTCGCGCTGTTGCCCTACGTCGTCAAGTAATCAAGTAGAGTAGAGGTTCTGTCATGAAGGTCATCCTGCGCTCGAACGTCGACAAATTGGGCCGCGCCGGCGACGTCAAGGACGTCTCCGACGGCTTCGGCCGGAATTTTCTGCTGCCGAAGAAGCTCGCCCTTCTCGCGACCCCGGCCGCGCTCAAGGCCTGGGAAAAGGCCAAGGAGCGCCGCGCCAAGGCCGCCGAGGCCAAGCTCGGGCAGATGAAGGAGCTCGCCGGCAAGATCAACGGCGTGAGTCTCTCGTTCTCGCGCCCCGCCGGCGCCGAGGGCAAGCTCTTCGGCTCGGTCGGCAAGAGCGACATCGTCAAGAGCCTCAAGTCCTGCGGCTTTACCGTAGAAAAGGATTCAGTCGCGCTCGAATCCTCCATCAAGCAGGTCGGCGAGCACGAGGTCGAGCTCCGGCTCCACCCCGAAGCCTCGGCCAAAGTCAAAGTCACGGTCACGGCCCGCGAGTAATCGGGTAAGGCCTCATGGCCGATAACCGCGTCCAGCTGCCTCCGCAGGCCATCGAGGCCGAGATGGCCGTCCTCGGCTCGATGATGATCGAGCGCGACGCCGTCGAAAAGGCGGTCGACGCGCTCAACGACCGCGACTTCTACCAGGAGTCCCACCGCAAGATCTTCGCGGCCCTGCGCGACCTGTATTTGCGCGGCGACGGCGTCGACCTCGTCACCGCCGGCGAGGAGCTGCGCAAGTCCAAGCAGCTCGACGCCGTCGGCGGGATGCAGTACCTCACCGACGTCATCCACAAGGTCGCCACCGCGGCCCACGTCGATTACTACGCGCGCCTGGTCAAAGAGAAGGCGATCCTGCGCGAGCTCATCAACGCCTGCACGAACACCATTACCGAGTGCTACTCCGAGGCGCGCGAGCCCAACGAGATCTTGGATCAAGCGCAAGCCGGCGTCCTCAAGGTCGCCGAGCGCCAGACGATGCACAACGTCGTCGAGGCCAAGGACCTCGCGCACGAGGTCATCGAGCAGATCGAGATCGCGCACAAGAGAAAAGAAGCCGTCACCGGCATCGCGTCGGGCCTGAAGGCCTTGGACAACATGACGTCCGGCTTCCAGAAGTCGGACCTGATCCTCCTGGCCGCGCGCCCTTCGCAAGGCAAGACGGCGCTCGCCATGAACATCGCCGCGAACATCGTGCTGGCCGACAAGCCGATGCCGGTCCTCGTCTTCTCGATGGAGATGAGCCGGCACGCCATCATGCAGCGCTTCATCGCCGCCGAGGCGCGCGTCAACCTGCGCAACATCAAGGACGGCTTCTTCCCGCGCGAGAAGTGGACCGATCTGACGAACGCGGCCGCCCGCTTCTCCGACGCGCCGCTCTTCGTCGTCGACACGCCCGGCTTGTCCGTGCTCGGCGTGCGCTCGCTCGCGCGCCAAGTGGCGGCCGAGCAGCGCCGCAAGGGCAAGGAGCTCGGCGCGATCGTGATCGACTACTTGCAGCTGATGCGCGGCTCCTCTTTTAGAAGCGAGTCTCGGCAGCAAGAGGTCTCCGAGATCTCTCGCGGCCTCAAGTTCCTCGCGCGCGATCTGAACCTGCCCGTCATCGCCCTTTCGCAGCTCTCGCGCCGCACCGAGGAAAAAGGCCGCACGGACGCGCGGCCGCAGCTCTCCGACCTGCGCGAGTCCGGGGCCCTGGAGCAGGACGCCGACCTCGTGATGTTCATTTACCGCGAGGCGTACTACAAGCCCAACGATCCCTCCGTCGACGACAGCAAGGCCGAGGTCATCATCGCCAAGCAGCGCCAGGGCCCGACCGGCATCGCCGAGGTGAAGTTCCTGCGCAGTTACACGAAGTTCACCAACGCGGCCACTGACTCCGGCAGCCAGGAGCCCGAGCCCACCGAGTTCGAAGAGACGCAGACGTCGTTCGGCTGAAGCCGCATACATACTATGGGCGCCCATAGTATGTATCCGCCGCGCGGCGGGTGCCGATTTTACCTCTCAGTGTGCGCCACTTGGTAGAATGTCCGTCACAATTTCCGATGCTGACGAGCGCATGACCGCCCAGCCCGGGTCTTCCCGGCGATTCTTCCGGCCCACGTGGGCCGAGGTCGATCTGTCGCAGATCGGCGCCAATCTCCGGCGCTTCCGCGAAAAAATCCCGAAGAAGACCAAGCTCATGTTCGTCGTGAAGGCCAACGCCTACGGCCACGGCGCGGCGGCTTGCGCGAAGGCGGCCGAGAAAGCGCGCGCCGCGGATTGGCTGGGTGTTTCCTCCGTGGAGGAGGGAGTCCTTCTTCGCGAGGCGGAGCTCAAGCTCCCGATCCTCGTGCTCGGCAGCCTCTACCCGTTCGAAAGTTTTCTCGCGGCCGCGGAGTATCGTCTCACGCCGACCGTGGCGAGCTTCGAGGCCGCGCGGCGGCTCGTCGACGCCGCGGCGCGCGTCGGGCGCCGGCTGGGCTGTCACTTGAAGATCGACACGGGCATGGGCCGCATCGGCGTCAGTCCGGCGGCCGGAGCCGCCGTGGCCTCGTTCATCGCGGAGCAGCCCCATCTCAAGCTCGAGGGCGTCTACACTCATCTGGCGAGCGCGGAGTCCGACCGAGCGCGGACTTCGGCCCAGCTCGCGCGCTTTCAAGAGACCCTGCGAAAGGTCAGCGCTCCGGCCCGCTTCCTGCGCCACGCGGCCAACTCCGCCGCGGCGCTGTCCTACGCCGCCGCGCGCCTGGACTTGGTCCGGCCGGGCGGCGCGATCTACGGACTTTGCGCGGGCTTTTCGCCCGTACTTTCGCTAAAATCAAAGATCGTGTTCTTGAAAACGGTCGCCCCAGGCAGCACTGTCGGCTACGGCGCGACGTTTCGCGCCCGCCGCGCGGCGCGCATCGCCACCGTGCCCGTCGGGTACGCCGACGGCTACCCGCGCCTTCTCTCAAACAAAGCCAGCGTGTTGATCGGCGGCAAACGCTGCCCCGTCGTGGGGCGCGTGTCGATGGACATGCTGACGGTGGACGTCACCGCCGCGCCCGCCGCGCGCGTCGGCGAGGACGTGGTGCTCATCGGCCGCCAGGGACGGCAGGCGATCACGGCGCAAGACATCGCGAAAACGGCCGGCACGATCTCCTATGAAGTCACGTGCGCCATTTCCTCGCGCGTGCCGCGGGTTTATCTGCCATGACGTTCTTCGAAGAAGCGTTCGGCCTGCTCGGGCGGCGGCTTTTGGATCTGGTCGAGACCGCGGGCCAGTTCGCGTTCATGGTGCGCTCTACGTTCACCTGGATGACGAAGTCGAAGATCGAGTGGCGCCAGACCGTGATCCAGATGCAGCGCATCGGCGTCGAGT
This sequence comes from uncultured Elusimicrobia bacterium, assembly GCA_964600165.1. Classification (GTDB taxonomy): domain Bacteria; phylum Elusimicrobiota; class Elusimicrobia; order UBA1565; family UBA9628; genus CAZRIP01. The sequence continues at coordinate 37,755 of CAZRIP010000006.1, read as the reverse complement.
CCTTGCCGGTCAGCGCGATGACGGCTTTTTTCACGGGCATGGTGCTCGCGCTCCAGTCCGGCGCGTCGTCCAAGCACTTCTTCAACGAGCCGCTTTTCGTCGGCACGGTGGTCTCCTTCGCGATGGTGATGGAGCTTTCGCCGGTGATGACTTCGCTCGTCGTCTCCGGTCGCGCGGGCGCGGCCATCGCCGCCGAGCTCGGCACGATG
>CAZRIP010000006.1:0-37536 GCA_964600165.1 uncultured Elusimicrobia bacterium | reverse complement strand
ACGATGAAGGTGACCGAGCAGATCGACGCGCTTTACACCCTCGGCACCGACCCGATCCGCTATCTCGTCATCCCGCGCGTGCTCGCGTTCATCGCCGTGCTGCCTTTTCTCACGGTCGTCTCCGACTTCTCGGGCATCATCGGCGGCTACGTCGTCGCGTCGGTCAAGCTCCACATCCCGGCGAACGTCTACTGGCACGACATCATCGACAACATGGAGATCCGCCATTTCGTCCACGGCTACGTCAAGAACTACGTATTCGGGACAGTAATAGCTTTCATATGCTGCTTCAAGGGCATAACGACGCACGGCGGCGCCGAGGGCGTAGGCAAGTCGACGACGTCCGCGGTCGTGATGTCCATGGTGTCCGTTCTCTTGTTGGATTACTTCGTCACAGCGGTGCTCGTCGCGCTGGGGATCACTTGATCGACGCCAAGGACGTCAAGAAGAGCTACGGCAAGCGCCAGATCTTGCGCGGCGTCGATCTCGTCGTGGAAAGCGGCGAGACGCTCTGCATCATCGGCGGCTCGGGCTGCGGCAAGAGCACGTTCTTAAAAAGCGTCATCGGACTGGTGCAGCCGGATTCCGGCTCGATCACCGTCGACGGCATGGACATCACCAAGCTCACCCGGGAGTCGGACGTCGCGCAATACCGCCGGCGCTTCGGCTACCTCTTCCAGGAGGCGGCGCTCTTCGACTCGATGACGGTCTGGGAGAACATCACTTTCGGCCTTCGTTACCTCACCGACATCCCGGCGTCCAAATATCGTCAGATCGCCACCGAGAAGCTCGCCCTCGTCGGCCTCAAGGACGTCGAGGACTTCAAGCCCTCCGAGCTCTCCGGCGGCATGAAAAAGCGGGTCGCGCTCGCGCGCGCGATCGCCGCCGAACCGTCATATATTTTATATGATGAGCCCACGACGGGCTTGGATCCGATCATGTCGGACGTCATCAACGACCTGATCCTCGACCTCCAGAAAAAATTGAAGGTCACCTCGATCGTCGTCACTCACGACATGAAGTCGGCCTATAAGATCGCGAGCAGAATCGCCATGCTCCACGACGGCCGCGTCTTGGGCGTGGCCCATCCCGAGATCATCAAGGTCAGCACCAACCCCTACATCCGCCAGTTCGTCGACGGCCTGAGCCACGGACCGATCCAGATGAAGCTCAAGGAGTTCGAGCCCGAGCCGGCGGAGGGCAAGAAGAGCTGATGCTGTCGATCGAAGCGAAAGTCGGCGCCTTCGTCGTCGCGGGCCTGGTCCTCATGGGCACGGCGATCTTCCTGCTCGGCGACTACACCTTCGAGAAGCGCTACACGCTCTACGCGACGTTCCATGACGTCGCCAACTTAAACCGCAACTCGCCGGTCAAGCTCTCCGGCGTCGAGATCGGCCAGGTCAAGGACGTCGTCTTGGCCGACGGCGCGGCCAAGTGCGTGCTCTCGATCCGCAAGGGCGTCGACATCTACAAGGACGCGGAGTTCACGATCGGCTCGACCGGCATCATCGGCTCCAAGTACCTGCAGATCGACCAGGGCCATCCGGAGTCGGGCGTGATCCCGCCGGAGACGACCGTCCGCGGCACCGACCCGATCTCGATCGAGAAAGCGCTCGTCAAGGCCCTCGGCAGCCTGCAGAGCATCCTCACCGAGATGAACTCGGAGGGCCCGCGCGGCTCGCTGACCGGGAACCTGAAGGATACCGTCGCCAACCTGCGCGAGATGACGGCGAACCTGAACGACTTGATCGAGACCACGAAGCCGAGGCTCGAGAAGGCGATGGAGCGCACCGACGACATCACGGCCAAGCTCGACTCGGTGCTCGTGAACACCGACAAGATGATGGCGGGCCTGGCCACCGACAAGGGCGCGATCGGCGCGCTGCTGCACGACGAGAAGGTCAAGCAGGACGTCAAGGAGACCGTCGCCTCGGTCAAGGACGCGGCCCAGACGGCGAAGGACGTGCTCGGCCGCATCAACCAATTCCGCGTCTATTGGAATTACGACTATCGCTACGAGGCCCCGATCCGCAGCGGCTATTCCGACGTCGGCCTCAAGATCGTTCCGCGCGAGGGCCGCTACTATTACGGCGGCATCGCCAATCTCGGCAGCCCGGTCGACACGGTCCATCACGGGACCGACTACGTGCAAAAAAACCGCGTCGACGGCCTCGTCGGCTTCGTCAAAGGGCCCTTCGACCTCGCCTTCGGCGCCATCCGCTCCGCGGGCGGCGCGCGTATCACCGTCACGCCCTTCTACCAAGACCCGGTCGGCAAGCGCTTCAGCCTGACGGCGCAGGCCTACGATTTCGGCCGCAACCGCGTGATCAACTCGCGCGTCTTCGACAAGCCCGAGTACGACTTCGGCGTGCTCGCGCGCGTGACGAAGTGGCTCGGCGTCGGCGCGCGCTACGAGGACGTGCAGATCCGCAAGGCGTTCAACACCTGGGTCAACGTCAGCTTCGAGGACCAGGACATCGCTTACTTGTTCGGCATGGCGTCCTTCGGCGCCGCCGGCGCCAAGGGCCGCAGCAGCAGCAAGAGTGGTACCGCTCAGTAGTCTTTCATGAGCCGCCTCAAGACCGTTTATCGCTGTCAGCAGTGCGGCTACGCCGCTCCTAAACCCATGGGGCAGTGCCCCGACTGCTCCAACTGGAACTCGATGGTCGAGGAGGTCGTGGAGACCGGCAAGGTCGCCGCGCTCGCCGCGGCCGGCTCCGCTCCGCGGGCTTTGACGAGCTTCTCGTCCGACGTCGTGGCGCTCTCCGAGGCCGGCGCCGAGACCGAGACGCGAACGCGGACGGGCGTGCCGGAGCTCGACCGGCTTTTGGGCGGCGGCGTCGTCGCGGGCCAGATGTTGCTGCTCGCCGGCCCGCCGGGGATCGGCAAGTCGACGCTGATGCTGCAGGCGGCGGCGCGCCTCGCCCAGAAGGACAAGGTGCTTTACGTCTCCGGCGAGGAATCGCTCAAGCAGGTCTCGGCGCGCGCGCAGCGCCTGGGGCTCACGGCTCAATCGCTTTATCTCCTTTCGGAGACGAATCTCGCCAAGGTCCTCGCCGCCGTCGAGAAGCACGCGCCGAAATTCGTCGTGCTCGACTCCGTGCAGACCTGCTATCACCCCGAGCTCACGTCGTCGCCGGGCTCGGTGGCGCAGGTGCGGGAGTGCGCGGCGGAGCTCTTGCGCGTCGCCAAATCCTCCGAGATCTGCGTCTTCGTGCTCGGCCACGTCACCAAGGACGGCGCGCTCGCCGGCCCCAAGGTGCTCGAGCACATCGTCGACACCGTCTTGTATTTCGACACCGAGCGCCACGACCTCCTGCGCGTGCTGCGCGCCCAAAAGAACCGCTTCGGCCCCACCGACGAGGTGGGTCTTTTCGAGATGAGCGAGAAGGGCCTGCGCGAGGTGACGAACGCGGCTTCGTTTTTCATCGCGGACCGCGACGCCAAAGCCTCCGCGGGACGCGCCGTCTCGGTCACGCTCGAGGGCTCACGGCCGATGCTCGTCGAGGCCCAATCGCTCGTCGTGCACACGAAGTACCCGCTGCCGCGCCGCATGAGCACGGGCCTGGACCTCAACCGCGTCCTCGTGCTGCTCGCCGCGATGGAGAAGCACCTGCGCCTGTCGGTCGAGGACACCGACGTGTTCGTCAGCCTCGCCGGAGGCGTGCGCCTCAAGGACCCGGCCACCGACCTGGCGGCCTGCATGGCCGTCGTGAGCTCGGCGCGCGATCGCGCCGTGCCCGCGGACTGGGTGCTCGTCGGCGAGGTCGGCCTCCTCGGCGAGGTCAGCCGCGTGCCGTTCATCGAGAGCCGGCTCAAAGAGGCGGCCAAGGCAGGCTTCAAGACGGCCGTGATCGCCCAGCGCGCGGTCAAGGACCTGCCCAAGATCGCCGGGCTGACGGTGGTCGGCGTCGCCGATCTCGTGGAAGCCGCCGAGAAGATTTTCGCCGCGAATCATAAGTCGTAAGATAGACGCATAATCCGTAAAACAAGGTCCCGGGATCTCCTTTCATAAAATTACCGGGACGAGGAGCCGTCCATGGGCATCTGGCTGTTTCGCGCCGCCGTCGTCGTCTGTTGTCCCGCCATCGTCTACTTCCACATCACGCGGTCGATGAAAGGCGCCGTCCTGGGCCTCGTGGTCGGCTTGGGCATCATCGGCTTCGAGATGGCTACCGCCGAGGTGAATCTCTTCACGATGATCACGGGCGTGCTCGGCGCCGCCGGGGGCGTCTTCGTGGCCAAGGTCATCGACTACGCCGTATTCCAGGTCGGCAACGACGCGCTTTACCAGGTCTGGGATCGCTACGCGATCCTCCGGTATTTCGCTTTCGGCGCGCTGGGCCTGATCCTCGTCATCCGCAAGCTGCCCGAGATCGACCAACTCGACAAGGACATCCTCAAAATGGGCAAGCGGCGCGGCGCCGACATGAAAATCCTGGACACCTCGGCGATCATCGACGGCCGCGTGATCGACATCTGCGAGACGAAGTTTCTTTCGGGCACGCTGATCGTGCCGCGCTTCGTGCTGCAGGAGCTCCATCAGCTGGCCGACTCGCCTGACTCCCTCAAGCGCGCGCGCGGCCGCCGAGGTCTCGACATCCTGGCGCGGCTGCAGGAGAACCCCGATCTTCCGGTCAAGATCCTCGACAAGGACATCGTCGAGGTCTCCGACGTCGACGGCAAGGTCGCGCGCCTGGCGCGCGACATGGGCGCGAAGGTGATTACCACGGATTTCAACCTCAATAAAATCGCCTCGCTCGAGGGCGTCGTCTGCCTCAACGTCAACGATCTCGGCACGGCCCTCAAGCCCGTCGTGCTGCCCGGCGAGGCCATGCAGCTCTTCGTCATGAAGGAAGGCAAGGAGCGCGAGCAAGGCGTGGGCTATCTCGACGACGGCACGATGGTCGTCATCGAGGACGGCAAGAAGCACATCGGCAAGCGGCTGGAGGTCGGCGTGACCTCGATCTTGCAGACCTCCGCCGGCCGCATGATCTTCGCCAAGGCGCGCAATCCGATCGCGTGAAGTCCGCGGCCATCATCGTCGCGGGCGGCAGCGGCAGCCGCATGGGCCAGCCCAAGCAGTTCCTGCCGCTGGCCGAGAAGACCGTCGTCGAGTGGAGCCTGAAGACGTTCCTCGATATCGAGGAGATTGAAAAGATCGTGCTCGTGCTCTCGCCCGAGAGCATCAAGGAGCACGGCGCGCGGCTCTCGTCCGACCGCGTCGTCGTGACCGAGTCCGGCCCGACGCGCATGGGCTCCGTGCGCAACGGCTTCAAGCTCGTGCCCGAGGACGCCGAGGTCGTCGCGATCCACGACGGCGCGCGACCGCTGGTGACGACGAGCCTCGTCAAGGCGTGTATAGAGGAGGCGTTCGAGTCCGGAGCCGCCCTGCCGGCCGTGCCGGTCAAGGACACGCTCAAGAAGGTCACCAACAAGCAGCTATGGATCTCGGGCACGCCGGCGCGCTCGTCGTTCTGGGCCGCGCAAACGCCGCAGTGTTACCGCCGCGAGATCATCGAGGAAGCGCTGGCCAAGTTCCCGGACGAGAAGGACGCGACCGACGAAAGCCAGCTCGTCGAGAAATCGGGGCACAAGGTCAAGATCGTGCCGTCGTCGTACGAGAACTTCAAGATCACCACGCCGGAGGATTTGACGATGGCCGAGGCATTGATCGAGGACCGCCAAGGCGGGCGGCGCCGGACCGCCGTCGGCTTCGGCTTCGACATCCACCGGCTCGTCGCGGGCCGCGAGCTGTGGCTTTCCGGGGTCAAGCTCGAGCACGACAAGGGCTTGCTCGGCCACTCGGACGGCGACGCCGTGCTGCACGCCGTCGGCGACGCGATCTTGGGCGCCTTGGGCGCGGGAGAGATCGGGATCATGTTCCCGCCAGACAACCCGAAGATCAAGAACATCCAGAGCAAAGACATCATGGCGGCGGTCATGGCTAAGCTCATCACCGCGGGCGGCGTGCTCTCGCACGTCGACGTGACCCTCGTCGCCGAGGAGCCGAAGATGAAGCCCCACTACGAGGCCTTCCGGGCGTCGCTCTCATCCATCCTCGGCGTCGGCGAGGCCCGCGTCAACCTCAAGGCGAAAAGCCACGAAGGCGTCGACTCGATCGGCCGCGGCGAGGCCATCGCCTGCTACGCCGTGGCGACACTGCTTCTGCCGGCGTGATCGCCGCGACGCTCGCCGCGCTGCTTGCCGTCGCGCCGGCCCGCGCCAAGGAGATCGGCCGCCTCCAGACCAAGGACGGCCTCGTCCTCGTCTTCCGCGTCTCTCCCTCCGCCAATCTGGCCTATCAGCTCAACTGCCTCTCCGGCAACGGCTCTTGCGCCAAGGAGAACTTCCGAGCGTTTTGGGATCGGCAAGGCTTGAGCGCGCGCGACCGCGCGGCGCTCGACTCTTGGGGCCGCCTGCACGCGCGCTACGACAAGCAGATGGATCTCGACGAGGAGAGCGACTCCGTGGCCCTGCCCCTCAACGGCGCGTCGATCGACGTGCGCGAGAAGCTGCGCATCGCCGCCTACCGAGCCGACTCTTGGAATGAGTTCGCGGGAAGCCTCGGCCTCCTCATGTCCCAGGAGGATGCGCGCGCCACGCTGGCGGCGGCCGGCCCCTTCCACGAGCGCTTCGACGCTTGGTGGGCTCGGGAAGGCCGGGCGAGCGCCGAGGACGCCGCCGAGAAGCTCATGGCCTTGATCGAGAAGCGCGGCCTCGCCGAGCTCTACTCCAAGGTCGCCAAGTTCTACGGCTACTCCTACCCCAACGGCACCACGGTGGAATTCGACATCGTGGCCCAGCCGTCTCGGGGCAACGGCCACTCCAGCGGCGAGCAGATCGAGGACCACTCCGTCGTAGAGATCGTCCCCGGCGAGGACATGGAGCACCGCATCGACGTCGTCTCGCACGAGCTCTTCCATTACTTCTACGAATCGGCGGGGACGGGCGAGCGCAGGAAGCTCATCAACGCATTCGCCGCCGCGGCCGAGCCCTATTCTCTGGCGGCCTATGGCCTGCTCAACGAGGCGCTGGCCACGGCGTTGGGACAGGGCCTGGTCTCTCGGCTGGTGATGCCGCCGGCCGACTTCAAGCGCTACTTCGAAGGCAAAGACACCCTATACGCCGAGAGCGAGGTCAACGACGCGGCCAAGGCCTTGGTCGACCCCGTGGACGAGGCGTTGTCGCGCGGCACGCGTCTCACCGACGCTTCCTTCGTCGAAGAATATCTGCGCGCCGTTTCTGCGGGCCTCGGACCTCGGTTGTCCTCGCCCCGGGTCTGGTTCCGCTCTTGCGCGCTCGTCTTCGGGCTCGGCATGAATGCAGCCAAGGACCGCTTTCAGGAGCTCGCGCATTCGAACTCCGTTTGGGGCTACTCGTTCGGCGATTCGCCGCGGCGCCAGCTCGAGACCTATTCCGGCTTGAGCGGCGCGCTCTTCCTCAAGCTCGACGATGTGGCCGATCTCGAAAGCTGGCGAGGGATCGTCGAGCCCGGCGATCTGGCCAAGCTCAAGGAGTTGGCTCTCAAGGGCAAGCCTTTCGTCTACGGCATCAAGCGTTCGGACAAGGCCTACCTGTACGTCTTCTCGGGGCCCGACGCGGCCTCGCTCGAGCCTCTGATCAAAAGCTTCTTCGAGGCTCCCGCGATGTTCGCGGGGACGCGGCCGTGATCGAGGAGAGCCGGCGCGGGCCCTACCGCGTCAGCACCGACCCCGCGCGACTCGACGTCGACGCGATCCATCGCCTGCTTTCGGCGTCGTACTGGGCCGCCGAGCGGAGCAAGCCCGTGGTCGCCAAGAGCCTCAAGCACTCGTTCTGCTTCGGGCTCTATCGCGGCGCCGAGCTGGTCGGCTTCGCGCGCGTCGTCACCGATTACACGACCTACGCTTATCTCTGCGACGTCATCGTCGACGAGTCCTGCCGCGGCAAGGGCCTCGGGAAATGGCTCGTCGAGCGCGTGATGGCCTCGCCTCGGCTCGAGACGGTCAAGTCTTGGTTCCTGCGCACGACCGACGCGCACGGCCTCTACCGCCAGTTCGGCTTCACCGAGGTGACCGACCCCGAGAAGCTGATGCAGCGCAAGCCCCGCCCGTAACCAAAGTCGTCTTGAAAAATCCCCGCAGGCCGTTATATTGGGGAGGATGAAGAGGCTCGTCCTCGCGCTCGCTTGCGCCGCGCTCGCCGCGTCCTGCGGACCGGATCTCACGCCCAACCAGAAGCTCGAGCGCGCCGCGGCCGACAGCGACGCCGAAGGGATCTCGCGGCTCATCGCCGCCGGCGCCGACGTCAACGCCCGCGACGATGACGGCTGGACCCCGCTCATGCACGCCGCGGCCTTCGGCCACGCGGGCGCGGTCAGGACCTTGCTCGGGGCCGGCGCCGACGTGGCGGCCGTGACCCGCCGCAAGGGGCAGCCGCCCTTGACCCTCGCCGCCCGCTGGAATCGCGTCGAGGTCGTGCGCGAGCTGATCTCAGGCGGCGCGCCGGTCTCGCAGCGCGACGAGATCGGCTGGACGCCTCTGATGTGGGCCGCCCTTCAAGGCCGCACGGAGGTCTGCGAGGCCCTGATGCGCGGCGGCGCCTCGTCCAACGGGCGAGACTCGCAGGGAGACACGCCGCTCATCCTGGCGGCTCAGCGCGGGCATGCCGATACCGTCCGCATGCTGCTCGCCGCCGGCGCGTCGGCGGGGGCGAGCACGCGAGACGGAGAGACGGCCAAGAGCCTCGCGCTCAAGAAGGGCTATCCCGACGTCGCCGCGCTGTTCGGTCCTTAGAGGCAAAGCAATGCCCCTGTGCACTGAAATGCACAGGGGCGGTGCCGTACGTGATGCGAAGCGTTACTTGCCGCGCGCCTTGGCCTTCTCGACCTGAGCCTTGAGGTCCTGGTCGATCGCGCCGTTGACCCAGCCGTTCTCGCCGTTTTGGCGCTCGCCGACGAGCTGCTGGGCGCCTTGCAGCTGCGCCAGGATCGGCGCGAAGGCGGCCTGGGCCTGGCCCGCTTGCGACTCGGTGAAAAGCGAGCCGAACAAGTTCCAGCTGGCCGGGATCCAGAAGTCGAAGAACACGCTGCCGTTCTGCGCGACGTTGCGCGGGTCCTGCGGGATCAAGGACGCCAAACCCTCGTCCTTGAGCGTCTTATTGTTGCGCAGCAAGGGCAGGATCGCGTGCAGGGCCTTGACGCCGCCCTGCGCGCTCGCGGCCGACGCGCGCGCCTCGGCGCCTTCAGAGGCCGCGAGGGCCTTGTAGGTCCCGCTGTGGTCCTCGTAGTGGCTTCCGGTCTTGCGGCCCTGGTTGTCGTAGTCGTCGACTTCGACGTTCTCGTTCTGCGAGGCGAGCAGCAGGTTGAACTGGCGGTTGTGCTCGTGGGACGCCATGTCCTTGAGATCCTTGTCGATCTGGACGGCGATCTCGAGGGCGGGCTTGAGCTGCTCGTCGGCGTCCGAGAGGCGCTGAAGATGGGCGAGGTGGCCCTGGTACTCGGCGCTGCCGGCCGCGAGCTTGGCGGACACTCGGCCGCGCATCTCGCCGTTGAGCTGATCGTAAAGCGCGTGCTCGGGCTGGACGTCGGTCGACTCGAACTCGTTGAGGTCGGCGCGCGCCTTGTTCTCCATCTCGCCCATGCGACCCTTGAAGGAGCCCGGGACTTCCTTGTGGAAGTTGTCGATGTCGCCCTTGAGACCCTGGTCCTTGGCGTCGACGCGGCCGAGCTGGGCCTTGAGGCCTTGCAGCGCGACGGCGAGGTCGCCCTCGAACTCCGACGTCTTGGCCTTGGCGTTCTCGTCCGCGAGGCGCTGCTTCCAAGCCGGGGCGGGCACTTCGCCGATGCGCTTGGCCGGGTCCTGGGAGACCTGATCGTGGTTCATCTCGGCGCGCGCGCCGACGAGGCCGTCCGCGGCGGCGTAGAATTTCGCCTGGCCGAGGTCGTCGCCGGTCTTGTCGTCCACCTTCTTGCTGCCGGCGGACTTCGCGTCGGCGATGCGCTCGTTCATGCGGGCCTGGCGCGTGCGGGCGTCCTGGCCGATCTTGTAGAGCGTCTCCGCGTCGTTGGCGCGGCGGGCGCGCTCGACGAGGACGATCTCTTGGTTGCTCTTGGAGTTCTGCCACTCGTCGTTCTTTTTCTGCGCGTTGTGCCAGATCACGCCGATCGTGATGGCGACCGCGGCGACGACGCCGAGGATGATCGAGACGACGACCGTCGTGCTGCCGCGCTCGTTGTCGCGGAAATCGCGGCGCGACACGGAGGGGGCGCTCTGCGGCTGCTGCGCCTTGTCGGCGAGGACGAGGCCCGAGGCGAATGCTTGCGCGCCCACGTCGCGGCCGATGACCGGCTCCGCCGAAAACGTCGTGCCGGTCTTGCTTCCTTCTATAGCGCGGCTGAGGACGGCGTCGGCGGCGACGGCGTCGCCCTGCGGCGCCTTGGCGAGCTGACCGGTGACGACGTTGAGCGTCGCCATGGCCGCGGGAGTCGCGGCTTGCGCGGGCTGGGCGGCTTGGGCCTGCGCGGCCTGCATCGCGCCGATCGTCTCGGCGACGTTGGCGCCGGCCGGAAGGCCCGGAGCCATCAGGGACAGATCGCCCGGCCCCATCGGCGTCGCGGGCAAAATAGGCGCGACGACCGGGAGTTGAGCGGAAATTTCGACCGGCTTGAGGGTCTCGAAGGTCGCCGCGACGGCCGGGGCGACGGAAAGGTGGACGAGCGCGAACGCGAGCAGCGAAGCGAAAAGAGAGCGGAACATCTTCATCGGGACTGACCTCCGGGCATTGACTGAGAGGCCATTGTAGCGCGAGCGCGGCCTGTTTCCCGCGGGTCCTCCGGGCCAATGACGGCTCGGCAATGGGACTACCGTTTTCTAGGCCCTAGGTCGGGTTTAAAGCAGCGAGAAAAGTCCGAGCAGCACAATCCCGCCGGCGAAGCCGCCGACGTGCGCCCACCAGGCGACGCCGCCCGCGCCGCCGAACGCGTGGCTTCCGGAGTAGACCTGCATCCAAAGCCACAACCCGAGGAACAGATATGCGGGAAGTTCAATGGTTTCGAGAAATATGAAGATCGGCACCAGCATCACGACGCGCGCCCGCGGATAGAGCACGAAGAAAGCGCCCATGACGCCCGCGATCGCGCCCGAGGCTCCGATCGTCGGCACCGGCGAGCCCCAGCTGGCCCAGACCTGGCTCAAGCCGGCGACGACGCCGGCGGCGAGATAAAAAAGCAGGTAGCGGACGTGGCCGAGGCGGTCCTCGACGTTGTCGCCGAAGATCACGAGCACCCATATGTTCGAGAGGATGTGAAGCCAGCCGCCGTGCAGGAACATCGACGTGAGAAACGGCCCAAGGTAGGCTTTCGCGCCGAGCTTGGCGAGCATCCCGGAGGCGGCGTAGCGCTTGGGGATCAGGCCCCACGTCATGATGAAGCGGTCGAGCTTGCGGCCGAGAGCGAGCTCCTGGAAAAACACCCAGGCGTTGGCGGCCACGAGGCCGAAGGTCATCGCGGGGAAAGTCCTGCGCGGGACGTTGTCGCGCAGAGGGATCACGCGGGGATTCTAGCTTACTGCGGCGCGGCGCGTCCGGCGACGCCCGGCGGCTGCGCGCAGGCGCCTTTGGGCTGCGCCTGCTGGCAGCCGGCGCGCGTGTCGTAGCAGACCCCGGTCCAAGAATTCTTCCAAGCGCCGGCCTTGAGGCAGGCCGAGCCCGTGGCGTTGGGCGCGGGCGCGGCCGGATCGGGCGGCGGGGGCGTGTCGGCCGGTCCGCGCGTGACGAAGGACACCTCGACGGTCTGCGCGACCGCCGGCGTCGTCTTAGGTACCGGGTATTCGACGCTCTGGTCCGGCGGCGGCGCGGCGGGCGAGACTTGCGTCGTCGGGCCCGTCTCCACCGGGTTGGCGGGCGGCGGCGGCGGGCGGTAGCCGCGTTTTAAAGGAGGTGGGGGCGCCGCCGCTTGCTCGACGGCGGCGGGGGGCGGCGCCGTCGGCTTCGGGGGCGGCGCCGTCGGCGGAGGCGCCGGAGCCGGCTCGGGCGCGGTTTTCAGAAGGTAATGGACGATCGGCTGGCCGTTCTCGTCCTCGTCGGCGCCGAGCAAGTGGTGCCAGCTTGGTAGCGGCGTCAGGTGGGGGGCCGCCTTGCTTTTCTGTTCCGGCGGCCGGGCGGCCGGCGGCGCCGCGGCCTCGAGCTCGGGCTCGGGCGGCGCGGGCGCCGGCGCGGGCTTGGGCGCCGGCTTGAGCGCGGGGGCGGGGACGCGGGGCTTTTCTTCGTCGCCGCGGCGCACCATGCCGAGCGAGCTCGGCTCGGCGCCCTCGCTCATCGGCGGGGGCGCGGGCATGGCGAGCTCGGGAACCTCCGGCGAAGACGGCGCGCGCGCGCGCAGGGCGCGCCAAGTCACGGCGCCGGCGGCGCCGACGGCGGCGAGGGCGAACATCAGCGCGATCGCGCGCGAGCGCCTCATGTCTTACACCAGGGTAACAGCCAAGCCGCTCGAATTCAAGCTAGAATACCCGCATGTCCGTGAAATTGTTCAACACCCTGACCCGCGCCAAGGAAGACTTGCGGCCCATCGCGCCGCCGATCGTCGGCCTCTACACGTGCGGCCCGACGGTCTATAACTTCCAACACGTCGGGAACTACCGCACCTACGTCTTCGAGGACCTGCTCAAACGCACGCTCGACACGGCCGGCTTCAAGGTCCGCCACGTCATGAACATCACCGACGTCGGCCATCTGACGAGCCAGGCGGACGAGGGCGAGGACAAGATGGAGGTCGGCGCCGCGCGCGAGGGCAAGACGGCGTGGGAGATCGCCAAATTCTATACCGACGCCTTTCTTAATGACATCGGCGATCTCAACATCCTGCCGCCCGACGAGCTCTGCCGCGCCACCGACAATATAAAGGAACAGATCGAGCTCGTGCAGCGCTTGGAGCGCAAAGGCTTCGTCTACAAGACCTCGGACGGCCTTTATTACGACACCGCCAAGTTCCCGGCTTACGGCCGTCTCGCGGGCGCCGAGAACATCGAGGGCCTCAAGGCCGGGGCGCGCGTCGAGGCCAATCCCGAGAAGAAGAATCCCACCGACTTCGCGTTGTGGAAATTCTCGCCCGCCGGCAAGAAGAGGCAGATGGAATGGGAGTCGCCGTGGGGCGTGGGCTTCCCCGGCTGGCACATCGAGTGCTCGGCGATGGCCATGAAGTATCTGGGGGAAACGTTCGATATCCACTGCGGGGGCGTCGACCACATCCCGATCCATCACACGAACGAAATCGCCCAATCGGAGGCCGCCACCGACAAGCCCTTCGTGCGCGTCTGGATGCACGGCGAGTTCTTGCTGATGAACCACGCCAAGATGGCGAAGTCCGACGGCGGCTTCGTGACGGTCAAGCATCTCAAAGACCGCGGCTACGATCCGCTCGACTACCGCTATCACTGCTTCACGGCGCACTATAGGAAACAGCTGGACTTCACGTGGGACTCGCTCGACGCCTCGAAGACCGGACGCCGGCGCTTGAAAGAGCAGGCGCTGGCGCTCAAGCCCGTCGAAGGCAAGCCCGCCTGCGCCGATCATCTGCGCGCGTTCCGTGACGCCGTCGAGGACGACTTGAACGCGCCCGCCGCGCTCGCTGCCGTCTGGGAGTGCCTCAAGAGCGAGGTGCCTCCGGGCGCCAAGAAGACGCTCTTGGAGGAGGCCGACAAGGTCCTGGGCCTGAAGCTCTTCGAGGACGAGCCGAAAGCGGAGCTCTCTCCTTTAGAAAAGGATCTACTCGAACGTCGCGTCGCCGCTCGAAAATCCAAGGATTTTAAGACGTCCGACGAGCTGCGCAAGGAGCTCGAGGCGAGCGGCGTGCTCGTCGAGGACACCAAGGACGGCCAGAAATGGAAGAGGAGGTAAGGTGAGCCAAGGCGAGGTCCGCTGGGTCTTCGGCGCGCACGCCGTCCAGGAGACCTTGCTGTCCCGCCCGCAGTCCGTGCGCCAGCTTTGGGTCGAGCACGAGCTGCGCAATCCCGCCGTCGGCGCCATCGTCAAGGCCGCCAAGGCGGCGGGCGTCGACGTCCACTTCGTCGGTCGCCGAGAGCTCGACAAAGCCGCGTCGGGAGGGCGCCACCAGGGCATCGCGGCGAAGGTGTTCTACGAGGCCGGCGAGAGCTTCGCGGCCTTTCTCGAGACGCTTTCCGAGGAAGACAAGAAGGGCATGGTTCTCGTCGCCCTGGACCAAATTCAAGATCCGCACAATTTCGGCGCCATCGCGCGCTCGGCCGCGAACCTCGGCGCGAAGGGGATCCTCATCACGGAGCGCCGCGCCTCGCCCGTCACGCCCGTCGTCGTGGCCGCCTCGGCGGGCGCGATCGAGAAGATCCGGGTCTTTCGCGTCGTGAACCTGGGGCAGTCCCTGCAAAGAGCCAAAGAGGCGGGTTTTTGGGTCTACGGCGCCGACGGCGCGGGGAAGCCCGTCTGGGACGTGTCGCTCAACCTTCCGCTCGTGCTCGTCATCGGCTCCGAGGGCGACGGGATGCGGCGCCTGACGCAGGAGCTCTGCGACGAGGTCGTGTCCGTGCCGATGTCGAAGTCCGGCGTCGAGTCGTTCAACGCGTCCTGCGCGGCGAGCATGCTGCTCTACGAGATCGCGCGTCAGGCCGCGAAATCGTGAACGTCTGCGAGCGCTCGCCGGCGGAGCCCGCGCCTCTCAAGGCCGTCACGGCCGCGTTCGCGCTGACGGCGACCATCTTCGTCGTCGAGCTGATCGGGGGCTGGTGGACCGGAAGCCTCGCCTTGATCGCCGACGCCATGCACATGGCGGTCGACTTGATCGCGCTGTCGATGACCCTTTTCGCCGCTTCGATGGCGCGCCGCCCTCCGGACCCGCGGCGCACCTTCGGCTACAAGCGCGTGGAGGTCCTCGCGGCCCTCGGCAACGGCGTGGCCTTGTGGGTGGCGACGGGCGTCATCTTGCGCGAGGCTTACGGCCGCCTGGTCTTCCCGACGCCCATCGCCGGCGGGCAGATGCTCGCGATCGCCTGCGTCGGCCTCGTCTGCAACGTGGCGTCGGGCTGCATCCTTTTCTCGTCGAGCCGAGAGAACATAAACATCCGCGGCGCCTTCATCCACGTCGTGTCCGACGGCCTCGGCTCGGTGGGCGCGATCGCCGCCGCCCTCGTGATCCTCAAGACGCGCTGGTACCAAGCCGACGCGGTGGCGAGCGGCTTCATCTGCGTGATGATCATGATCGCGTCCTACTGGATTCTGCGCGACGCCGTCCACATCTTGTTGGAAGGCGCTCCGGCCCATATCGATATCGAGGAGATCCGCGCCGCGTTGTCGGCCTTGCCCGGCGTCAAGGAGGTCCACGATCTGCATCTATGGTCCCTCACGCAGGGCAGCGAGTCGATGAGCGGCCATCTCGTCGCCGAGCCCGGGCGCGACCATGGCGAAATACTCGAGGCGGGGCGGGAGCTCCTCAAGGAAAAATTCGGCCTCTCGCACGTGACCCTGCAGATCGAGCGATGAGCGCCTGCCTGATCCTTCTCAACGGCGAGCTCGGCGACGCCGCGCTCGCGCGCAGGGCGTCGCGCGGAGTGCGCGCCGTGCTCTGCTCCGACGGCGGCCTGCGCCACGCGCGCACGCTGGGGCTCACGGCCGACGTCGTGATCGGCGACATGGACTCATTGCCGCGGCCGCTGCCGAAGAAGGCGGCGCGGGCTTACTCGTGCGACTTCGACGAAGCGACGTCCGATTTTGAAAAGGCGCTGCGTTTCGCGCTCGACGCGGGATTTCGCACGGCCTTCGTCGCCGCCGCGCTCGGCGGGCGCGTCGACCACGCGCTCGTCAACCTGGCGCTGATCGAAAAATACGCGGGCGCGCTCGAGCTCGTCGTTCTCGACCGCGGCGCGGCGCGATTGCTGGGCCCCGGGAAATACGCGCGCTTCGCGCGGGCGGGCGAGACGTTCTCCGTCCTGGCCGCGCCGAAGGCGCGCGTGACGCTGGCGGGAGTCAAATATCGGCTCAAGTCGTTCTCGCTCTCGGCCGGCAGCCGCGGGTTGTCGAACGTCGCCGCGGCGCGCCCGGCGCTGACGGTCCACTCGGGCCGCGTTTGGCTCATCGCCGCGCGGTGAACGAAACGTCTTGCGCGCCGGCCGCCCTCCCGCTATAATCCGGAAATGAAGAAATCCCTGCTCGCCGCGCTCGCGCTCGCCTTTTGCGTTTTTATCGCCGGCCCGTGCCTGGCCAATGAAGGAGACGGCGAGAATCAACACCCCACGCCTTTGCCGCAGGCCGACGCCGGCCCCTGCAAGCAGGACGCCGAGAAGCTCTGCCCCGGCATGCATCCGGGCGACGGCAAGTTCGCCCCCTGCATGAACGAGCACAAGAAGGAAGTTTCCGCGGAGTGCCGCTCCAAGATGGGGAAAATAGCGGTCGGCAAGGTTAAGGCGCATACCATGACCGACCCTTGCGAGGCGGACGCCGCCAAGCTCTGTCCCGGCATGAAGGCCGGCGGCGGCATGCTCGGCGACTGCATGAAAGAGCACAAGGACCAGGCTTCCGAGGCCTGCCGGCAGAAGTTGGCCAAGATCGCGCCGCGCCGCGCCAAGAAGGGCGCGGATGGCGGGAAGATGTCGGCGCCGGGTGACGACGGCAAGGCTCCGGCCGGAAGCAAGACTCCGGATCAAGGCGGCGACGGCCAAGGCGGTCCGCAGGGCGAGGGCCAGTAGACGATTTCTCCCGCCGTTGACAAGCGCGAAAGCGGGGGCTAAACTCCCGGGGATGCGCCGGGCCCTTCGCGTTCTCGCCATCCTCGTCGCTTTAACCGCGCTTCCGCTGCTGGTCCACGCGCGCGCCGGCGGCGGCCAATCCTACTCGGGCGGCTCGCATTCGGGCGGCTACTCCGGCTACTCGGGAGGGAGTTCTTACGGCGGGTCGTCGTATTCTTCCTCCGGCGGCGACTTCTTCGTCGGCCAATTGATCGTCCTCTACATCGAGATGGTCGTCGCCCATCCGGTCGGCGGCATCCCGGTGACGCTCTTCCTCCTTTATCTTTTTTACCAGGGCGGCAACGTCGGCGTCGACCGCTACAAGGGCGGCGTGATCGCCGACGGCCTCGAGATGCAAGACCACCACGACATGGCCAAGAACCTGGGCCAGCTCAAGGCGCGCGACCCGCTCTTCGACGCGACGGGGTTTCTCTCCCGCGCCCAGAAAGCGTTCTTGAAGATCCAGCAGGCCTGGAGCGCGGGCGACATGACTCCGGCGCGCTCCTTCGTCTCCGACGGCGTGATGGTGCGCTTCGCGATCCAGCTCGAGATGAACCAGGCCGACGGCAAGCGCAACAAGGTCGATCAGGTTCGGATCCTCGACAGCGAGATCCTCGAGGTCGAGTCCGACCAGCATTTCGACGCGCTGCACGTGCGCGTGAGGGCCTCGGCGGTCGACCAGGACTTCGACAAGGACGGGAGCGTCTCGGGCGGCTCCTCGACGCCGGCGGAGTTCGAGGAAGTCTGGACGTTCCTGCGCCGGCCCGGCGCGAAGACCTTGGGCCGGCCGGGGTTGATCGAAGGCTGCTGCCCGAACTGCGGCGCGCCGTTGCCGCTGCTCGACGCCGCGCGCTGCGACCAGTGCAAGTCCTGGGTCAACACCGGCGAGTTCGACTGGGTCTTGAGCGAGATCACGCAAGCTTGCGAGTGGACGCCGCGCGATCCGGAGCTGGAGGTGCCGGGCCTGGTCTCCGCGACCGAGGCCGACCCGGACCTCAACGTCCAGTTCCTCGAGGAGCGCGGCGCCGTGGCGTTCTGGCGCTGGCAGCAGGCGCTTTCGAACCACGACGTCGCGCCGCTCAAGTGCATGGCGCCGCCGGATTTTCTCGACACCTTCGGGCTTCAGATCGCGCAAAAGGCTCCTTATTATCGCGGCGTCGCCGTCGGCGGCTCGCAGGTCCTGGCCGTCGCCGACGACGGCGAGAAGTGGCAGCATGCCCACGTCCTCGTCAAATGGTCAGGCGTCTGGTTCGACTGGAACGGCGCGAGCTACGCCGAGCGCGGGCAAGCCGAGCGCCAGCATGTCGTCGTCCTGGGCCGGCAGATCGGAGCAAAGACCGACCCGCGCTCCGGCTTGCGCTCCTTGCGCTGCCCCAACTGCGGCGCGGCGACTTGGCGCCGCGACCAAGAGAGCTGCGATTACTGCCAAACGGCCTTGAACGACGGCAAGCTGTCCTGGGTCGTGCGCGCCGTCGTGCCGATCGGGCTCTGGAAGAGGCCCGAGGTCGGCGTCAAGCAGGCGGGCGACTTCGATTTGTCGTGGTCCTCGAATCTTTCTCCTTCGGACGCGGTGGCGGTTCTCGCGTCGGCGATGGTCGCGGATGGAGACGTCGCGCCCGAGGAAAGGCGTCTTATAGAGGAAGTGGCCAATCGCCGCGGCGTGCCGCTCGACCGCATGGACGAGCTCGTGGCGGCCGCGCGGCGCGGCCAGCTCGACTGCCCCGCCCCCAAGTCGCGCGAGGAGGCCGAGGCCGTGCTGCGGGGGATCGTGCAGATGTGCCTGGCGGACGGGCGCGTCGCCGCGGGTGAGCGCCGCGCGCTCGACACTTTCGGCCAGAAAGTCGGCCTGACGCCCGAGCAGATCGGCCATTGGATCGACCACGAGCGCCAGGACGCCTATCAGCGCGCCAAGGAGGCGCTGGCCCGCGGCGTGCGGCCGAGGGTTGACAACGCATAGAACCGGGGCTATATTGAGAGTCACGGCATAGGGGGAATACCGAACATGGCGATCATCGAGGTTCTCAAATACGACGGTCCCATTGACGTGTTGATCTGGCGCGTTCCGGGCGACGACCTGACGTGGGGCACGCAGGTGATCGTCAACCAGACGCAAGAGGTCATCTTCCTCTCGGGGGGCCAGATCGCCGACGTCCTCGGCCCGGGGACGCACACGCTCAAGACGGCGAACATCCCGCTTTTGAAGGGCCTCATCAAAGCGCCGTTCGGCGGCCAGACGCCCTTCGCGGCCGAGGCGTATTTCATCAATAAGGCCGTGCACATGGACGTGAAGTGGGGCACGACCAACCCGATCCCGCTGTTGGACCCCGTCTATAAAGTCGCGCTGCCGGTGCGCGCGTTCGGCCAGTTCGCCGTCCGCGTCGCCGACTCGCGCCAAGTCTTCACGCAGCTGTCGGCCCAACGCGGCGAGTTCACGGTCGAAGCGCTCACCGAGCTCTACAAAGGCGCGCTGATGTCGCGCATCAAGGACTACATCTCGCGCACCATCGTAGACGGCAAGATCACGTTGCTCGAGGTCTCGGCCAAGCTCGATGAGATCTCCGAGGGCATCAAAGGCAAGCTCGCCCCGGACTTCGGTAAGTTCGGCGTCGAGCTCGTGAACTTCTTCGTGGCCTCGATCGACGTGCCCGACGAGGACCCGTCGGTCCAAAAGCTCAAGGCCGCTCTCGCGCAGAAGGCGCAGCTCGACATCCTCGGCTCGGGCTACGACAAGATGCGCACCTTCGACGTCCTCGACAAGGCGGCCTCGAACGAGGGAGGCGCGGGCGGCATCACCGGCATGGGCGTGGGCTTGGGCGTGGGCCTGGGCGCCGGCGGCGGCATCGGCAATATGCTCGCCAACGCCATGGGCAGCATCAACAAGGGCGGCGCCGCCATGGTCAAGTGCGCCAAGTGCGCCAAGGAGCTGGCGGCCGACGCGAAGTTCTGCTCGGGCTGCGGCGAGAAAATCGGCTAGCGCCCGAACGGCTGCGCCTGCTGCCGCCTGAGCTGTTTTTACGGCGGACCCTCGGGGTATTGACATCGAACAAGAGTTCGACTATACTGTGCCGCTCGCCGAGAGGAGGCCGTCGCAATGCCCCAAGTGGAACTGACGCCGCAGCAGCAGTCGATCCTCAAGCTCGTCAAGGAGTTCATGACCGAGCACGGCTACGCGCCGACCGTGCGCGAGCTCTGCCGGCTGGCGGGCTTGAAGTCTCCGGATACGGTCCAGTACCATCTCGACAACCTGCGCGCCAAGGGGCTCCTCGGCTCCGCGCACGGAAAGCCGCGCACGCTCGCTCTGCCGTCGATGGAGCGCATCGCGATGATCCCGCTTCTCGGCCGCGTGCCCGCGGGCCCGGCCGTCGGCAGCTACGCCGACGCCGAGGGCCACGTTCCCGTCTCGGCGGACCGAGAGAACGTCGATTCGCTCTTCGCGCTCAAGATCAAGGGCGACAGCATGGAGCCGACGCTCATGGACCGCGACACCGTCGTCGTGCGCTGGACGACCGTGGCCTCGACCAACGAGATCGTCGTGGCGCGCTTGGACGGCGACGAGTCTACGGTCAAGCGCCTGCGCCTGCGTCCCGGCGGCCCGATCCTCGTGCCCGACAACCCCAAGTACCCGCCGTTTCCGCTCGGCGCCGGACAGATCTCCGGGAAGGTCCTGTCGCTGATCCGAAGACTGTAATCCGATCAGGCGAACTTGACGGCGGGGATCGACGCGGGCGGCCGACCGTTCGTGAGGTCCTTGAGCGCCGGCCGCAAGGTCTCCGCGAGACCATCGTCCGCCGCCTTCGCCACGCCGCGCGACAGCAAGTAGAGCGCGCCTTCCGTGCCTTTCGGATCGAGCTCGAGCTTGTGGAAGGCCGCCGCGATCTGGATGAAGCCCTGAACGCGGCTCTTGCGCGGCTCCTTCTCTCGCCGCCAAGTCCCCTCGAGATACTCGTGCGCGTCGAAGAAGAGGCCGTGGTTGAACAAGAGTTCTCCGACCTCGAGGTCGCGCGCGAAGGGAGCCGAGGGCGGAGCGGCGGACGCTCCCGCGAGGGCCGAGACGTAGCGGGGCAGCCGGTCGCGCATATAGTCGCGCTCGCCGGCCGACGAGAGCCTCAAGCGGCGGCTCTTCGCGTCGAAGGCGCGGGCCGAGTCCGTCTCGGCCAGGCACTCGACGAACAGGGCGTAGAGCCGGTCCCGCAGCGAGACCGGGATCAAGGCTGCCGGTACGTCTCGAGGCGCTTCTTCCAGCCGGAGAGCCAGCGCTCCTCGTGCCGTTCCGGGGGAGAGTTGCTCACGCGCGTCGTCAGCGCGTCGGCAGCCGAGCGCGCGAACTCGTCGAGCGCGGGTTGGCCGGGCGCGTCGCCGGACATGGCCTGGAGGACTTGCATCAGTCCCCAGCCTTGGCCTTTATAGCGCTCCGTCTCTTTGACGCCCTCGCCCTTGAAGTTGACGTAGTCCATCAGCGCGTAGACGCCGCGCGGGTCTTGCGCGACGCGATAGAATTGCCGAGAGACGCGCGCGCGGCTCTCGACGGGCGCGGCGGCGAGGATCTTCGGCAGCGCCTGCTCGAGACGGTTCGCCGCGAAGCGCGCTTGGAGGGCGATCGTCGAGGCTAGAAAATCGCGCAGCTCGCGCGTTCGCGGCGAAGGCTTCTCTTCGTCGAACGCCGCTTTCGTGGGCCACGGGCAGTACGGCGCGTCGACGACCCATCGCGGCGGCGGCGTCCCTTGCGCGACGAGAAACTTCACGAGAGGCGGGAAGCTTTCCTCGAACGGCTCGTGATAGTCTTTCGGGTACCAGATGAAGTGGCCGATGCCGAGCGAGGCGAACTCCTCTCCCTCGTTCCAGTGAACCAGGAGCTCGGTCTTGCCGCCGGCTTCGTTTTGAAAGATCTTCTTGCCTATATCCAGCGCCTGCTCGTCCGTCAGGCGGATTGGATCTTGCGCGCGGCTCGCCGCGGCGAGCAGCAGGGTCAGGCACGTGAAAAGCAGCTTCTTCATGGAGTGATTATACCCGGCCTAGCGGTCCGGCGGGGGGGGTTTCTTGACTAGGATGTAGAGGCGGCCGTCGCTCCACTGGTTGCGCGCCGTCGTCTCGGCTTGCAGGCCGTGGCCCGCGTAGATGTCGACGCGCCCGGCTCCCTTGATCGCGCCGCCGGTGTCCATGCACACGGCGAACCGCGACGAAGGGAAAAGTCCCAGCAGGCGGCCTTCCTTGTCGGCCTGCGGCGCCGTCGTCGTGAAGAACGCGAGCGCGCCGAGCGGGATGAGCGCCGGATCGATCGCGATCGAGCGCGCGGGCACGAGCGACTGCTCGACGGCGCCGAACGGCTCGCCGTCGGCGGGGAGAGCGGCGAGGTCGAAGAACGTGTAGCGCGGATCCTGCTCGAGCACCCAGTCCTCGGCTTCAGGATGATCCAGGAAGTAGGCGCGAATCTTGTCGTGCGTGATGTTGTCCTTCGTGAAGGCTCCCGCCTTGATCAGCAGCTGGCCGACCGAGTTGTACGGCTGGCCGTTGGTCCCCGCGAACTTGGCCAGGACCTCCTTGCCGTCGGGAAAGCGCAGGATGCCGGAGCCCTGTATGTGCAAGTCGAGCGCGTCGAACTTGTCCTTGAGCCAGGCGATCTCGAGGCCCTTTCCCGCGAGGCGCTTCTTGACGTCGATCTCTCCCCGTGAGAAATAGGGCACGAGGGCGCGGGTCTTTTTGTCGACGCGGCCCTCGAAAGCGTCTCCCGCGAGGCGCTGGTCGAACGCGCCGAGGTCGAGGTCGATCATGTCCGGCGGGCGTCGATAAAGCGGCACCGGGTATTTGGGCGACTTCTTCCGGCCGGCCGCGAGCAGCGGCTGGTAATACGACGAGAACACGACCTTGCCGGCTCCGTCGGAGCCGGCCGACTCGAAAACGTCGAAGCGTTGCCTTACCGCGTCGGCGAACTCGTCTTGGGTCGCGGCCGTCTTGGCGAGCGATATGAGCTCCTCGAGAGAGGCCGCGAGCTCGCCCGCCCCATAGGTGCGCTCGCCGAGCTTGAACAAGCGCGGCGCCTGGGGCCCCTCGAGATAAAGGAGCGCCTTTTTGGCCGCCTTGACGAGGGCGGCCTTTCCTTGAAAGCTCTCGTGGAAGTCCGGGTAAGCCTCGGGAGAGATCAGGCGCAGCGCCGGTCCGGCCGAGACGGTCGTCGTCGAGACGGCGGGCGGCTGGGCGAAAGACGGCGCGGCCAGAACCATGGACAGAAAGACCGCCGAGCGCATGAAGCGAGTATATTAGATTTACCGCCATCGTCACTCGGACGCGAAGCCGGCGCGCTACAATGATTCCGCGATGTTTATCAGGCTCGCGCTGGTCGCCGTCTCGCTCGCGCTGGCCCAGGACGCCGCCGCGCCCTGGGAACGCGACTTCTCCGACACGCGGCTCTCGTGGAAAGCCTTGCCGGCGCTTCAGTGGCGCGCCTCGCCGCTCGGGGCGGCGCCCGCCGCCACGCGCGTCCTCGAGGACGCGCAGGCGGGGAAATGGAGCCTGGCGGGCGACGTCGCCGTCGCTCTCGCGGGGAAATGGCTGCGGGTCGACGACGCGGCGCGCCGCGCCCGCCTGATCACGCTCTCGGTCGCGCCGGACGGCGCCGACGTCGTCGCCAAGTGCGGCGTGTGGCTGCCGCCGGTCCCTAAGCGCGACTCGGCGAACTTCTCGTTCGAGGACCGCGCCGGCCCCCAGCCGAGGCTCTCGCCCGTCGCAGTGCTCACGCGCTACTACCGCGTCCGCGCGTCGGAGATCACGACGGCGCCCCAAAGAGCCTCGCTCGCCGACGTGGCCTGGCTGTCGGTTTGGCTCGATGAGCGGCAGGCCGAGCCCTTCAGGGCGGCGGAGGTGCGCCTCGATCCCGCCCGGGGCCTGTCCGGCCGCGCGGCGGCGATGGCCCTCGCGGCTCTGGCGAGAGAGAACTTCGTCGCCTTGGACTCGCCCCTGCGCGACCCGCACCTCTGGGACGTCGCCGCGGACTGGGTCGACGAGCGGCTCAAGCGGCTCCCGCGCGCCTCGCGGCGCGAGCTGCGCCTGGGCCGCGACGCCCAGGGGCGCCTCGAGTTCCAATTGATCGACCTCGCCCGCCGCGGACTCGTCTCCCGGGCCTCGATCTCCTTGCCGCGGCTTCAAGAGCGCCTCTAGGCCGGGTCCTAGTCGTCGTGGGCTGTTGGTCCCTTCCGCTTCGGCCTCCCGCGTGGTATTATTTCGGAACCTTGATTTTCCCGACGGAATCTGCTATACTGTTCGATCATCTTTTGGCACTGATCAACAAAAGATGGCACTTAATGGACTCACGCCGAGGTGACTAGAGATGTACCTCAAGTCGATCGATATCGCCGGCTATAAGTCGTTCGCGCAAAAAACCCACATCGACCTCGGTCCCGGGATCACGGGCATCATCGGCCCCAACGGCTGCGGCAAGTCGAACGTAATGGAGTCCGTGCGCTGGTGCCTGGGCGAGATGTCGTGGAAGAGCCTGCGCGCCGACGCGATGATCGACGTCATCTTCGCGGGCACGACCAAGCGCCCCGCGATGTCGATGACCGAGGTCACGCTCACCTTCGACAACTCGCAGAGCTCCCTGCCGGTCCAGTTCTCCGAAGTGACGGTCACGCGGCGGATCTATCGCTCCGGCGAGTCCGCTTATTTCCTCAATAAGACGCAGTGCCGCCTGCGCGACATCCGCGAGATGTTCCTCGACACCGGTTTGGGCGGCGACGGCTACGCCATCATCGACCAGGGCGGCGTCGACGCGATGATCACGGCCAAGCCCGAGGAGCGCCGCGCCTTTTTCGAGGAAGCCGCCGGCGTCGCGAAGTACAACGCCAAGCGCGACGAGGCCATCCGCAAGCTCGAGCGGCTCGACATGGATCTCGGGCGCCTGCAGGATTCGCTCAGCCTCATCGACGAGCAGGTCAAGAAGCTCGACAGCGACGCGCGCAAAGCCAAGCTCTTCGAGAAGTACAAGGCCGAGCTGGCCGCCGCCGAAGCCGCCAGCATCATCCAGCAGGCGGGCGACATCGACCAGCAGTTGGCCGTCCTCGGCGAGCAGTCCAAGCCCCTCGAGGAGCTGCTCGGCACCAAGCGCGCCGAGCAGGACGGCGAGGGCGCCAATCTCGCCGCGGCGAACCTCGAGAAAGCCAACGAGCAGAACCGCGTCATCGAGTGCAATCAGAAGATCTCTCAGGTCAAGTCCGAGATCGGCCGCCTCGAGGAGCGCGTCAACTCCTCGCAGCGCGAGACCGCGCAGATCGCCGTGCGCGTGCGCGAATGCGAGATCGAGATCGACCAGACGCAGGCCCGCCAGGCCGCGATCGCGCCGGAGCTCGAGCGCGCCAGCGCCGCCGTGGCCGAAGCCGAGACCGCCCGCGACGGGGGACAGGCCGAGGTCGACGCCGGCAAGGCTCGCCACGACGAGCAGACCGCCCTTTTAAAGGAAGAGGATTCGCGGCTGGACGCCCTGCGCAAGGAGGCGCTCGCCGCCGCCGAGGACGCCCTCGGCCGGCGCCGGACGCTCGCCGAGGCGGAGTCGGCTTTTTCTAGAGAAGAGATGCGGCTTCGCGCCAGCCTGCGCGACCTCGAGAAAGACCTCGCGCAAGCCGCGCGCGCCGAGGAAGAGAGCGCGGTCTCCCGCGAGCTGTCGAGGACGCAGCGGGAGTCCGCCGCCGCGGCCGCCGCGCAGGCCGTCGCCGCCGAGGACGCGCTTGCCTCCGTCCGCGCGGCGCTGACGCAAGCCGCCGACGACACGATCCGCCTCAACTCCGAGCTCGCGCAGACGCAGGCGCGCGCCGAGGCGCTCGAAGCGCAGGGCGGCCAGAACCCCTATTGGACCGGCGCGCAGGCCGCGCTGTCGGCCGGCATCCCCGGCGTGATCGGCACCGTGCGCCAGCTCATCAAGTGCGACGAGTCGGTCAAGCCCTATCTCGAGGATCTCCTGGGCGAGCGGCTCTACGCCGTCGTCTGCGAGGACTCCACGGCGGCGCGAGCCGCCGTGGAGCTCCTGAGCGACTCCGGCAAGGGCCGGGCCCGCTTTCTCGTTCTGAGCGCCCTGCCGCAGAACTTCGGCGAGAAGATCTATCCGGCCGAGGCCAAGTCCTTGCTGTCCCAGATCGAGATCGCCGACGCGAAGCACGAGGCCGTCGTGCGCTTCCTGCTGCAGGAGGCCTACACGCTCGGCAAGGCGCTCTTCGGCGAGCATTGGGTCTACGGCGGCGCGAAAACGGGCGAGAGCCTCCAAGTCGGCCTCGCCGAGATCGGCGAGCTGCGCGCGAAAGTCGCCGTTTCCCGTGAAAAGAGCGAAGTTCTCGCCGCCGACCGCGCCGCGCTCCAAGAGCGCGCCGCCGCCGCCGAGAACGAGGCGCGCCGCGCCGGGTCCGAAGCCGCGCGCCAGGACGCGCAGGCGAGCGCCGCCGCGTCGGCCGTCGCCCAAAAAGAATCGTTCATCGAGACGTCGCGGCGCAACGTCGAGCTTTCCACCTCGGAAGCGGCCGGCACGCTCGCGGAAATGGCCCTCATCAAGGAGAAGATCAAGCTCCTGCGCGGCGGCATCGACGAAGCGGCGGCCGCCGAGCTGGCCGCCCGGGCAAGGGAGGCGGAGGCCGCGGCCGGCATCGCCGCCTTGCGCGAGCAGGTCGCCAAGAGCCAGGCCGAGCAGCAGTTCTTGAGGGAAAAGTTCGCGGGCTTAGATGAGAAGCTGCGCTTCCTCGCCGGCGCTTACGAGCGCTTGGGCGCCGAGAAGCAGACGCTCGAGGACGCCGCCTCGCGCCGCCGCCAGGAGATCGTCGAGCTCGGAAAGCGCGACGAGCAAGCCAAGGCGATCGCCGAGGAGTCTCGCGCGTCGTTGTCCGGCTTCGGCGAGCGCCTTGCCGGCCTCGAGAACGACGCGAAGGCCGTTTTCGACAAGCTGCAGGAGCTCGACCGCGCCATCGCGGCCCGCGAGGCCAAGCTGCGCGAGCTCAAGGCGCTCGTCGAGGAGTCGCAGCGGAAGCTCCACGAGCTCGAGCTGCAAACGAGCTCCCAGCGCGCGACCCGCGACGCCCTGACCAAACGCTTGTGGGACGATTGGCAGCTCACCGTCGACGAGGCCAAGCACAAGTACGGCGAGCAGCCCGTCGACGCGGAGCGCGTGGAGTTCTTGCGCAAGCGCATCGCCGCGCTCGGCAACGTCAACATGGCGGCGCCCGAGGAGTACCACGCGCTCTCCGAGAAGCAGGTGTTTCTCGCCAACCAGATCGAGGACTTGAAGAAGGCCAAGGAAGACCTCATGGCCGCGATCACGAAGATCAACTCGGCGACGCGCGAGAACTTCCGGCAGACCTTCACCGAGGTGCGCGAGCACTTCCGCCGCCTGTACGGCGTGCTCTTCGAGGGCGGCGAGGCCGATCTCGTCTTGACCGAGCCGGAGAATATCCTCGAGACCGGCGTCGACATCGTCGCGCAGCCGCCGGGCAAGAGGCTCCAGTCGATCTCGCTGCTCTCCGGCGGCGAGAAGACGCTGACCGCGATCGCGCTGCTCTTCTCGTTCTTCATGGTCAAACCGTCTCCGTTCTGCATGCTCGACGAGGCGGACGCCGCCCTCGACGACGCCAACGTCGAGCGCTTCGTGGGGCTGCTCAAGGAGTTCCAGCAGCGCTCGCAGTTCCTCATCGTCAGCCACAACAAGCGCACGATGGAGGCGGCCGACGTCATCTACGGCGTGACGATGGAGGAGATGGGCGTCTCCCAGCTCGTCTCCGTCGATTTCCGCCCCAACGAGAAGCGAAAGGAGACCGCGGGTGCCGCGGCCGTGCCGCTGAGCGCGGTCGTCCCCGACGCCGAGGCCCCCAAGAAGCCGGACACGCACGGGCCCTTCGAGCTCGCGGGCGAGACCGAAAAGCCGGCGGCTTAAGCGGCCGCGGGTCTCGACTTACCCCGGGGTAAGTTGAGATTTAGTAGCATCGCTTTCGTGCTCTACGGCGTCTTCTCCGACGTTCATTCGAACCTCGAGGCGTTGACCGCCGTGCTCGAGATGTTCTCGGACTTCGAGGTCGGCGGCTACATCTGCTGCGGCGATCTCGTCGGCTACGGCCCGGACCCCGAGGCCGTGCTCGTGAAACTGCGCGCGCTCAAGAACCTCTCGATCGTCTGCGGCAACCACGACTTGGCCGTCATCGGCCGCATGGACGCTGATTGGTTCAATCCGTACGCGCGCGCCGCGGCGCTCTGGACGCGCGATCAGCTTTCCGCGGACTCGCGGGCGTTCGTCGAAAGCATGTCGGCCAAGCTCGAGAAGGAGGAGTTCACGATCGCGCACGGCACGCCGCGCCGTCCTCCCGAGGAATACCTGTTGAGCGTGACGCAGTTCCACGACAACATCCCCTACGTCAAGAAATGGCCGCTGTTCGTCGGCCACAGCCACATGCCGCTGTGCTTTCGCGTGATGAACCCGCAGACCGGACGCGTCGACTCCATGATCCTCGAGGACCAGCAAGAGGTGAAGATCGAGCCGGGCGCCCCGACCGCCTTCAATCCGGGCTCGGTCGGCCAGCCGCGCGACCAGGATCGTCGCGCCTCCTGCGGGCTTTACGACTCCTCGCGCGGCACTTTCCGCGTCGTCCGGCTGGATTACGACGTCGCCGCCGTCCAGGCCAAGATCCGCGCCGCCGGCCTGCCGGAATACCTCGCGTTGCGCCTGGCTTACGGCCAGTAAAACCCTGCATTTTAAAGGCTAATTCGCCTCAGGCTTCCCGCTAGGCCTTTTGCCTTCGAGGCGTTGGGCCCTCCGGCCCATGAGCCCCGACGGGGCGGGTGTTATCATCTGGGCAGAGGAAGAAATGATGAAAAAGACACCGCCCAGCATCTCCCGCAAGCACGGCCACAAGGCTCGCGTAGCGAATCTTTCCCAATGGCTCGAGCTCAATCTCCGCGCTCAGACCGAGACGCACGCCCCGCGCGTCGCGGACCGCGTCACGACGAAGCTCTCTTGCTCCAAAAGCGGACAGGCCTATTTCTGGCTCACGGATCGAGGCCGCTCCCGGGTGATCAAGCACTAGATGGAGGCTCGCGCCGGGAAGGCCCGACGCGCCGCGACGGCTCTCCTGGTCGCGGCGCTCGGCTTTTCCGGTACCCCCGCGCGCGCCAACCCCGACGCCGGGACCGACTTCCAGAACATCACGGACTGGCTCAGCGGGGAACTCGTCAAAGGCCTCGGGTTTAACGCCGGCGAGTCGTTCGACCCGCCGCACGAAGTGATCGACAAGCGCCTTCAGCCCGACGTCAGCCTGGGCGTCGGCCATATGCCGCTCGACAAGTCGAAGTTCCCGGTGATGCAGACCCAGCAGATCTCCGACGCCCATCCCGAATCGGTCTTCCCGTCCTCGGTGCTGTTCCCGAACCTGGTCATGCACTTGCGCGGCGGCTTGCCGTATCGGATGGACTTCGCGGTCCGCGGCGCGAACATGACGACGCCGCCGGGCTACAAGCTTTCGCCGACGACGACGGCCAAGGGCCAGTCGAACTCGCTCGGCTTCACGCTGCGCAAGCATTTCCTCGGCGAAGAGCTGCCGCTCGTCTCGCTCGCCGCGAACTACAACTACGTCTACGGAAACTTCGCTTACAAGACGTCCATCCCGGTCAACGACCTCGGCTTCACGGACACCATCGACATCAACGGCGGGCTGCGCTGGAACGTCAACAGCTACGGCTTGAACGCCGTCGTCAGCCAAAACTTCGGCCGCTTCACGCCGTTCGCCGGCCTCGGCTACAACCACGTCACCGGCTCGGTCCACGCCCGTCTCGAGGCCGATCCGGAGCACGATCTGATCGCGCCGTGGGCCGGCGACTCGAGCCGCAAGCCCGAGCAGAACCAAGGCCGCTTGATCTTGGGTTCCGGGTACCAGCACAGCTGGGTCAATTTCTTCTTCAACGCCGAGGTCAAGGCGGGCGGCGTCGACTCGGGAAAGGCGTGGATCGCCCAGTGCGGTTTCGCGCTGCCGATCCACATCGGCAGCGGCTCGGGCCCGTCGTCTTACGCGTCGTCGCGGCCCAAGCCGCGCGGCGAGGACGATTTCGTCGATTCCGCGCGCGCCGCCGCCGCGCCCGTCGTCAAAAAGCGCTC
Organism: uncultured Elusimicrobia bacterium; assembly: GCA_964600165.1. Classification (GTDB taxonomy): domain Bacteria; phylum Elusimicrobiota; class Elusimicrobia; order UBA1565; family UBA9628; genus CAZRIP01. Next base: position 7,701 of record CAZRIP010000006.1, on the reverse strand, counting down.
GAAGCCCGAGCGCGCGAGCTCGTACCCGGTCGCCTTGCCGCAGCAGGCCCGCAAGGAGATGTTCAGCGGGCCTCCGCGCACGGCCGACGCCGCGCCTACTTTGATTTTCATTCAGTAGTTAAATCCAGCCGCAAAAGGACTGCTTCGTGCTCAAGCTGCGCAAGGCGACGGCGTCGCTGCTGACGCTCTCGCTTTTGGCGTCCTCGGCCGGGCCGCAAGCCTGGCAGGCCGCCGCCGCCGAGACGACCGGACGGGGCTCCGCGCCCGTCATCGAGGTCGTCCCGGTTTTGCCCGTCAACCAGGCGCCGCTGGCGCCGGTCGGCGACTTGAGCAAGCTTGCTGCCGTCGACGTCTCCATCGCGAACGTCTCGCTTTCGCCTTGGGCCGTCGCCGCGCTCGTGGCGCCCCAAGCGGCGGCCGTTCAAGCTGCGGCGAGCGCGCAGGCGCCTCTCGTCATCCGCCGCATGGCGGATGCGAAGTCGGCGCGCGCGCAAGCGTTCGCGGGCGACCTCCAGCGCCTCGCCGCGCCGACAGTGCTTTCGCAGTTGCCCGCCGAATCGGCGGGGGACAGCGCCCGCGGCGCGGCGTCGGACGATTTCATCCGGCAGATCGGCGAGCAGGGCGCGGCGTCTGCAGGTGAATCGGTCGTCGCCAACCCGCCCGCTTCTTCCGTCCGCCTCGACGAGCGAGCACACGCTATGGGCGCCCATAGTATGTATTCGCCGGTCGCGGGGCGAATCGCGAATCGAGAAAACCGCTCTCCGGGCCTGCCGGCCAAGCTCGCCGCGCTCGCGGGGTCGGCCGCGGTCGGCGTCGGCGCGCTCTCGATCTTCCTCGGCAAGGTCGGCATCGCCGCGGTCTCGATCGGCCATCCCGTGGGCGCGTTGTCGGTCGTCGCCGCGACGGCGGCGAGCGCGTTCGCGGGTGCGGGCGCGATCTTCGGCGGCCTCGCTCTGATAGACCTGGGCTACTATGCTTACGCCCGATTCAAGGGCCGCGGCGCCCGCGCGGCCGACCTCAAGTCGGCGCTGCAAAAAGACGTCCTCGCGGGCCATCTCGACGCCGGCGTCGCCGAGCTCGTCAAGCCGGACCTCTCGGGCCGCGGCTTCGGCCTCGGCTACGCGGTGGGCGACACCGTCTATCTGCGCCCCGAGCTCGCCTTCACGCCGCTCTTGCGGCGCATGGTCTTGGTCCACGAGCTTCACCACCTGAAGCAGAACCGCTCGCGCGGTCCTCCGCCGGCCGGCTCGATCTTCTCGCTCCTCGAGCGCGCGCGGCGCGACCTCGGCGCGCGGCTCGCGGAGCTCGGCCCCGCCGCCAAGCTGCGCGACGTCAAGGTCCCGCTCATCGAGCGCGTCGCGCGCCAGACGCAAAGCTCGCTCAAGCTCGGCCGGCCGTTCGGAGTGCTCGTCGTCAACCCGGAGTCCGCCGAGTTCAAGGACGAGTCGATCTACCGGGCGCTCTCCGACGGCCAAGCCAAGGTCGAGACGATCGAGACGGCCGAGCCGCAGAGCGAGCTCGGCAAGCCCGAGCGCGCGCGCAAGTTCGGCGCCGTCGTCCTCGGCAAGCCGTTCTCGCTTCTGCCCGCGCGCGGCTCCGAGCAGGCCCAGCAGCTCGACGCCACGCTCAAGCAGCTCGATAATCTCTACCTTCTCGCCACGGACCGCGCGGCCAATCCCGCCGCGTTCAAGGGCACGGAGTTCGAGGCGAAGTTCCTCCTGCTCAGCCGGCGCGGCTCGCGCCTCGACCGCCGCGACGCGCGCGCCGCGGCCGATTTCGAGCGGCGCATCCGACAATTCTGGCGCACGATCGCGACCAAGAGGCTCCAGGGCATGCCGCTCGCCTCCATGGTCGACAACCTCTACGCCTCGCTCGAGAACAAGGGGATGGCGTTCCTGTCCTTCGGGCCGGCCGACGCCGGCGTGACGACCTGGGAGCGGCTGCTGCGCTATTGGGAGGCGGAGGACGGCGGCGAATTTCGCGTGGCGCGCGTCGATCGCGAGGACGGCAGCCACGTCCTCGTCTTGCGCAAGGCCGAGGCGCGCGTCGGGCTGTGGCTGCGCCCGACGGAGGGCCATTCGATCAAGAAGTCCGTGGGCGACGCGAGCGCGACGGCCGAGTCCCGCGCCGCGGCGCGCGCCGCGCTCGTCGAGGCGGGCTTCGAGGAGCATCTCAAGCGGTTCGACGAGCTCGACGTCGAGATCAAAGGCGTGTGGGGCGAGGACGAAGGCCGGCAAGAGATCTACGTGACGATCCCCCGGCGCAAAGCCGCGGAGATCAAGCAGTTCGTCACGCGCAGCGCGATGGACGTCGAGCATTCGGACGCTAATTTCAAGCTGCACTTGACCGACATGGCGGAGATCCACGAGGTCCCGCCGGTCTGGCAGCTCGGCGTCACCGGCGAGGACGGCACGGTCATGGTCATCGACACCAGCGCCGACGCCACGCACGAGGCTTTTCAGCTGCCGGACGGACGCAGCGTCGTCGAGGTCCTGGACATCGTCCACGAGGGCCCGGAGGACTGGATCGGCCACGGCTCGCACACGACGGGCATCGTCGCCTCGCTCAACAAGGTCTATCGCGGGATCGCGCGCGGCGCGCGCGTGCTGATGGCCAAGGTGTTCGGCAAGGACAACCCCGGCGCCTCCGACGGCGACATCATGGGCGGCGCGACCCTCGGCTTCCAGCGCGGCGTCGACGTCATCAGCATGAGCTTGGGCCAGCGCGGCACGGCGGACTCGAACCTCGCGGATTTCTTCTCCGCGCTCACGCGCAAGAAGAACGGCAAGGGGGAGTACACGATCGTCGTGGCGAGCGCGGGCAACGCCGGACCTTTCCGCGACTCGGCGAGCCAGCCGGCCGCCGGCCGCTTCGTGCGCTCCGTCGGCGCGGTCGTCGTCGCGCCCGACGACAAGAAGTGGGAGATCCCGTTCTTCAGCTCGGTCGGCTTCTCGCTCGACCGGCGCTACCCGATCCGGCGCGTTTATCTCTTCCCGCACGGCTTGTGGAAAGGCGGCGACGTCGTCACCGATCCCGGCGACCCGAACGTCTACAAGCGGGGCGTCGTCTCGGTCAAGTCCAAGGACATGGCGCCGACTCCGTCCGACACGAACGACCGCAAATACACGGGCATGTCCGGCACGTCGATGGCCGCGCCGGGCGACGCGGCGGACCAGGCGCTCATCAAGAAGGCCTTGAAGCTGGCCGGACTTTACACGCCCGGAAGCTTCGTTTTCGAGAACCTGCCGCTCGTCACGGACGCGATCGCGATGCGCGCGTCGACCGATCTCGGGCTGCCGATCCAACGCCAGGGCGCGGGCGTCGGCAGCGGCATGGCCGCGATGAAGCTGATCTTCGGCGACGACGTCTCGGCGCTGCGGCTGCGCGCGGGGCGGCTCCCGGGGCTCGGTTGGACGCTGCCGAAGGTCAAGCCGGAGGCGCTCGCGTGGCTCGAGCGCTACAAGGCGGTGCTCGACCTCGAGGACAAGGCTTACGAGGGGATCGAGATCCCCAAACCGGACCCGGCCTCCCATTTCGACGGGGACTCCTCGGCCGACGAGGACGACGAGACGAGCGACGAGCAGCGCCGCCAGCAGGGCGACGCCGCGTACGCCGAAAAGGTCAAGCGCTTCGCCGCGCAGCGCCAAGCCGCGCTGCCGGGCTTGCTGCAAGCGCTCAAGGACGACGTCTGGCTGGTCCGGTTCCAGGCGGCTTTCACGCTGATGAATCTGAAGGCCCCGGAATCCGCTCTCGTTCTCGGCGAGGCGGCTTTGAACGATCCCGACGCGCGGGTCCGTCAGGCCGCGTTCCTCGCGCTGGCGGAGATCCCCGGCCGGGCCGTCGACGCGCTGCTGCAGAAAGCGGCGGCCGACCCGCGCTGGGACGTCGGCGTCTACGCGGCGTACGCGCTCGCGCGGCACGGCGATCGCGGCGGCGTCGCGCGCGTCGCCAAGGAGGCCGCCAATCCCGACAAGTACGCTCGCTATACGGCCGCGGCGCTGCTGGGCGAGCTCGGCGCGCGCGCCGAGACGTCCGACGCCGAGCTGCTTTCCGCCAAGGTGGCCGATCTCAAGGAGCGCGAGAACATCCGGCACCTCGCGGCGGCGTCGCTCTTCCACGTCGCCTCGGACGCCCCGGCCGCGATCAGCGACAAGGTCATCGAGGACCTGCTCAACGCGAGCGGCATGGACGACCTCGCGCTCACGCGCACGGCCTACCGCTTCTTCCCGGCCGCCCTCAAGGACAAGTCGGTCCGCGAGCGGCTGAGCCGCGAGCCGTTGAGGACGACGGCGACCGTCTTCGTGCTCAAGCACAAGGCCGCCGTCGAGCAGCCGGGAGCGCTGGGCGATCTCGTCAATCTTCTCGCGCGGACGCTGGACGTCCCGCTCGACATGCCGACTCCGGTGCCGGACCCGTCGGGGCGCGGCGTGGCGGGCGTCGACGCCGCGCTCGGGCCCGTCGATCTTCTGCTCGCGCTGCCGCCTTCGTCCGCCGCGCCGCGCTACTGGGACGACTCCCAGCCGCAGGCGGAGGCCGCTCCTTTGATCGGCGCCGAGCTCGCGGCCGCCGTCGCCCGCTTCGAAGGCACGGTGCGCGCCGTCATGCCGCTCTCCGGCGCGGTCTGGATCAGCGTGCCGGAGCACAAGCTCTTCGCGTTCTCGATCGCCGCGCGCAAGCTGGGCCTGACGCCGTCGGCCGCGCGGCCGCTCTATACGCTTTCACCGAGCTCGAAGCCCGAGCCGTCCACGTCTCCTTTCCTCGAGCGCGTCACGACGCAGACCGGGATCTCGGAAGCCGCCGTGGCGGCGCGGCTCGAGAAGCTCGCGGCGTCGCGCGATCCCCTGAAGCAGCCGCTGATCGTCTCGATCGAGGTCGGCGCGCCTGCGTCGCTGAGCGATCCCTCCGCGCCTTCTCTGCTTTCGCGGCTCGTCGATCGACTCGTGCTGAGCGACGTCGGCGTCGTCGCGGGCTCCGGCAACGAGGGCCCGGGCGAGCGCACGCTCGCGGCCCCGGCGGACGCGGCGCTGCCCGTCGTCGTCGCGGCGGCGGGCAAGGACACCGGCTTGCAGTTCTACTCGGGCCGCTCGGGCCGCGACGGGCGCGCCGCCTCCTGGTCCGATCTCGTCGACGAGCTGGCCCTCGATCCCGACGCGCCCGAGAACGCCAAGGTCGGCACGGGCGCGGCCGCGCGCGGCAGCGCCGAGAAACTGGCGGCGCTGACGGAGCGCTTCGCGTCCGCGGGCCCGCTGCCCGCGGGCTGGTTCCTCTACCTGAGCAACTTGGTCCGCCAGACTCTCGAGCCGCTGCCCGGCGCCTCGGGACGCGACGCCGGCGGGGGACTCTTCGTCGACGCCGCGAAGGCGCGGGAGCTGCTCGCCGCGCGGCTCGCGGATCCGGCGCGCGTCGCCGCCGAGGCGGGCGAGCTCGCGCAAGAGGCGCGCCAGCGCGTTCAGGGCGGCGGCCCGGCCGTCTCCAAGCGCTCTCTCTGGAACGGCGTCAAGGCGGCCGGTCTTGCCACGGCCCTTCTTGCGAACGCCGAGAGCGCCGCGCCCGTCGTCCCGCGGGATTCTTGGTGGCGCGATCCCTCTCAATTTCAATCGGCCGTGACGCTGCCCGTTTACGCGCTGCGCCGCGCCGAGGGCGACCCGGGCGTCGGCAAGTTCACGGACCTCGGGCCCTATTATCGGGATGACTTGAAGAAAGAAGGCGCGTCGATCGTTCATTTGCTCCCGCACTTCGCGGTCAAGGCGGAAAGCCCGTACGCTCCGGTCAGCCTCTACGCCCTCAACGAGGATTACGTCGACTGGGCGAAGGTCGACGAGGTGGCCGCGGATCCGGCGCTCCTCGCGAAGCTCGCGGCTCCGAGCCTCGACGAGCGCCAAAGCGTCCATTACGACGCCGTGCGCGCGAGAGAGACCGAGGTCGCCGACGCGGCATGGCGGAGATTCGATCAAGGCTCGCTGCGCGGCGCGGCTCTGCGAGCCTTCATCTCGGAGAATTCATACTGGCTCGACGATTACGCCGCGTTCATGGCCCTCTCCGATCTCATCGGCAAGCCCGCGCCGCAGTGGCAGCCGCAAGATGTCGAGCGCTCGCGCGGCGATCCGCGCTTCGCGGGGCTCGTCGCGCGCCGCCGCTTCGCCCAGTGGCTCGCGTACGCGCAGCTCAAGGACGCGCTCGACGAGGTCCACCGCGACGGCGGCAAGGTGATCTTCGACATCCCGATGTTCCGGGCCAAGGACGGCGTCGACGCCTGGAAGAATCCTCAATACTTCAAGGACTTGAAGACCCGCAATCCCGGCGTCGTCAATCAATGGGTGCACGAGGATTGGGGCGATCTCGCGCTGTGGGATTGGACGCGGCTGCAGCAGGAAGGCTACCGGCCCGCGGTCGAGCCTTTCAAGCATTGGCTTTCGTTCGGCTTCGACGGCGCGCGCGCCGACGCGCTGCACTTCGCCTACAATTTCGGCAACGGCCAGCTCGCCAGCGGCGACGAGAAGGGCGACGACTACGTGCGCGCGCTGCGCGCCGTCTTCGAGCCGACCGGCGCGCTGCCGGTCGCCGAGGCTTTCGAGGGCAAGGGCGGCGACGCCGAGCGCCTGGGCTTCGTGACGATCAAGGGCCAGTGGCGCAGCGTGAGCGGCCACGACGATCCCCGGTCGCCGGGCTTCTCGTGGCGCTTCATGGACGCGGCGGGCCCCGCCGGCAACGGCCGCTCGGCCGTCTTCGCGGCGTACACGCTCGGCGACCAGTGGGGCGATCCGTTCCCGGTCAAGGAAGTGCGCGACGGGAAATCGTACTGGCGCTACCGGATCCCGCTGCCGAGCGATCCCGACGTCTCGAGCCGCGTCCGCGACGACCGCCGCGCGCAGCTCGGCGCCTATCGAGCGCTGCGCGACGGGGACGTCTGGGCGGCTCCGTCGGCGGCGCTCGGCGCGTTCGAGGCCGCGGCGGCGCGATTTGTCCATGAGGAGCGCGGGTCGGTCGAGATCTGGGCCGCGAGCATGGACTGGTTCCTTGAAGAATGGGGCCGCGACACGTTCGTCTCGCTGCCGGGCCTGCTGCTCACGACGGGCCGCTACGCCGACGCCAAGGAGAGCCTGCGCCGCTTCGCGCGCTTCGAAAAAGACGGCCTGATCCCCAACCGCATCTTCCCGGATGGAAAGTCCGAGTACAACACGATCGACGGCTCGCTCTGGTTCATCCAGGCGGTCAAGAAATACGTCGAGGCGACCGGCGACCGCGCGTTCGCCGAGGAGCTCGCGCCGACGCTGCGCTCCATCGTAGAGCATTACGCGACGGGCACGGGCTACGAGCGCTACGGACGCTTCAACAAGATCTTCATGGATCAAGACGGGCTCATCACGGGCCCGCGCCAGGCGACGTGGATGGACGCCGATCCCGAGGGCCGCGACCGGCCCGTCACGCCGCGCGACGGCAAGGCCGTCGAGATCAACGCTTTGTGGTACTCGGGCCTGCGCTTTGTCGCGCGGCTCACCGGCGACGCCGAGCTCGACGGGCTCGCCGATCGCGCGAAAGCCTCCTTCAACGAGAAATTCTGGTTCGTCACGCCGGAAAACCAAGCGGCTTGGGGCGAGTCGGGCGGCGCGTTGAAGGACGTGATCGACGGCGACATCCACGCGGCGGCGATCCGCCCGAACATGCTCGTCGCCGTCAGCCACGGCGGCGACCTGCTCTCGC
>CAZRIP010000005.1:66475-69190 GCA_964600165.1 uncultured Elusimicrobia bacterium | reverse complement strand
CCCATGACGTCCCAGCCCTGCGCGTTGAGAGCCTTGAGCAGGCGGGCCGTCCCGCAGCCGATCTCGAGGACGCGCTCGCCCGGCTTGAATGAATCCTTGATGACCGCGATCTCCCTCTCGTGCGTCATCCGGCCGCCTTCGGACGAAAAGCGGATCTCGTCGTAGCTGCCCGCGACGTCGTCGCGGCGATAATACCCCTTCTTTTCAACGGCCATGGGCCACCACCTCTTCGTAGAATGCGCGCAAATCGGCGCTCCCGCAGGACTCTTCATAACGCGGGCGCTGGGCCCGCCGCATCGCCTCCGCCGAGGCTCCGTCGGACCGCAGCTCGCGCAGCTTGGACGACAGACCCCGCCAGTCTCCGGGCGCGACGCGGTGCATCGTTTCTCCTTCCGCGCCGAGCGCAGGCATGGGCGCAAGCCCGGAGACGATCACCGGCACGCCGGCGCGAAACGCCTCGAGCAGCGCCATCGGCGGAGACGTCTGCCCGTAGGAGACCGGATAGGGGAGTACGAGCGCGAGCGCGCGGTTCATGACCGTGGTGCGGTGCACCGGGAAATCGAGGATCGACGTCCGCTCGGCTATCCCGAGTCCCGCCAGGCTCCGCTCCACCGCGCCGCGGTCTCCGATCCCGCTCCACGCCAAGACCAGGCGGCTTTCCGGGTCATTGAGCGCGGCGAACGCCTTGAGGAGGACGTCGACGCCCTTCGACGCGAGAAAATGCCCCAAATAAAGGAACGTGCGGGAAGGGTCGATCGACTCGGCGGCTCGGATCGAGCGCTCGTCCGCCTCCGACTCGGGAGGCAAGAAGGGCAGCCGCACGGTGACGCGCTCGCCCGGACAGCCCGAGCGCTGAAGCTGCTCAGCGACCGATTCCGTGCCGGCCACGTAGCGATCGCACAAGAAGCGGCCCTCCGACAGGACCTTGGCCGCCGCCAGGCGGATCAGATGAAACCGAAACCCGCCGGCCAGCGTCCGAACGCCGCCGAGGCGCCGAATCTCGGCCTTCTCCCCCAGACACGTGACGACGACGGGCTTGCGCGCTCGGCGCTTCGCGCGGTCAGCGATCCAAAGAAAGTTCGGCGTCGGGAGAAAAAGATGCAGGGCGTCGACGTCCGCGGCCAGCGCGGCCGCCCGGTCGATAAATTGCCATTGCTCTCGAAAAGTCTTCAGCAGGGACTCCCCGGTCTCATGGCGGACCAGTCCGTCGCCGCGCAGGCCTTCACCAGCCGGTGAAAACAAGCGGGTCTCCAGAGAGCTGGCGCGAGCCTTGGCAGCCCAACCCTGAAAGATCTGGAACTCGCCCGTCAGCGCGAATTCGTCTTGAAGAAGCCCGAGGCCCACTTTCATCGGCAGTCACTCTTGCTCACTTGTCTACCCTCGAGCGTCTCGACGCAAGAAAGGCCGTCGGCGACGGCTTCTCGGCAAAGCGTTTCGGGCGCCGGCTCGTCTCTCTGGGGGTGGTTCTTGAGGTAGCTAAGGCGATCGTGCCGGCATTCGGGGCGCATGAAGCTCCCGTAAAGAGGCCTCTCGAGCACCGCGGTGATGATGTTGGGCACGGCCCAACAAGGAAGCGTGTCGGTGAAGCGGCCGTGCCAAAGCCAGTCGTGGCCGACGCGCAGGCCGCAGAGGGGCTCTTCCGAGAGGCGGCTTCGCGTGTCGATGAGGAATCGCATCTCTTCGCTCGCCTCGGTCCCGTACACCTGCCGCGGCCGATCGTCGACCACGTAGCGCTTGAAATCCCGCAGGCGCGGATAGCCCTGGAACACGACCGTCGCGGCGAGCACGGCGAGTATAGCCGGCTTGAGGCGCTTGCGCTCGGCCGCCGTCATCGACAGGAACAAAGCCACGGCCCATGGCAGCGCGAACACCGCGGGCTGGTTCGTGAAATAGAAGCCGCTGCCGCCGGTGATCGTCAATGAGCTGCCGAGCAAGCCGAAGCCTAGGGCCGGCCCCAAAACCAAGGCGTAGGGCTCGGCCGCGATGCTCGCCAAAAGAATTTTCACGTCGTTGATCCTCTTCTTGAACGCGTAAAGGCCGACCGCGACCCACATCGGCAGCCAATGCACGATCATCCAGACCGGCGTGATCTTGATGCCGCCGTGCGCGAACTTGCGCGGGAACCAGAATAGGGAAAACCCCATACTGGCCTCCTTTTGGAGCGGATCGACGTTGGTCTTATGGCAGAGCAGGAACGCCGCGACGACGACCGCGGCCTCAGCCCAGGCGCGAGGCGTCCTCCAGCGTTTCAAGAGCGCGGCGCCGCAAAGGACGACGCAGGCCAAAGCTCCGATGGAGATCTTCGAGAGAGAGACGATGACGAGCCACAAGACCCACAACACCACGCGCACGATGGCCGGGCCGCGCTTATCAACCGGCAGCGGCAGCGCGAGCAAGCCGGCCATGAACAGCACCACGGCGAAGCCGTAGCTTTCGGATTGCAGAGGCTCCCAGGCGACCATGTAATCGAGCAGTTTCGCGTAGATGATCCCGGACGTCAGCACCGCCGCCGCTAGCGCAGCCTCGGCCGCCGGCGGTTCTCCGCCCGTGATCCGGCGCGCGACCAGACAGATCATCAGCAGGAAAAGCGACGGCCAGATCGCAGGATAGAACAACGCGTAACATTGGATAGCAGAGCAGCCCGAGAGCTTTTCAACCGCCGCGAAAGCGGCCACCGACAGATAGTGATAGTGGTATAGCCTCAGCCCGTCCAAG
>CAZRIP010000005.1:0-66465 GCA_964600165.1 uncultured Elusimicrobia bacterium | reverse complement strand
ATCGTCGCGAGCTGGTAAGTGTCCTGGTGAGTGGAGCCCGCGATGATCTTATCCAAGCTCGAAGGGCTCACATAACCCGTCGACCATAACGACGAGACGGTCGTCAGGACGCAGACGAGGAACGCCGCGGCGAGCAATGCCCGGCTCCCTAAGACGGCTTTTTTTCGCCGCAAGGCGGCGGCGGCAAAGGACACCGCCCAAACGAGACTGATGACGGCCCAGGCCCACGCGGGCGCGTCGTGCGCGCGCAAGACCGGCGCGAAGCCCAAGCCCGCGAGTGCAGCCCAATAACCGACGAACCCGCAGGAAAACCCGACCGGCCCTTCGAAGAGAGCGAGCGGCAGCAGCGCCGATAACGAGCCCAACGCGAAAAACTTAGCGAAGAGAAGCGGCGCGCCCGGGTCCCGAGAAAAGCAGCCTCCGAGGGCGCAGGCGGCGGCCTGCACGGCGATAAAGAAGAACGAAAAAGCACGCATGGAAACATAAATCTACCATTTGCCCGCCCGAGCCGCCAAGGAGCCGCAATATGCTAAAATGAACGGCTGCAAGGAGATCGCATGCCTGACTATCTCAAGGGAAACTACAAGTCGCCTAAGATCACCTCGAAGGAAGAGGCGCGGAAGGACGAGACGCCTGAGTTCGAGAAGAAGGCCCTCGAGCGCCTCGGAGGCAGCATCGCGTTCGTGATGAAGTCGAAGACATTCCTTTGGACGCCGGACGCCGACAAGAAGGCCGATAAGCCCGAATCCCCGAAGGCGTGAAAGAGCTTTCGCAACAGGAGCTCGACGCCCTCGCGGCCGCGACCTACCGAAAAACGGCCGACATCGGCTTCGCGCACGCCGAGAAGAACCTCCCGTTCATCATGAAGACGGTCGCCGATGTCCCGGTCGACGACGGCTTTCCGGCCGCGATCGTCGTCTCCGGCGGGCCGACGATCCACCTGCGCGATCCGATCGGCAAGCTCAAAAAGCATGGCTTCAACGGCGCCATCGTCTCTTGCGACGGCGCGCTCGGCAACTGCCTGCGCAACGACATCATTCCAAACTACGTCGTCTGCGTCGACCCCCACCCACACAGGATCGTGCGCTGGTTCGGCGACACTAAGATCGACCAACGGCCGCCGGACGACTACTACAAGAACCAAGATCTCGATGAGACCGTGGCGCGCGACAATCGACGAGCGAACACCGAACTCATCAAGCTCGTCAACCGGCACGGCAAGAAAATCAAGGCCATCCTCGCCACCAGCGTCAGCCCGGACATCACCGAGCGTTGCCTGGAAGCCGGGATGGAGATTTACTGGTGGAACCCGATCTACGACGACTACCATGACCCGAAGAGCCTGACGAGCAGGCTCTACGACATGAACAAGGCGCCGTGCTTGGTCACGGGCGGCAACGTCGGGGCAAGCTCGTTCTCGTTCGCCTACGCGGTCTTGCGCAAGAAGGTGATCGGGCTCTTAGGGATGGATTTTTCCTACGCTCCCGGCACGCCGCTCATCCGCACGCAATACTACGACGTGATCAGCGAGATGAAGGAGCTCTATCCGAACCCCGAAGACGCCTACATCAAGATCTACAACCCTCACCTCGACGAGACTTGGTTCACGGACCCGGCCTACTACTGGTACCGCACGTGCTTCCTCAAGCTCATCGATGCGATCGACGACGACACGGCCGTGCACAACTGCAGCGAAGGCGGGATCTTGTTTGGCGAAAAAGTCCACTTCACGCCGTTCGAGCAGTTCCTGAAGAAGTTCAGCGCAGCGCCGCGATCCTCTCGCGCACGTGCGCCGAAAACGGCAGCGCGCAAGTAAATCCCGGCGACACGGCGTTGAGGACGTGCAGGGACTTCCCGTCTCCCTCCAGCACGAAGTCCATCTCGAGCTTGTTGGTTCGGATGTCGAGTAACTGCGCGCGGATGCCCGACGGCCCCCAGCGGTCGTAATCCTCTAATCGCACGCCTGCAGCGAGCGCGGACGCGAGCTCGACTAAGCGCTTGCGCGACCCCTTACGTAGTTCGTCGGCGGCGAGCGAGGCGAAGCTGAAGCCTGAGCCGCCTAGGAGCTTGAGCTCACGCCAGGCGACCTCGATGAACTCGGGCAGCGAGAAGTTCGACAGCCCACCGTAGTTTTCGCGCCAAAGGGCCGGCAACGCCGTCGGCCCAATCTTCACCTTCCCCGCCGCCGTGACGGTGAAGTGGACACCCAAAAACGGGTTGCGGATGTCGGGGACCGGATAGAGGTTCGTCTTCAGCGCGCCCGACGACTCACTGGAATAAAGATAGAAGCCTTTAAACGGAAGTATGCGGTAGTTTCGTGAGAAGCCGAAGTCGCGCGCGATCTTGTCGGCGTAGAGGCCTGCCGCGTTGACGACGTAGCCCGCCGAGATTTCCTCGCCTCCGGCTCGGATCTTGTCGCCGCGGCGCCCTTCGTAAGCGACCCCCTCCCTCACCTCGACACCCTCGTCGGCGGCATCCTGCTTCATCGCCGCGACGACGAGCCTGGGGTCGACCGACGCCGTCGACGGAGACCACAGCGCGTATTTGTGCGTTTTTGCGCGCGGCTCGATCTTGACCGCTTCCTCGGTGGGGATCTTTTCGAGCGGGACGCCGTTGGCCTTCCCTCGGCGCAGCAACTCATCCATAGTTGCAAGGTCCTCCGGACCATTCGCGACGACGAGCTTGCCACAGCGATTGAGCGGGATACCTTTGGCCTCGCAATAGGCTGACAGCGCGACGTTGCCCTGTCGCGTGAATTTCGCCTTCAAGCTGTCGGCCGAGTAGTAGAAGCCCGCGTGCAGCACGCCACTGTTTCGGCCGCTCGCGTGCTCACCGCAAGATCGCTCTTTTTCGAGGAGGAGGGCGGAGCATTGGGGCTCGGCCCGCTTGAGCTCGCGGGCGATCGACAAGCCCACGACGCCGCCGCCGATCACGACATAGTCGAAGCGAGCCATCGCGCTAAAATAGCTCTTTTGGATCGATATTCGAACTCGACTATCTCCAGCGATGGTGGAGTTTTCGACTCACGCCGGCCTAAGTTGAAAGCCAAAGTATCCTTTAGGGAGAGTTGAGTCCGCAGCGTCTCCCGTCGGAGACCGCCTGTTCAGCCCCTGAACTATTTGGTAAAATTGACGTCCTCATGGCGAAAATCCTGTTCGTCGTGCCGGTCATCCGTGCCGAGGACTCGCCCCGGCACGTCCACATGGGCATCGCCTTCGCCGCGCGCCTGGCCGACAAGGCCGGGCATCAGGTCCAGATACTCGACTGCAACGCCTGGCGCCCCGACGACTCGATCCTCAAGGAAGCCCTTCAGGCCGACCAGTGGGACGTCGTCGCCACGGGCGGCATCACGACGGCCTACGGCTACGTCAAGAAGATCGTGCGCTTCGCGCGCGAGCTTTCGCCCAAATCCCTGATCGTCATCGGCGGCGGCGTGCTGACGAGCCTGCCCGTCGAGGTCATGGCTTGGCTGCCACAAGTCGACATCGGTGTGATCGGCGAGGCCTTCGAGACCTGGCCCGAGATCCTGTCGAAGGTAGAACGCGGCGAGTCCGATTGGGAGAACGTGCTCGGCATCTGTTACCGGCGCGACGGCGAAGTCCTCTTCAACGCCGCCCGACCCCTCATCCGCGATCTCGATACGCTGCCCTATCCCGCATACGAGATGTTTCCACTCGACGTCTACTTCAAGAACTCGGGCATCCTGATGTCCGAGACGTCGATGGTCGCCAAGCGCCGGCTCGACATCAACATGAGCTACGGCTGCTCGCTGATCTGCCGCTTCTGCTTCCACCTGGGCCTGACCGGCGACATGAAGGTCGTCGAGGACGCGCACGGCAAACGCGACGTCGAGTTCTCCCTCGACCGCGACATCCGCTGGCACAGCCCGCGCTACATCGTCAATATGGTGAAGTATCTCAAGCAGAACTTCGCCATCGACTTCGTCGCTTTCCTCGACGAAAACCTGATGACGATGAACACGGCCACGCGCGGCAAGTGGCTCCCGGAGATCTGCGACCTCTGGATCAAGGAAGGCCTGCAGCCCGAGTGCATCCGCGAGAACGTCCCGCACGACCCCGACAAGTGCGACGGCGTACACTGGGGCGGCACGAGCCACGCCGGCCTCGTCAACTCCGACGTCTTGCAACGAATGTACCAGGCCGGCTGCACCTACCTCGACTACGGTCTCGAGTCGTTCTCGTCGCGGGTCCTGAAAAATATCGGCAAGGGCGCGACCCCGGCCAACAACGCACGCGCCATCGAGATCACGATGGCCTCCGGCATCCGCCCGATCCCGAACCAGATCATCGGCTTTCCCGACGAGTTTTTTGACAGCATCATCGACACCGCGATCGCCTGGAAGCATCTCGGAATCCGCGCCAACCCGTTCTTCGCCACTCCGTATCCCGGGTCCGAGTGGTTTTACCGATACAGGGCCACCATCGAGGAACAGTACGACGGCGACTTGGAGGCGTTCATCCTCGATCTCGGCGACGCGACTAAGATCACGGCCGTCATCGCCGAGAACTTCACGGCGGTCGAGCTGCTCGGCCTGCGCGAGCTTTTGATCGAAGGCGACATCAAGCGCATCCGCCAGCACGAGAAGGTGTGGCGCGCGCTGCACGGCGAGCCAAGCCTCCCCGATTTCCGCAAAGAAGGCCGGCGCCGCTTCGGCAACATCCCCGCCGCCGAGGCGATCCCGGTCAAGGCGTAAGCGCGCCGCATGGATTTCCTGCCGAAAGGCCGGCCGTTCGTGGTCGCCGAGGCCGGCGTCAACCATAACGGCAAGACTGCTCTGGCCTTGAAGCTCGTCGATGTCGCCGCCGCGGCCGGAGCCGACGCCGTCAAGTTCCAGACGTTTAAGGCCGACGACCTAGCGACCGCCTCGGCGCCTAAGGCCAAGTACCAGAAGCGCGCCGGTAATCAGTCTCAGCTCGAGATGCTGCGCAAGCTCCAGCTCTCCGACGAAGGCCATCGCGCCGTCGTCCGGCGCTGCCGGCAACGCGGGGTCGTCTTCATGTCGACCCCCTTCGATGACCGCAGCGTCGACTTCCTCGACTCTCTCGGCATGAAGGTCTTCAAGATCCCGTCCGGCGAAGTAACCAACGACCCGCTGCTCTCTCGGATCGCGCGCAAACGCAAACCCGTGATCCTCTCCACCGGGA
The DNA here is from genome assembly GCA_964600165.1 of uncultured Elusimicrobia bacterium. Taxonomy (GTDB): domain Bacteria; phylum Elusimicrobiota; class Elusimicrobia; order UBA1565; family UBA9628; genus CAZRIP01. The sequence continues at coordinate 61,300 of CAZRIP010000005.1, read as the reverse complement.
TGAGCACTCTCGATGAGGTCCAAGGCGCCGTGAAAGTCTTGAGGGCGAACGGCGCGCCGTCGATAGCGCTGCTGCACTGCGTCTCGAGCTACCCCGCGAACGCCAAAGACGTCAACCTGCGCGCGATGGGCACGCTGGCCGAGGCCTTCGCCTTGCCCACCGGCTACTCGGACCACACGCTCGGCCTCGAGATCGCTTTCGCCGCCGCCGCGCTCGGAGCGCGGATCATCGAGAAGCACTTTACCCTTGATAAACGGCTTACCGGCCCCGATCACGCCATGTCGCTTTCACCGGGCGAACTCAAGACTCTATGCGCGGGCCTAAAAAAAGTCGCCGTCAGCCTCGGCGACGGCCGCAAGCAGCCGACCCCACCTGAACGCGAGATCATGAAGGTGGCGCGACGCAGCATCGTGCTCGCACGCGCGCTTCCCGCGGGCGCGAAACTGCGGTTGGAAGACCTCGCCTTCAAGCGCCCAGGCACCGGCCTGTCGCCGCGAGAACTACCGAAAGTGCTCGGTAAGACCCTGCGCAGCGCTTCGGCCGCCGATGCGCTCGTCACTCCGGCGATGCTGCGCTAAATGATCAAGGTCTTCGAAGTCATCGAGTGCGGCGGGCCGGGGGGCACGGGCAACCAGGTCGCCGCTCTCTGCAACGGACTCGATCCTAAGCGCTTCGAGACCACGCTCGTCTACAATGTACGCCCTGGCGCAGATCCTGTCGCCTATCAAGCCTTGGCGCAAGGCGCCAAGAACGCAGTGCGCGTCGAGGCGCTCACGCGCGAGATCTCGCCGCTGCGGGACTTTTCGGCTTTCCTCGCGCTGTATCGCTTGTTCAAAGCGGAAAAGCCCGACGTAGTGCACGCGCACAGCTCGAAGGCCGGCGCTCTGGCGCGGTCGGCGGCCGCGCTCGCCGGCGTCAATACGATATATTACACGCCGCACGGCTACGGCTTCCTGCAGCAAGATCGTTCGGATTTCTCGCGCGCGATTTATCGCGGCGTCGAGCGAGCGCTATCGAAGATCGGCTTGATCGTCGCAGTTTCCGAGAGCGAGGGCGAGCTCGCGCGCTCCCTGTCGCCGCGCCGGCCGGTCGAAGTCGTTTGCGACGCGTTCCTCGATCAGATTCCGGATGCCCCGGCGCCCGAGCCGCATGAGGGCCTGCGCGTCGGCAGCTGCGGGCGCATGACCTTCGCGCGCCGACCCGAGGCTTTCGTCAATCTCTCGCAGCGCCTGACGGACTCGCGCAACAAGCTGACCTGCGTCTGGATCGGCGGCGGCGACGACGAGGCCTCGGTCCGGCGGCATCTCGAAAACATGAATCTCGCCGCCAAAGTCGAGATCACCGGCTGGCTCGAGCGCTCCGCCGCGCAAAGCGCGCTGCGAAAGCTGGATGTCGTCGTGCACTATTCGCTCTGGGACGGCCTTCCCAACGCCGTCCTCGAGGCAATGGCGTATGGCCTTCCGGTCGTCGCCTCGGACGGACCCGGCAACCGCGACGCCGTCGTTCACGGCGAGACCGGCTTTTTGGCCAAGAACGAGATGGAGTTGCTCGAATACACGCTCAGGCTCATAGACGACCCCGCGCTGCGTCGGCGCCTCGGCGAGAACGGTCGGAGCCGCGTGCGCGAGCGCTTCTCACTCGGCGAAGCGATCAGGCGTTGGGAGGAGCTCTACGCCCGAGCCGCGAGCTGAGCCTCTTTTCGAAGAGGTCTTCTGCAACCTCTGCGGCTCGCGTGAAGCCGACGTCGCGTTCGAGTCACCGCGCGGCACTTCCCGCGATGGCCACCACTACACGGCCACGACGGACCAGTTCGGTGCCTACGGCCGCGTCGTGCGCTGCCGCGGCTGCGGCCTCATCTACACGAGCCCGCGCGTCAAAGCCTCCGAACTCCTCGTCGCCTACGGCGAGTCGAGCGACGAGACCTACGTGACCGAGGCCGACGCGCGCAGCATGAACGCCTATCTCTCGCTCTCGGCGCTGCGCCGCCACGCGCCGCGCGGGCGGCTGCTCGAGGTCGGCTGCAACGCCGGCTATTTCCTCAACGCCGCGCGCGTCGGCTACGAGGTCGTCGGAATCGAACCGTCCGCTTGGGCGCGCAAGCTCGCCGTTGAGAACTTAAAGCTCGACGTGCCCGCGTCGACCCTCGAGGAAGCGCACTTCCCGGCGGCGTCCTTCGACGCGGCCGCGTTAGTCGACGTGATCGAACACCTGGCCGACCCAAAAGGTCTCGTGACCGAGCTCGCGCGCGTTCTCAAGCCGGGCGGCGTGCTCTATCTCGTCACGCCGGACATCGACAGCCTCTCGGCGCGCCTGCTCGGCCGGCGCTGGTGGGGGCTGCGGCCCGCGCACGTCTATTACTTCTCGCGCGCCACGCTCTCTCGCCTGCTGGCCAATTGCGGCTTCGAGGTCGTCGAGGCGCGCTCCTACGGCCGGATCTTCACGTGGGGCTATTGGCTCAGCCGCCTGACGAACTACCCGCGGCCGATCTACCGCGCGGTCGAGCGGCTCGTCGACGCGCTCGACATCCGCGACAAGTTCCTCTATCTCGACACGCGCGACTCGATGCAGGTCGTGGCCCGGCGCAAATGATCAAGCCCAAGGACGCCGTCTCCTGGACACTGCTCTTTTTCTGCGCGGCGGCGCCCGTGTCGATCGCGGGCTTGAACCTGGCGGCCGGCGCGCTGACCGCGGCGCTTCTATGGGCCTGGTTCGCCGGGGCCGGCGCGCCGTGGCGCGCGGCGAAAAACCCGCTCGTTTACGCCCTCATCGCCTACGTCGCCGTCGCCGCGATCTGCTCGGCCTTCGGCGTCGCCCCCGAGACGAGCTTCGCCATGCTCTACAAGGACCTCCACAAGCTCTGGCTGCTCGCGCTTCTGCTCGTGGCATTGAGTTGGACGCGGCCCAAGCGGGCTTACGCGGCGCTGGGCCTGGGACTGGTTCTGATCAGCGTCGTCGGCATCGGACAGGTCCTCTTTCTTCGCACGGGCGACCTCGTCTATTCCGAGGTGCGCGCGCGGGGCTTCGTCCATCCGGTGACCTTCGGTGAGATCGTCGCGCTGCTCTGGCTTGGCGGGTTGTGCCTTCGCCTCAAGCGCGAAGGCACGGGGCTCTCTCGCGAGGGGCTTTCCCTGGTCCTCGGCGTCGCCGGGCTCGCGTTCCTGCTCAACCAGACGCGCGGCGCGTTCCTAGGGCTTGCCGCCGGGCTTCTGGCCGTCGCGCTCGCGGACCGGAGGCTGCGCAAGCTCGCCGCCGTGGTCGCGCTGGCATGCCCGCTGCTTCTCATCGTCTGGGAGATGCTGCCGACGGGGCATACGTTCCTCCAGATGATCGTGCGCATGCACGACCCAGGACCAAATCCCTATCTCGAGCGGCTGACGCTTTGGAAAGTCGGCTTTCAGATTTTCCGCGATCAGCCTTTTCTCGGCGTCGGGCCGGGCAATTACAGGACCGTCTACCCGCAGTACTTCCACGGCGTGTCCGACAACGAGAACGCCTGGGGCTCGGCCCACGATCTCTACATTCACCAAGCCGCCGAGCGCGGGTTGTTGGGCTTGGCCGCGCTCGCGGCCGTCTTGTGGACGATGACGGCGCGGGCGGCGGCGCGCGCGCGCCGGACGCCGGACGCGGCGCGGCTCTGGGCGCTCGGCGCCTGCGTGGCCTTCCTCGTGATGAACCTCACCGAGGTCGCTTTTCAAAACGAGCAAGCGACGAGTCTGCTATTATTCATCTGGGCTTGGGCCGAAACCGCATGAAAGCGAAGACTCTCAGCGTTCTGATCCCCGTATTCAACGAGAAGGCGACGGTGCTCGAATTGCTTTCACGGGTGGAAGCCGTCCAGATCCCGCTCGCCAAGGAGCTAATCGTCGTCGACGACGGTTCAACCGACGGCACGCGGGATATCCTCGCCGCGCTCGCGCGCCCCAACGTGAAAGTCCTCTTGCACGAGCGCAACCGCGGCAAAGGCGCGGCCGTGCGTACCGCTCTCGCGGCCGCGCAAGGCGAGTTCGCGCTGATCCAAGACGCGGATCTCGAGTACGACCCCGCGGAATACCCCGCCTTGCTCGCGCCGTTGATCGACGGCCGCGCCGACGTCGTCTACGGCTCGCGCTTCTTGGGCGGCGGGGCTCACCGCGTGCTGCTCTTCTGGCACTACTTCGCCAACAAGCTCTTCACGCTCATCACTAACGTCCTCTACGACATCAACCTGACCGACATGGGCACCTGCTACAAGGTCTTTCGCACCGAGCTCGTGCAGGCGATCCCCCTGGAGAGCGAGCGGTTCGGCATCGAGGCCGAGCTCAGCGCTAAGGTCTGCAAGCGCCGCCTGCGCATCTACGAGGTGCCGATCTCGTACTCCGGCCGCACGTATTCCGAGGGCAAGAAGATCACGTGGAAGGACGGCTTCTCGTATCTTTGGTGCCTGCTGCGCTATCGGCTCGCCGACTAGTTCCGTCTCCTCCTGCGGCGCGTTTATATGAGCTTGTCTTGAACATCCCTCATGACACCTATCTCCGCCGCCGAACGTCTCATCCATGCCGCTTAGCAGCCGGCGAACCCCTCGCCCCGTCTCGGCGCGCGGGCGCGGCGATCGACACCCATGAGTATACGCGAGTGCTTCACCTACGACGGCTTCTTCCCGGACGCCAGCTGGCTCAGCCGCTGCCGGATGCTTCTCGCCAATCCTCGCTACTCGGCGCTCGTCCTCTTTAGGCTTCAGCAGGCTTTTCGCGGCCGGCGCCGGCTCAGCCGGCTCATGGCGCGGCTCAACTGCGTGCTCAACGGGGGCATCGAGATCAGCAATCTCGCCACGATCGGACGCGGAGTCGACTTCCATCATACCCAAGGAGTCGTCATCGGCGGCGATTCGGTCGTCGGGGAAGGCGTGCACATCTTCGGCCGCGTGACGATCGGCGAGAAAAACGGCCGCTATCCGCGGATCGGGCGCGGAGTACGTCTCTACGCCGGCTGCGTCGTCATCGGCGGCGTCACGGTCGGAGACTGGGCCGCCGTCGGGCCCAATTCTCTCGTCGGCGCCGACGTGCGCCCGGGAGACATCGTCGTCGGCGTGCCGGCGCGAAGCACGCGCGTGCTGGCCGGCGATCCGTTCGCTTGGGCCAAATTGATATAATCGGCCTCATGGGCCACCGCATCCAGGCCAAGGCCGCGCCGTCGGCTCCCCGGCTCGTCCCCGCCACGGCCGGAGCGCTGCCCCCGTGGCTGCGCCACGCGCTGCGCACGACGCTTCACTTGACGCTCGACGCCGCCGCCGTGGCGCTCGCCTACTACGCCGCGTACCTGCTGCGCTTCGGCTTGGACGCGGTGATCGTTCGGTTCCCCATCGTCGGCAACGTCCCGAGTTGGGAGCTCTACCACAAGCTGCTCTACGCCATCGTGCCCCTCTGGCTCGGCATCTTCTGGTACTCGTGCCGCCTCTACAGCGATCCGTGGATGGGCGCGGCCGACCGCTTCTTGCAGATCGTCAAGGGCTCGATCATGGGCGCGGGAGCGGCGCTGCTCGCGGCCTATGTTTACTCTCGCCTCGAATACTCGCGCATGATGCTCGTCCTGGCGATGCCGCTGGGCTGCGCGTTCCTCTGCGTGAGCCAGGCGTTCGTCTTGGCGGTCGACTCTTTCCTCTCGACTCTCGAGGCCGCGCTGCCGGTCGTTATCGTCGGGACCGGAGCCGTCGCCGACGAGATCAAGCAGCGCATCAGCGTTCGGCACCCCGGCGCCTTCATCCGCGAGTTCGCGGAGCTGCCGGCGCCCCATGAGCTCGAGCGCGCGTTCTCCGAGCGCCGCTACTTCGAGATGATCCTCTTGCGCTCGTCGCTCGGCCACGAGCGGATCCTCGCCGCGGCCGAGGTCTGCGACGCCGCAGGCGTCGGCTTCAAGATGGTGCCGGACCTTCTCGAGATCCGCCTAGGCGAGGTCCAGATGGACCGCAGCCTGGGGCTGCCCGCCTACCGGATCCAGCACACGTCCATGACGCGCACGAACTTTCTGGCGAAAAGGATTTTCGACCTCGCCTTCGCGGGACTGGTGCTGGCGGTAACGGGTATTCCGTTTCTGATCGTCGCGGCGCTCATCAAGCTCGACAGCGACGGGCCCGTGCTCTACAAGCAGAAGCGCTACGGCCTGCGCGGCAAGGTCTTCGAGGCTTTCAAGTTCCGCACGATGGTCGCCAACGCCGAGTCGAAGATCTCCGCCGTGCAGGGCTTGAACGACCAGAAAGGAGCGTTCTTCAAGGCCAAGAGCGACCCGCGCGTGACCCGCGTCGGCAAATGGCTGCGGCGCTTCTCGCTCGACGAGTTCCCGCAGTTTTTGAACGTGATCCGCGGCGAGATGAGCGTCGTCGGCCCGCGCCCGCTCGCTCTGACCACGGGCGAGCTCGAGGCGCTCGAAAAGGAGTTCGGCGCGACGGCCAAGAAGCGCATGAACATCCTGCCCGGCATCACCGGGCTCTGGCAGGTCTCGGGCCGCTCGGACGTCTCGAGCGAGCAGCGCTTCTCGCTCGATCTCTTCTACATCGAGCATTGGTCGCTCGGCCTCGACCTCGAGATCATCCTGAAAACCGTCCCGGCCATGGTGTCGGCGCGGGGGGCGTACTGACCCGCGTCCTCTTCGTCGGCACCTCGACGACGCTCGGGGGCGCCGAGAAGACGCTGTACTCGCTGGCGACGCTCCTCGACCCCAAGCGCTTCGAGGTCTGCGACGTCGTCAGCCTCAAGCCGGCGGGTCATTACGCCCACAAGCTGACCCAGGCCGGCTTCAAGGTAGAGAGCCTCGAGCTCAAGGGACGACCGACGCTCAAGCACGTCGACGCGCTCGCCCGGATCATCGACAGCCGGAAGCCGGACATCGTCCACGCCGTCATGTACCAGGCGATCCAGCTCGCGCGCCTGGCCAAGCGCCGCTGCCGGGTCAAATTCAAGCTCGTGAGCTCGCCGCGCGTGAGCTACCGCACGCGCTCGGTCTTGACCCTCTTCGTCGACCGCGCGCTCAAGTCGGCCGACGACCTCCTGATCGCCGAGTGCGAGGCGAGCCGCGGCTATCTCTTGAAGCGCCTGGGCTACGCCCCGGACAAAGTCATCACGATCTACAACGGCGTCGACGTCGCGAACTGGCCGGTCTCGAAGGCTGACCGCGCGCAGAAGCGCCTCGAGCTGAAGCTGGCGCCGGGCGACGCGCTGATCGGCTGCGTCGGGCGCCTGGACGCCCAGAAAGGCCACGGCACGCTCATCGACGCGATGGCCAAGATCAAGGGCCGCCTGCCGGCGCGCTGCGCGATCATCGGCGGCGGCCCGCGCCGCGCCGCGCTCGAGGCGCAAGTCCGGCGCCGGGGCCTTCAAGACCACGTCCGGCTGCTCGGCGAGCGCGACGACGTGATCTCCTGGCTCTCGGCTTTCGACGTCTTCGCGCTGCCTTCGTTTTGGGAAGGGCTGCCGAACGCGCTGCTCGAGGCGATGGCCTTGGGCGTGCCGCCCGTCGCTTCCGACGTCGACGGCGTGCCCGAGGTCGTCGACGACGGGAAAAGCGGCCTGCTCGTGCCGCCGAAAGACTCGGCCGCGCTCGCCCAGGCTCTGGCGACTCTCGCCGGCGACGCCGCGCTGCGCGCGCGCCTGGGCGCCGCGGCCCAAAAGGCCGTCGCCGAGCGCTTCGGGCTGCTGCGCATGATCGAGTCCTACCAGAACGCCTACGACGCGCTCTCCCTGTGACGCTATTAAGAATAACGTTGCCTAATAGCGCGGCCGCCTTTCGCTATTAAGGATTCGTTAACTAATAGAGCTCCAAAGTCTTGACAGGGTAATACCCCCCTGTTAAACTGCCCGCCGAAGCGCCTCGCCGGGGGCGCGAAGTACCGACGACAGCTTGAATCTACAGCGCGCCCATCGGCGGTTTTGTCTCTGGCTGGCACTATTAGTTACGCTCGCGCCCGCGAACGTGCCGGCTTACGCCCAATTTTCCACGCCGTACGACCCGGATTTCGCCCCCCAACAGGAGCCGTCGAAGACCCCGCAAAAGCCGGCCCCCGAGGCGCCCGAGGCCCCCGCGCCGGCGCCGCAGGAATCGACCCAGCCCGAGGAGCCTTCCAGCCAGCCTTCGGCCGCGCCGGAGAATCTGCCCAGCGAGCCGCCGGTGCCGATCTTGATGCCGTCGTACTCGGGCAAGTTCCTGCTTCTCGACCGGACGGACAAGGACCACATCTTCGAGCAGCAGGAGTCGACCGAGGTGGCCGCGGGCGTCTCCTCCGAGACCCCGGAGTTCCTGGACTGGGAGATCGCCGAGTCGACCCAAGAGTTCCACTACACGCTCGACAAATACGAGCACGCGAAGACCGACGTCGACGAGGGCCGCGAGCCCAACGAGAACGAGATCATCCCGATCCTCCTCGGCGAGGCGGTCTCGATCTCCTCGACTACGGCGCCCAAGCCGCCGCCGCCCGAAGTCGAGCTGCCGACCTACGGCACGAGCCTCTCGGTGACCGGCCGCAAGGTCCTCGGCGTGACCTACTCCGAGAAGAAGTTCCTCAACCCGCAGGTCACCTCCGGCCGCCCGCAGACGACCAACCTCATCGACATCACCCAGCAGCTCCAGCTGCGCATGCAGGGCAAAGTCGGCCCGAAGATCACGGTCAACGTCGACTACGACGACACGAAGCAGAACCACCAGGACATCTCCGTCGTCTACACCGGAGATCCCAACGAGGTCGTCCAAAACGTCAGCTTCGGCGACATCGACCTCTCATTGCCCGCCACCGAGTTCGTCTCGTACAACAAGCAGCTCTTCGGCATCCGCGCCGACATCAAGTACAAGGGCTTCAAGGGCAGCTTCATCGGCAGCCGCACCAAGGGCACGACGAAGTCGAAGCAGTTCTTCGGCAACCAGCAGTTCGCCTCCATCGACCTTCAGGACACGTCCTACGTCCGCCGCACTTATTACGATCTGACGTTCGGCAACCCGAGCCGCCTGCCGATCAAGGTCGGCAGCGAGCGCGTCTTCCTCTCGCAGAATCAGCCCGGCTTGGTCAACACGAACAACGTGGCGCTGACGGCCGACGACCTGCAGCTGCACACCTCGACCTTCACGGGCACGTTCGCTCAGATGCAGGCGGGCCTCGACTACACGATCGACTACGTGCGCGGCATCATCACCTTCCGCAACCAGCTCCAGCCGCAGTTCGTCGTCGCCGTCGACTACATCGACAATTCCAATCAGCACGTCGACGTCGAGACTTCCTCGATGACGACCATCGGCGGCGGCACCGGCAATTTCAAGCTGATCAAGACGGCGGGCGACCAGCCGATCGAGTGCTCGAGCTGCACGCTCGACGAAGTGGGCTACAACCGCGAGCTCAAGACCTTCTACAGCATCGGCCAGACCCAGATCGTGGGCGACAACGGCCGGGGCAACTTCATCCTGAAGGTCTTGGACCAGAACCGCAACGAGGTCGGCTCGGGCTTGAACCCGATCCAGAAGTATCCGGACACGATCAACGTCGACTTCGCCAACGGCCTTTTCAACCTGCTGGTGCCGTTCTCGGTCTCGAACAGCTCGCCCTCGACGCCCGACCCGAACATCTACGCGCCGACGCCGATCCCCAATCGGATCATCCACGTCGAGTACAACTACCGCTTCAAGACCTTCTTCCTCGAGCCGAACCTCGTGCCTCAATCGGAGATCGTGCTGCTCGACAACGTCAAGCTCAACCGCAACGTCGACTACTTCATCGACTACGACGCCGGCTTCGTGACGTTCTTCAACCAGGACCGCATCCGCGCGAACTCCGAGATCGACATCAGCTACGAGGTGGCGCCCTTCGCCGGCGCGACGACCAACGACTCGCTGCTCGGCACCCGCGTGTCCTACGAATGGGGCAAGCACTACGAGGTGGGCTCGACCCTGCTTTATGAGTCGGGGATCAAGTCCCAGACGACGCCCTCGATCACCGAGCTCTCCCGCAGCCTGCTCGTCTACGACTTCGACGCCCACGGGCAGGACTTCCAGATCGGCAAGAAGTTCAAGGTCAAGCTCCTCGGCGGGGAGTTCGCCCAGAGCCGCCAAGACTTGAACCTCAACGCCTTCGCCATCGTCGACAACATGGAGGGGATCAAGCAGTCGGACGGCGCCTCGACTTTGGCCTCCGCGTGGTTCATCGCCTCGAACCCCGGCGGCGCCGGCTGCTCCGCCGCCACGCCCTGCACGTCGTTCACCGGCAGCCAAGATCCGAGCGACTCCTCCCGCATGCAGTGGACGAGCGAGAACGTGCCGGCCTTGCAGATCAACCCGAGCGCCCCCGCGACGAACAACCAGCCGCAGCAGGTGCTCGACTTCAACTACGACTTCTCGAACGCGGCCTCGCAGGAGCAGTCGATCGTCTTCCCGTTCTCGTCAGCCGGCAACGACTTCTCGCAGCGCACGATCCTACAGATCACGATGCTCGGCGACGTCTCCGGCAACGACATCAACTTCCGCCTGGGAGGCATCTCCGAGGACGCGGACGCGACGGGCGGCACGACGCTGACCTGCGCCAACGGCGTCACGGTCAACAACGTCCCGAAGACCGAGGACACGGACTGCACCGGCATCTTGTCGCCGGCCAAGGACGTCGGCTGGACCTACACCAACCCGGCTGGCTCCCTGACGCCCTCGACGGTCTTCGGCGCCAACAACGGCCGCCTCGACAGCGAGGATCTCAACGTCAACGCGCGCCTCGACCAAGACGACGGCAACGGCAACAACTTCGGCTACGCGGGCGACATCACCGGCTTCAACCCGACGAGCACGCAGCTCTTCGCCACCACCGACCAGAAGGTCCACACCGTCATCGACTTCGGCGGCGGCACGAACTGGTACACGTTCCAGATCCCGCTCGCCATCTCGACGGCGACGCTCAGCCGCTGGACGAACATCAAGCAGCTGCGCGTCTCCGTACGACACCACGCGGGAAGCCCGGTCGCCGGACAGCTCAAATTCGCCAACATCTCGGTGGTCGGCAACACGTGGCTCAACGGCCAGCCCATCGACCCGGCTCTCAACAATAACCCCGTCGGCCCCGAGAACCTGACCGTCACGCCGATCAACAACGTCGACAACCCGACCTACACCCCGATCTACAACGCCGGCGGCGACGCGACGCAGGTCTTCAACGACCTCTACGGCAGCCTGAGCAACCTCCAGAAGCAGTCGAACACCACGAACGTCTCGGAGCAGGCCCTCGAGCTCGCGTTCTCCAGCATGACGATCGTCAACGGCGTCGGGGCCGTCGTGACGACCAAGCGGCAATACACGACGGCGATCGACATCAGCCAGCACCGCTATTTCAACTTCCTGCTCTATTCCAACGCGCCTAATAGTCAAGGCGCGACGTGCTCGCCCGCCAACGGGAGCAACGGCGCGATCAACTGCACGGACCACACGTTCTTCCTGCGCGTCGGCAACGACACCAACTTCTGGGAGGTCGACGTCCCGCTGAACTACGTCGGCTGGCGCGAGATCAGGGTCTACCAGAACGACTCGGGACACAACGCCGTCGCCGATACCTGGCAGGCCAGCACGCCCGGCACCACGATCATCAGCTCAGGCACGCCGAGCCTTCAGCAAGTCTCCGAGATCGTGGCCGGCGTCCGCAAGACGACCGACACGACGTCCGGCGGCAACGGCAACAGCATCACCGGCGACAACCAGAGCGCGGGCATCGTCTACCTCAACGAGATCCACGTCGCCCAGCCGCTCCCGCGCGTCGGCAACGCCGAGAAGCTCGAGGCGACTTTCGAGGTGCCGGGCTGGGCCACGTTCGGCGGGAAATTCCGCTCCGTCGACCGTAACTTCCAGACGCCGACCTCCGTGGTGCTCAATCAGGACAACGAGCAAGACACGGGATTCCTCAACTTCACCAGGCTGCAGTATTTCCCGCTGACCTTCAACGTCTCGCGCATCGTCACCGACACGCCGGCCACCAATCTGACGGGCGGGCTCACGAACAGCGTCAACCTGCTCCAACAGGGCAAGGTCGTCAACTTCACCGGCACGGCCCAAGGCAACTTCAGCCTGGGCGCCTATCCGCGCTTGAACCTCAACTACGCGCGCAATCGGATCAACTACGATTTCCTCACGCGGACCGACGACCGCAAGACCTACTCGGGCACGCTGCAGTACGGCGTCCCGATCACGCGCCGCTACCTGCCGAAGACCGTCGACCTCAACTACAGCTACTCGAAATACGACATCACCTTCGACTCGCTCGAGTCGCGCCTGTTGCCGGGCGACTTCAACACCAACGAGCTCACGCAGACCGTCGGCGCGCGGCTGACCTTCGTCCCGTGGACCGGCTCGACCTTCAATCCCAACTACTCGCTGACCAAGGTCACCGAGCACCGCAACGACCTCACCTCGGGCGTCGAGCTCGACAGCCGCTATCCGAAGTCCCAAAGCGAGACCGTAGGCTTTACATCGAACTATCGCCTGCTGTCCTGGCTCAATCCCCAGGTCAACTACTCGATCGACGTGCTAGAGAACAACATACTCAACATCTCGACCTTCGTGGTCGGCAACTCGACCTACGTCTTCAACGTCGGCGACATCAAGACCGTCAACCGCAACTCGAACGGCTCGATCAGCCTGCCGATCACCATCGGCGAGATCACCAGGCGCACGAAGCTCTTCCGCACGCTCAACATCGTCTCCGGCTATCAGCTGCAAGACGGCGACGTCTGGAATCAGGTCGAAAAAGATCTCGACACGATGGGCGCGCTGTGGATCCGCACGCCGCTCCACGCGCAGGGGCCGGCGGCCCAAATGCAGACGCAGACCCTGCGCGACACGTTCAACTCGACCCAGCGCTGGTCGCCGCTCGACGCGTACGACCTGCGCGGGCGTTGGGCCTCGCTCAAGACGATCTCGATCTCGAACAACTTCGTCGAAAGCATCCAACGCACGAACGCGACGGACACCCAATCGCGCACGGTCTCCACGACGCTGCCGGACCTCGTCGCGAGCATCAGCCAGCTCGAGAAGCTCTTCGGCACGTTCAAGTGGATGAACAGCACGCAGATGAACTACAAGTACTCCGCGCACCGCACGAACAACGAGGGTCAGTCGATCCTGACCGACTCCTCGTTCGGCACGGACCTGCGCTCGATCCTTTTTAAGCGCTTCGACAGCCTGATCAGCTTCAACCAGCGCTCGTCGACCAACAAGAACCTGCTCGTCGACGCGAACACCCAAGCGACCGGGCATCAAGACGCGACCGTCCAAACGACCTTCGACGTAAAAAAGTTCCGCTTCACGCCCAAGGTGGACTACTCGAAGGACACCACCCAAGACGGCTTCGGCACCTACTCGCAGAACGTCACTGTCATCACGCCCAGCGTTCTCGTCCGCGCCGACCTCGCGCTGCCGCGCGGCCTGCTGCTGCCCGGCTCGACCAAGACGATCCTGTTCTCGAACCGGATCATCTGGACGACGACGCTGTCCCTCGCGCTGCGCTCCTCGCCGGTGACGGTGGCGGATAACTTCAAGCTCGCCACGTTCAACACCAGCGCCGATTACGAGCTGGCCAAGAACCTGCGCATGACGATCAACGGCGCGTTATCGCGCGAATGGCATAAGTTCCTCCCGGAGGAAGACTTCATCTCGTACCAATTCGGCACCACCCTCACGTTCCAGTTCTGATGTTGAAGCGGTGCCAGGCACTAAAGTGACTCGTTTATTGAAAAGTTGGCGGCGTCGATTCTTTCGAGAGGAAATATTCACGCCCGGCCAGCCCGAGGCGATCGCGGCGGCTCCCCGAGAGGCTTCCTTCGTTTGGCGCGCTCTCGGGCTGCGGCGCGGGCAGCGCGTGTTGGATCTTTGTTGCGGGACCGGACGGCACAGCGCCGCCCTCGCGCGCAAGGGCGCTTTAGTTCTAGGCGTCGATTCGACTCCCGAATACCTGGCCGCCGCGAAACGCCTTGCCGGACCTCGACTCTCCTTCCGCCTCGGCGATATGCGCAATCTTCCGTTCCACGCCGAGTTCGACGCAGCCATCAACCTTTGGACGAGCTTCGGCTATTTCGCCGATCCGCGGGACGACCTGAGGACGCTTCGCAAGGTTCGCAACGCGCTGCGACCGGGAGGCCTATTTCTGATCGATCTCATGAACGCGGCCTGGCTGCGCCGACACTTCCAGCCGAAGAAATGGCAGCGGCGCGGCGACGGCAGCTACCTTCTCGAGGACAGCCGCCTCGTCGAAGGACGAGACCCCCGAGTCGAATCGGAATGGACCATCCTCCGTAAGGGTCGAGCGCCCGCGCGCGCGATGCTCATGGTTCGCCAGTACGATTGGCGCCGCCTTTCAACGATACTCAAGCAAGCCGGGCTCAGGCCGGTCCGGCGCTGGGGCTCCCTCGACGGCCTCACCCTGACGAAAGACTCAAACCGCCTCGTCGTTCTTTCCCGCCGGCCGCGCTGACACGCTTCCTTTTCAACAAACGATTCACTTCAGTGCCTGGCACCGCTGTTGAATCGTTTGTAAGTTTTCACTCCCACCTAGGTATTCCGACTCAGGCGCCGGGCCCCTCGAGAGGCCCGCCCCCGCCACGGAGAACAAGATTTATGAAACGCGCCAAAGTGATCGTCGGCAGCACCTTCGTCGTCCTCGCCGCCGCGTGCATCGGCCAAATGATGCTCGACGCGCCGCCGCAGAAGTCCCCGCCGCGGCCCGAGCAAACGCCCTCCGCGCAGGAAGCCCAGAGCCAAGCCGCGACGCAGGCCGAGACCCAGCCCGTCTCGGCCGACGAGGTCGTCGGAACCTTCCTGCCGAGCGTCAAGGACGGCGAGGAGCAAAGCCGCCTCGTCGCGCTCGGCGGGCTCATGGACGTGCTCGACGGGCCGGAGTACGGCAAGAGCCCGCTCGGCAAGGAGAACGCGGACGCGCTGGGCGAGGCGATCGCGCCGCTCGTCCATGAGTCGACCGGCGAGCCCAAGGAAACCTGGCAGCTCAAGATCCGCGCGAGCAGACTGCTGATCGGCCGCACGAAGAGCCCCGCGGCCCGCGAGCTCGCGCTCAAGGCGCTCGACGAGGGGCCGTCGGACCTGCGCGACGCCGCCGCCTCCGAGCTCGGCCGGCCGGAAGGCGTGGGCGGCAAGGCGGTCTTCCTCAAGCTCCAGGCGTCGGGCGCGGGCAAGATCGAGCCGTCCATCTATGTCGCCGCGCTGCGGCGCACCGGCGGCAAGAAGGCGATCGAGCCGATCTTGGCGCTCATGCGCTCGACGGGCGATCCCGCCACCGTCGTCTCCTGCGTGATCGCGCTCGAGGATTACCGCGACCCGGCTCTCATGGGCCCGGCTCTCGAGCGCCTCGAGCAAACGGGCTTGATCGAAGATTCGGTCAAGCTTCCCTGGATCAGCTCGGCTCTCCTCAACAAGCACATCGAGACCGCCGAGGGCTCGGCTTTAACCCGCGGCGTCAAGATCCTCCGCGCCCGTCCCGGCCTCGCCAAGCGCGGCGCGGCGATCTTCGAGCGCGCTTTTGAAAAGGGCGACGAGGAGACGCGGCGCATCGCCGCCGAGGCCGTCAAGAAGGCGGTCATGGCGAAGACGTTCGACGAAAGCGCCGCCGAGAAGCTCCTGGCCGAGCATCCGGCCGCGCCGGCGGCGCCCGTGCTCAAGGCTCAACTGCCCGGACCCGAGAATCAGCCGAAGCAGCAGTAGCCCAAAGCGTAGAAGTCCGGAAGCCCCCCGACGGCGCCGGGGGGCTTCCCTATTTGCGGGGAGGCGCGGGACGCGTGAAGAGCATCGTCGTCTCCACGGCCAAGTACTGCAGGACGCGGTCGACGCGGCCGCGCGCGGTCAACTCTTTGCCCGTGACGAAAGCGGGCGCCTCGCCGGGCTTGCGCTGGAGGACCTCGACGAGCGCCTTGTCCGGCGAGATAATGAGATACGGGCAATCGTGGATCGCGTCGACGAGCCAGCGCGAAGGCCGCAGCGGCGACTCGTGGAAGGTGACCGTGTGCTGCTTCTGCCGATCCTTGCCCCACCGCGCGATGAACTCGTCCATGAAGCCCTTCGCGCGCGCGTGAGAGCCGTCTTGGGTGATGATGCTCACGTCGAAATCGCTGCCGGGCGTCGCGCCGCCGTTGGCGAAGCTGCCGATCAAGAGGACGCCGAGCACCTTGCCGTCGGCCTTCTCGGGCTCCTTAAGGAGCAGGTCGAGGGCGATGCCGCGGAACTGCTCGAGGACTTGATCGGCCCCGCCGTTTTTCTGGAAGTCCTTGATGTAGCCGTCGTCTTTGACGCGCGCGTCGAAGAAATCCGCGATCTGACCGGCCGGCAACAGGGACGCCTCGAGCATCTTGTCGCGCAGGCGCTTGTTGAAGTTGGACTTCGCGCGCTTCTCCGCGTTGTACGTGAGAGCGCGCTTCATGAAGCGCTCGAAGGCGTCGTACTCCTTCTGCCCCACGCCCGGACCGTCGAAATATTTTCTGAAGCTCGCGCGGGCCTCCTTCATCACGCCCTCGTTGTCGCGCGGCGTGAACCCCAGCGGGTAGTAGTAGCCCGTCTGCCCCATCACGCGCATATGGCCGAAAAAGGCGCGCGGGCTCGTGACGGCGGGCGTGACGCCCTTGGCCAGCGCCTCGCCGCGGTCGCGCTGATAAGCGCCCCACTTGTTGACGATGTTGCGCACGACGTAGAAATGGAGATGATCCACCCACAACCGCGCGTAAGCGGCGCGGTCGAGGACGGCGTCGCGCAGGCGCGCCGCGGCGCGAACGACGGCCGGACGCGCGGGCTCCGCGCGCCGCGCGAAGTCGCGCGCCTCGGAGGGCTTCGCGAAGACCGGGCCCGGAAAGAGCGCCGGGCCGGCGGCGACGGGCTCGACCGCGGAGTCCGGCGCCGCGGCTTTTCCCTCGATAAGCTCGGCCGACAGATCCTTGGCCTGGGAGTCGGAGACCTGCTCCGCGTTCTGGGGAGAAAGCGCCTGAAGGATTTGCGCGCGGCCCGCCGCCGAAACGGAGGCGGCCGGCGCCGCGGCCGCCGTCGCGGCTTTCTCGGCCAAGGCCGTCTCGAGCGCCGGAAGCGGAGCGCTCTCTTGGCCCGGGAGGACGGCCTCGACCGACGTCAGCGCCGCCGACGCCGGAGTCAGCGCGGGAACGACCGGCGAGACGGCCGAGGGAAGGTCGGAGGGGCCGTCGATCTCGACCCCAAAAACGGCCGACGGCGGCAGGACCAAGCTCGCCGCGAGCAGGACAGCCGACGACGCGCGCCCGACGCTTTTCATCGACGCTGCTATTATAAGGGGAAGGAGCCCCGCCCGGCCGTGTCCTTGGGCCCAGCGCCGCCCAGTCAAAGGACCTAACGACAGCCCCCCAGCCGGCCTCGGGGATCGCCGGTTTGGTATGATCTGTCCCGCTTGCCTGTAAGTTTCGCCGGGAGCGCGCGGTATCATGGCTAAGGAGAGCGCGCCGGCCTCCGTGGACGCCCGCACCGACCAGATCAACCGACTCATCGAGCAGAACGCCGACCGCGCCTACGCGGTGGCGCTGCGCATGACCGGCAACGCGGCCGACGCGGGCGACGTCGTCCAGGAGGCCTTCTTGCGCGCGATCAAGTACATGGGTTCCTATGACGCCTCGCTGCCGTTCGAGGGCTGGCTCAATCAGATCATCCGCAACGTCTATTTGAGCAGCCTCGGCGTCGAGTCTCGGCGCCGCTCCGTCTCTCTCTCCGCGCCGCGCGGCGACGACGAGGACTCGGCCTCCTTGGAAGACGTGCTGCGAGACGACGAGCCGGGGCCCGAGCGCCTCGCTCAAGCGCAAGCCGACAGCGAGTCCGTGCGCAAGGCCGTCGCCGGGCTTTCCCCCACGCTGCGCATGGCCGTCGTCCTGGCCGACCTGGAGGGGATGGCGCGCGAGGACTGCGCGCGGACGCTCGGCTGCTCGCTGGCCGCTTTCGACGTGAGGCTGCACCGCGCGCGCGCGCAATTACGCGGGATCTTGTCGCGGGAGGGAGTGCGATGAACTGCGCAAGCACACGCGCCTTGCTCGATCTTCACCTCGAGGACCGGCTGCCGGAGGCGCGAAGCCGCGCCGTCGCGGAGCATTTGAAAGGCTGCGCCGAATGCGCGCGCCTCGCGCGCGCGCTGCGCCCGGCGAAGGCCGGGCCCGCGCCGATGCCCCCCGAGCTCAAAGAGAAGCTGCGGCAGGCGCTGCTCAAGGCGCAGCCGGCGCCGGACGCCCCCGAAGCCGCTCCTGAGCCCGAGCCGCCGTCGGCGCTCTCATTCTCATCGGCCGCGCTCGTCGCCCTCGCGCTCTGCCTTCCTTTCGCCTCGCTCGTCGGCGCCTGGGACCCGGATGCCGGCCTCGGCGCCGCGCTGCGCCTTGGAACGCTCGCCGGAATCGGCGCCCTTCTTCTTCACGGCCTGCTGTCCGGCCGCCTGAGCGCGCCGCGGCGTCTTCTTCCGGCGATCTGGATCGCCGGCGCGCTCATCGCCTGGGAGGCGTGCGTCGGCGCCGTCGGGCCCGCCTTCGCGCTGCCCTCCGCGCTCGATCGCGCCGCGGGCCCCGCGCTGTTTCTCACCTCCGCGTTCGCCCTCGGCGGCGGCGGCGAGGCCAAGCGGCTGCTCAAGGCCGCGGCCGCGTCGGCGGCGGGCCTGGCCCTCGCGGCGCTCGTCGCGGGCGGCCGCGTCTCGCCTCTCCCCTCCATCGAGCGCTTCGAGCCCGTCGGCGCGGCGCTCACGATTTTGCTCGCGGCGGCCGTGCTCGTCGAGGCCGCGCGCGCTTTCAGAGCGTTCGGCCGGCTCGGCGCGCCGGAGGAGCGCGGCGTCCTCGCGGCGCTCCTCGGCGCGGCGCTCGCCTTGGCCGCCGTCGCGTGGACGTCGCTCCCGGCGCTCGCGGCCGCGGCCTGGCTCTGCGCGGGAGCCGCCTGCGGGCTCTGCGCGCTCGCCTCCTCGGGCGAGCCTTTCGCGACGGCCGCCTTGCCTTTCGAAAGAATCCCGCGCCGCGCGCTCGCGGCGGCCTTCGCGGCCTGCCTGGCGCTTCTCGCCGTCTTTCCCGCGCGCTGGCTCGCCGACGATTTCAAGGTCGCCGGCGCGCGGCGCTTGCTGGCGTTGGCCGGCTCCGAGAGCGACGCAGTGAGCCGACTCGACGAGGTCTTGAACACGTCGCCGAGCTGGCCCGCCGCCCAGCTCTTGGCCGGCGACGCCTTGCTGGCGCAAGGACGGCCCGCCGAAGCGCTCGCGCGGCTGCTGCGGCTCGACGGCGACGCCCCGGATTATCCCGGGCTCGCCTATCGCGAGGGCTTGGCCTACGGCAAGCTCGGCGATTGGACGCGCGCGCTCGCCTGCCACGAGCGCGCCCGCGCCCTGCGGCCCGGCGACGTTTCAAACCTCGAGCGCCTCGCCGTCGCCGCCAAGATGCGCGGCGACTTTACGCGCGCGCGCCAAGCCGCGCTTTCGGCGATCGCCCTCGAGCCGAAGGACCCCGCTCATTGGCTCGCGCTCTCGGACATCGCGCTGCGCGAAAAAAACGCGCGCGACGCGGCGCGACGCGGCGAGCGTCACGTCCGCCGACCCCAGGCGAAAAAGAAAACGAATTTATAAGCGCGGGCGTAAGTTTCAAGCCGCCATAGCGGTATCTAGGCCATGAGACCGGCGCTGCTCGCGGGAACGGGGCTTCTGATCCTGGCGGGCTCGGCCATGGCGGCGTTCTCCTTCGACCCGAGCGCTTTGCGCGAGAAGATCCCGCAATCCGTGGAGACGCGCGACGGGCAAGGCCGTCTCTCCATGGCGCCGGCCGCCGACGGACGCTACCGCGTATGGCGGCCGCTTTCGGCGATGTCGCCGCTCCTGCTCGACGCCGCGCGCGCCGAGCTCGGGCCGGCCGACGGCCGCAAGAAGATCCTCGCCCGGCGCCTGAGCGCCATCCTATGCGGAGAAGGGTGGCCCTGCGGGCTCGAGCGCCTTTGGCTGCGCGCGAGCGCCGGCGAGAGCGAGCTTTTGGAAGCTTACCTCAACCTCGCGCCTTACGGCGCGGAGATCTCGGGCGCCGAGGCGGCGAGCTTCGTTTATTTCGACAAGCACGCCGACCAACTGACCCTCAGCGAGGCGCTGACCTTGAGCGTCATGCCCGAGCGCCCGGTGCGGGAGACGCTGCTCGGCGACAACCCGTCCGATCGGCTCTCCCGGAAAAAGGCCGCGCGCCGGCTGCGCGAGCGCGTCAAGGACCCCGCTTACTTGAGCCGGCCGCGGATGAAAGCCGCCAAGGCGGCGTAGTTGATCGGCTTCTTGACGAAGTCGACGACGTTGCGCTCCTGGCGGATCATCTGCTCGCTCGACTCGTCGGAGTAGGCGGTGATGACGACGACCGGGATCTTGCCGAAGCCGAGAGCCTGCAGGTTGCGCACCATCTCGAAGCCGCCGAGGTTGGGCATCATGAGATCGACCACGATCAAGTCGGGCTCGAACTCAGGGGTCTTCTGCAGCCCTTCGAGCCCGTCGCAGGCCTCGCCCACGGCGAAGCCTTCCTTCTCCATCGAGAAACGGAAAAGCTCGCGCAGCGATTCGTCGTCGTCGACGACGAGCAGCCGTCTCTTGGCCCGACCGAGCTCGGTCACGTGGCGCGCCCCGCGAGGAGCTTGCGGATCGAGTCGGCGAGGTCGGCGTAATGGATCGGCTTCGCGAAGAGCTCGCGCAAGGAGTCGTCGTCATCGATGATCAGCAACCGCGGCGCCGGCGTCGCATCGGACATGGCAGCCGCGATTATAAGACTTAGCCCAGGCTCCAGTCATCCCGATTTTCTCGACCGCTAAGGGAGCGACCGGCGCGAGACGGCGAGCTCGAAGCGGCGTCCGCCGTCGGAGAACTTCAGGCCGATCGTCGTGCGCTCGCCGTCCGACACGCGGACGAAGCGCTCCGTCGGCTGCCACTGGGCGTCGAGGACGCCCCACTCGCCGGCCTGCGGGAGATACCATTGCTCGAATCTGAAGAGATGGTTGCCCGCGGGGATGCGGTCGGCCCAACGGTGGGGCTGCGAGCGCGGCGCGACCGGCGTCTGCTCGGCCGGCTTGCCGTCGATGAATATCCTGGTGAAGCTCGCCGTGTCTTCCTCGGGCCCGGCGACGGCCTCGGTCACCACGACCTCGGCGTTGGCCGCCGGCGGCACGACGAACGGCACGGCCCGCGGCTGCGGGGCGGGCAAGTCGACGAGCGGCTTGGCCGCGCAGCCGCAAAACAGCGCCGCGGCGCCGACCGCCAACAGCCTCTTAACGGACCTTGAGCCGCAGGCTGTATTTGTCGCGGACATTGTTCTGGGACGGCTCCTTGCCGGAAAGCTTCAGGTAGTAAGTGCCCGCGTCCAAATCCTTATCGAAGGCCATGGACTCCCCGGCCTTGGGCGCCGTCCACTCCTGGACGGGCTTTCCGTCCTGATCGTAGAGGTCGACGACGAACTGGACGTTGAGCACGCCCGCGAGCTCGAAGGAGACAGAGCCCTTTTGATAGACGTTGAACTGATAATAGTCGACGTCGCCGCTGGGCGCCACGTAGCCGTCCGCCGACTCGCCGACCTTGAGGGCCTGCGCCGTCGCCGTCGACTCGTTGGGCTCCCATTCGAGGCCCGGCTGCCAAGGCGTCAGGCTCTTGGCCAGCGTGTAAGGCTCGCGCGGGTTGGCCTTGCGCCCGGACTTTTCCTGCACGACGAGATAGTAGTCCCCCGCCGTCACGCCGTAGCCGGTCAAGACTTCCGGCTGGCCCGCGCCCATGTTGTCGACGGTCACGAGTGGATTGCCGAACGAGTCCGCGAGGGTCAACGTCAGATCGAGCCCCTCGACGCCCGTGACCGAGGCGCGCAAGAGCTGGCGCTGAGGGTCGCGCACGGAGACCTTGTACCAATCGGCGTCGCCCTCGGGCGCGATCGCGCCGGTGATCGTATCGCCCTCGAAGGGCGTCGCGTCTTGGCGCTGGTCGTTGGGCTCGAACTCGGTGCGGCCTTGATACGGGATCAGCTCGGTCAACAGCTCGAAAGGCGCGTCGGGATTTCCGGCCCGGTTCTTCGCGAAGAGCCGAAGATAGTAGAGGGCGGGACCGCGCACGCCGAAGCTCTTGAGGCTCTCCCCCTCGCCGACGCCGCCGGAGTCGACCTGCTTGAGCTTGTAGCCGTTGGTGTCGAAGACCTCCATCACGGAGTCGACCTTCGGGACCTCGGACAGGTCGATGTTCAAGAGGAAGATGCCCGTCGAAACCTCGATGCGGAACCAATCCTCGGCGAGGTAGTCGGTGCTTCCGGACAAGAGATTCTGCGAAGGCCAGAAGTGCCCGCGCGTGACGCCCGGAAGCTCCAAAGGACTCGCGGTTTGTACCGAGGAATCGGGCTTGCGCTCGCGGCTCGTCGCCCGCTCGAGCTTGACGTCCAACTCGTACTCTTGCTTCGGGTTGTTCGCGTTGGGGTTCTTGTTGCGCAAGACGATGTAGTAAGGCCCGGGCGGCGCGACGCCGACGTCGAGCAGCTCCTCGTCGCCGCCGGCGGCCGTCTCGTCGGCGCGCAGAAGCTCGACCCGATTGCCGTCATAAACGGACAGAACGAAATCGACGTCCCGGATGCCCGCGACGTGGACCGAGAGGGTCTGCTGCTGCGCGACGTCGAGGCGGAAGAAATCGGCTTCATCCGGGGAGGAGATCGTCCCGACGACCTTGCCCGCGTGGATCGGCGTCGCCTGCGAGAAATCGTGGTTGGGCTCTTTCTCTCTCTGCGGGCCGCAGGCGGCCAAGGCCGAGGCCGCCAAAAGTAGCACGCCGAGCGGGCGCTTCATGGTCCCCGGATTCTACTTCTTAGCGGTCAGCGGTTCAAAATCTTTCGTCGGACGGTTGCGGTAATAAGCCTTGACGAAGTTCATCCACGCGGGCGCCGAGATCGCGCCGCCGGCCTTGCCCTCGCCGAGCGGGTCGCGCATGTCGTCATGGCCCATCCAGACCGCGGCGGAGAGGTCGGGGGTCACGCCCGCGAACCAAGCGTCGCGGTAGTCGGTCGTCGTGCCGGTCTTTCCGGCGGCCGGGATGTTGAAGCCGGTCCGCACGACCGCGGCGTGAGCCGTGCCTCTGGGCCCGAGCACGCCCTTCATGAGCTCGACGGTCGTGGCGCAGGTCGATGAGCTGAAGACGACCCGCGGCTCCCCGGGTTTCGGCGCCTCGACGAGCACCTTGCCGTCGCGGTCCTCGACGCGCCGCAAGTAATAAGGCTCGACCGGTCGGCCGCCGCTCGCGAACACGCAGTAGGCGCGCGCGAGCTCCAAGGCCGAGAGGTCGACGGTGCCGAGCGCAAGCGAAAGATTGCGCGGAAACCTGTCGCGCGGCAGCCCCGTGGCGGCCGCGAGCTTGCCGATCACCTCTCGGATATCGAGGTCCTGCAGCAGCTGGATCGCCACCGAGTTCATCGAATCGGCGAGGGCGAAACGCAGATCGACCATGCCGTGGTATTTGTTGCCGTAGTTGCGCGGCGACCAGACGCGCCCGCCCGGCAGCTTGAAATGCAAGGGCTTGTCGTCGAAGAGGTCGTCGGGCTTGTGCTTGCCGGTCTCGAAGGCGTCGGCCCAAACGAACGGCTTGACCGCCGAACCGATCAAGCGCCGGCTATCGACCGCGCGGTTGAGCTGGTTCGAGAAGTCGAAGCCGCTGCCGCCGACCATGGCGAGCAGCGCCCCGTCCGAGGGCCGCAGGGCCACGAAGGAGCCCTCGATGGGAGACGCATTCGGGTTCTTCGGGTCGGAACGATTTTCCTCGCGCAGCGTCGCGCGCAGGGCGTCCTCGGCCGCTTTTTGAGCGTCGAGGTCGAAGGTCGTGTAGATCTTGAGCCCGCCCTTGAGCAAGCGCTCCTTGCTGAAGGAGTTCAGCAGCTCTCGGCGCAGGTACTCGACGACGTAGGGCGCCTCGTTGACGCGCATGCGCCAGAAGCTGACCTCGGGGCGCCTCGCGCGCCGCGCCATGTCCTCCCAGAACTCGTTCGATATGCGCTCGACGGAGCCCTGCGGGATGAAGCCGAGCTTGGCCATGCGCGAAAGCACGGTGCGCTGGCGCGCCTGCGCGAGGGAAAGGCTTTCGTAGGGCGAGTATCTGTTCGGGCTCGCGACGATCCCGACCAGCATGGCGGCCTCGGGCAAGGCGAGGGCCTTGGCCGGTTTATCGAAGTAATAGCGCGCCGCCTGCTCGACGCCGAAGCAGCCGTGGCCGAAGTAGGCGAAATTGAAATACATGAGCAGGATCTGGTCCTTCGTGAACTTGCGCTCGAGGGTCCGCGCGCAGAAGTACTCGAAGACCTTGCGGCCGAGGGTCTTCTTGCGCGTCGTGAACATCATCTTCGCCAACTGCTGCGTGAGCGTGCTCCCGCCCTGGGCGCGGCGCATATGCCGCAGGTCGGTCAGCAAAGCGCGCGCCGTCGCGCGCCAGTTGACGCCGTGGTGCTGGTAAAAAGTCCCGTCCTCGGTGGCGACGAGGGCGCGCTTGAGGAACTCCGGCAGGTCCGCGGGATCGGAGACGACGGCGCCGCGCTCGGTCGCGAACTCGCCGATGAGCCGGTCGTTGGCGTCGTAGAAGCGCGTCGGCTCGGCGGCGATCGAGAGCTTCGAGGCCATGTAGGGCACCTCGAAGGTCTCGTCGGATTCAAGAAGGTACTCGTCGCGGCTCGGGCGCGTGAGCGAGAGGTAGTAATGATCCATGCGCTCGACGATGTCCTTCTCGCGGCTCTTGTAGTTCCAATAGCCGGCCGCGATGAAGGCCGCCGCCGCGAGCGCGACGGCCAGCGGCAACGCGAGCAAGAGAGCGGCCAAGACGAAGCCGTTTCGGCGCATCGTCCTAATAGTACCTCTTTGGGGCCGGAGCCTTTACCGACGAGAGATGGAACTTTTTCGGGGGGTCGATCGTATCCGTTGTATGGACTGCGCGACCATCCAGCAAGCCGCCCTGACGTTTCTCTGGCCCGAGACCTGCGCGCATTGCCGCGAGGACCTTTCGGGAAGCCGCCTCGGCCCGTTGTGCGCCGGCTGCCGGCTCACGCTCGCCTCGAGCGAGCCGCCCTATTGCGCCCGGTGCTGCGAGCCGACGGACCGTCCGCTTTGCCCGCGCTGCGAGGGCAAGCCGTTTGCCTGCCGCGCGATCCGCGCCTCGCATCTTTATCGCGACGCGGCCGTCTCGCTCGTCCACTCGTTCAAGTTCCGCGGCCGGCGCTCCGCGGCGCGCGCCGCGGGAGAATTGATGGGGCGAGCCTTCTCGCGGTTTCCGGAGCTTTCCCCGGCCCAAGCCCTCGTGCCGATGCCGCTGCATCCGCGGCGCCGCCGCGAGCGCGGCTACAACCAGGCGCGCCTGATCGCCGAGGCCCTGTCCGATTGGACGGGCCTGCCCGTCTGGGACGTCGTCGCGCGCACGCGCTCGACCAATCCTTTGTGGGCCCTCGGCCGCGACGCGCGGGCGAACGCCCTCGCCGGAGCTTTCACGGCCTCGCCCGCGGTCGAGGGCGCGCGCCTGCTCATCGTCGACGACGTGTGCACGTCCGGAGCGTCGCTCGAGGAATGCGCGCGGTCGCTGCGCGCGGCCGGGGCCGCATGGGTCGGCGGCTTCGTCTTCGCCCGCCAGTGGCAGCCGCTTTCCTAAATCAGACGGTCGACGTCGGATGAGGCTGTCCGGCCTGCGCCCGGGCCGCGGCGAGCGGATCGCCCAGAGAGCTCATGTCGATGCCGGGCGCCGACGGCGCGGCGGCCTGGAGCTTGTAAAGCTTCTTGAGGCTGTCCGGATCGTGCGCCTTCTCGAGAGCGGCCTCCATCGAGATCTGGCCGGTCTTGATCAGCTCGATCAAACTCTTGTCGAGCGATATCATGCCGCGCTCGGCGCCCGATTCGATCGTGCTATAGAGCTCGTGGGTCTTGCCCTCGCGGATCTGCGCCGCCACCCCGTTCGTCATCAACATGACCTCGCGCGCGCAGGCCCTGCCCTTCCCGTCGCCTTTGGGCACGAGGACTTGGCTGACGACCGCCTGCAAGACGGACCCGATCTGCGAGCGGACCTTGTTCTGCGCGTCGAGAGGGAACTCGTTGATGACGCGGTCGATCGTCGATGGCGCGTCGTTGGTGTGCAGCGTCGACAGGCACAAATGGCCGGTCTCGGCCGCGGCCAACGCCATGCTCATCGTCTCCATGTCGCGCATCTCGCCGATCAAGATCACGTCCGGGTTTTGGCGCAGCGCCGCCCGAACGGCCGATCCCCAGGACTCCGTGTGCAAGCCGACGTTGCGCTGGTTGACGATCGAAAGCTTGTTCTGATAGACGTACTCGATCGGATCCTCGACGGTCAAGATGTGCTTGGCGTAGCGCTGATTGATCAGCTCGATGATGCAGGCGAGCGTCGTCGTCTTGCCCGAGCCCGTGGGACCGGTGACGAGCACGAGGCCGCGAGGCAGATTGGCGAGGTTCTGGATCGCGGGAGAGATCTTGATCTCCTCCGGGGTCGGGATCTTCGTCGAGATCACCCGCAGCGCCGCGGCGGGTCCGTTGACTTGGACGAAGACGTTGAGGCGGAAGCGCCCGGCCTCCGGAAGATGGATCGCGCAATCGAGATCTTGCTTCTTCTCGAACTCGGCGCGCTTGCGGTCGTCGAGGATCGAGTAGATCCAGCGGCGGCATTCGGCGGCGTCGGCTTTCGGCAAGTTCGAGTATTTGCGCAGGGTCCCCGCGATCCGCGCGATGGGCGGCTCGCCGGGGGCGATCAGGATGTCGCTGGCGCCGTGCTGGACGCAGGCTTTGAGGATCTCGACGAGTTCGGGCATGCGCGCAGTTTAGCCCGGGCCCTCGACGCTTTCAATAGGGATAATCCCTATCGAAAACTTCTACCGGAAATATAACTATTTGAGACCGAGGAGGCGCTTCCACCACGGCGCGGCCGCGGCCTTGACCGGCTCGGTCGAGGTCTTGTCGGCCGAGGGCACGGGCAGCGTGAAGAAAAAGGAGGCGCCTTTGCCCACTTCGCTTTCGACCCACATCTTCCCGCCCTGGAGATGGATCAGGGCCTTGGCGATGGCTAAGCCCAGGCCCGTGCCGCCCACGTGCATCTCGCCGGCCGCGATCTGCACGAACTTCTCGAAGATCTTCTTCTGGTCGGCTTTCGCGATGCCGGGGCCGGAATCCGTGACCGAGAACTCCACGAAGCGCTCGCGCGCGGCGGCCTCGGGCGACGACGCGCTCACGCGCACGGCGATCCTGCCGCCCACCGGCGTGAACTTGATCGCGTTGGACAAGAGGTTGATGATGACCTGCACCGCGCGCTGATGATCGGCGACGATCGTCGGCAAGCCCGCGTCGGCCGACAAAGTGAGGGCGATCCTCTTCTTCGAGGCCCAGGGGCCGAGGCTGTCCACCGCGTCGCGCGCGATCTTCTCGGCTTCCGCCGGCTTCGGATAGACCTGCATCTGCCCGGACTCGATCTTCGAGAAATCGAGGATGCTGTTGATGAGGTCGGCCAAGCGGTCGGAGTTCTTGAGCGCGGTGGTGAGCATGCGCGTCTCGTCTTCCTTGATCTTGCCGCGGACCTCGCCTTCGAGAATCTCGAGCGCCGCCCGAATGGAGGACAGAGGCGCGCGCAGCTCATGCGTGACGTGCGCGATAAAATCGCGCTGCATGCGCTGGAGCTCTTTTTGCTTGGCGACGTCGGTCAGGCTCGAGACGACGCCGACGACCTTGCCTTCCTGGTTTTGAACGACGGCGCCCGAGGCCCGGATCGTCTTTCTCGTGTCGTCTTCGCCCGTGACCGCCACGTCCGGCTTGATCATGCGGTCGCTGGGAGTCGAAATCTCGGAGGCCAGGGTCACGACGTGCTGCTCCCCCGTCTTGGCCGCGAGGTGCTGCCCGGCCAGTTGAGAGAGCGGCGCCCCGTAGACCTGCTCGGCCGCCGGGTTCATCATCAAGATCTTGCCCTGCTCGTCGACCATGACGACGCCTTCGACGAGGTTCTGCACGACGCTCTGGGCGCGCGCGGCTTCGTTGGCGACTTGCGTCTTCTCCGCTTGCAGGGGTTTTACGACCTCGTCGATGCGCTTCTGGATGTCTTCTTGAAGAAGCTGATTGACGCGCTCGAAGGCGCGGCGCTGCTCCTTGGGGTCGGAGATCGCGCTGCCGATGAGCGCCTGCACGCTCTCGTCGAGCGTGCGCTGGTGGATGGTCTGGACGAGCGCCTCCTCGCTCATCTTCGCGTACACGGCCTCGGAGAAGACGATGTGGCTGATGCCCTTCGAGACGAGGTAGGCCTGCGGCTCGGCGACGAAGGCGCCGTCCGGCCGCGAGGCCGCGAGCTCGCAGAGCGCGGCGAGCTCGGCGTTGGTCACGTCCTTTTTGAACGTCAGGCTCGCGAGCTTGAAGCGCGTGAAGAAGGCGGTCACGGAGTTCGGCAGGGCGGCCTTGGTGCCGACGATGCGCCCGTTGGCGACGACCTTGTCGGCGTCGAACGAGTAGAGCAGGGCGCCGCTCGGATCTTGCGCCAGCACGGCGACGAGCTGGTCCTCGGCGATCTTGAGCGTGGCCGCCACGGCCGGATGGCCGATCTTATAAAGGCTCATCTGCCCCAACGTCTTGCCGAACGACTTCAACACATCCAGGCTGCGCCGGTCGAAGTCCGTCGCCGGCTGCTGCGTCTGGGGCGTCTGGGGCTCGTTGGCCATGCTAGAGCCTGCTGATGTTCTCCCGCGCTAGACCCTTCGTGGCGTTGCGCGCGTCGAAGACGCGCCGCGCGAGCTTGGCCACGCGCGCGTAATCGACGTCCTTGTGGTGCGTCAAGATCGCGACGCAATCCGCGCCTTTGATCGCCGCGTCGCTCAATTTGATGGATTTCATCGTCGCGCCCGCCAGCTCGACGCGCGGCACGTAGGGATCGAAGTAACTGACCTCGGCGCCGGCCTCCCGCAGAAGGGTGATGACGTCGAGCGACGGGGACTCGCGGTAGTCGGACGTATGCGGCTTGTACGCCACGCCGAGCACGAGCACGCGGCTGCCGTTGAGAGGTTTTTTGTCGGCGTTGAGGACCTCGGCCAGCCGCGCGACCGAGTACTCCGGCATCGCGCCGTTGATCGTCGAGGCCAGCTGAATCAGCCGCGGCTCGAAATTGAGGGTCCGCATCTTCCAGGCGAGCAGTTGGGGGTCTTTCGGGATGCAGTGGCCGCCGATGCCCGGCCCCGGATAAAAGGGCATGAAGCCGAACGGCTTGGTCGCGGCCGCGGCCACGACCTCCCAAACGTCCAGGCCGAGCCGGTTGCAGACGCGGGCCATCTCGTTGACGAGGGCGATGTTGACCGAACGAAAGGAGTTTTCGAGGAGCTTGACGAGCTCGGCGGCCTTGGTCGACGACACCGGCACGACCTCTTCGACGATCTGACTGTAAAGCTCCACGGCGAGCCTCGTCGAGACGGGGTCGCACCCGCCGACGACCTTGGGCGTGTTCGTGATGCCGAAGGTCGGGTTGCCGGGGTCGACGCGCTCGGGCGAGAACGCGAGAAAGAACTCCCGGCCGACGCGGCGGCCGCGCTCTTCGAGGATCGGCCGCACGATCTCGTCGGTCGCGCCCGGGAACGTCGTGCTCTCGAGCACGACGAGCTGGCCCTTGCGCAGTCTCTTGGCGATCTGACCGACGGCCGAGACCACGTTGCTGACGTCGGGCTCGCGGCTCTTGCGCAAGGGGGTCTGCACGCAGACGATCAAGACGTCGCAGGCGCCGAGGCCGTCGAAGCGCGTGTCCGCCTCGAAGAGGCCCGCCGCGCGCGCGCGCGACAGGTCGTCGCCTCGCACGTCGAGCACGTAAGAACGGCCCTTGCGCAGGCTCGCGACGCGCTCGCGGCTGACGTCGACGCCGAGCACGCGGAACCCCTTGCGGCAGAACTCCATCGCCAAAGGCAGCCCGACGTAGCCCAGCCCTAAAACGCCGATGCGCGCCGACTTGTCGCGCAGCTGAGACGAAAGCGTCATAACTCACCGAGTATACCCTCCGACCCTGACGATGTCAACGCCGGGCGGCAATTTTGGTACGATACCGGCCGCATGGCGCGAAAAAACGTCTGCGTCGTGGGCTCGGGCTACGTCGGCCTCGTCACCGGCGCCTGCTTGGCCGAGATCGGCCACCGCGTCGTCTGCGTCGACTCGGACAAGAAAAAGCTCGCCGCCTTGAAGGCCGGCAAGGTCCCGATCTACGAGCCGGGCTTGGACGAGCTCTTCAAGAAGAACCGCAAGAACGGCCGGCTCCACTTCGCCTCCTCCGTCAAGGAGGGCATGGATCACAAGGGCCATCGCGCCGACGCGATCTTCATCGCCGTCGGGACGCCGCCTCGAGGCGACGGGTCGGCCGACTTGTCCGCGGTGGAAAAGGTGGCGGAGGAGATCGCCGCCAACCTCGAGGGGTACGCCGTCATCATCGACAAGTCGACCGTCCCCGTCGAGACCGGCGAATGGGTGGCCAAGACGGTCAAGCGCTTCAACAAGCGGGGCGTCGACTACGACGTCGTCTCTAACCCCGAGTTTTTGAGCGAGGGCACGGCGGTCAAGGATTTCCTATCGCCCGACCGCGTCGTCTTCGGCGTCGCCTCCGCGCGCGCCGAGAAAGTCATGCGCGAGCTTTACGCTCCTATAAAAGGAACGACGGTCGTCGTCACGGACGTGAAGTCGGCGGAGCTCATCAAGCACGCCTCCAACTCGTTTCTCGCGACCAAGATCTCCTACATCAACGCCGTGGCGATCCTCTGCGAGAAAGTAGGCGCCGACGTCACCCAGGTCGCCTACGGCATGGGCCTGGACCGCCGCATCGGACCCATGTTCTTGAGAGCGGGGATCGGCTTCGGCGGCTTCTGCTTCCCGAAGGATCTCGAGGCCTTTTACTGGATCGCGAAGCAAAAAGGCTACGACTTTTCTCTTTTAAAATCCGTCCGTGAAATCAACGATCTCCAGAAGGCTTGGGTCATGCGCAAGGTGGAGGAGCAGCTCTGGAACCTCGAGGGCAAGACGCTCGCGCTCCTGGGCCTGGCGTTCAAGCCCCACACCGACGACATGCGCTTCGCGCCCGCCGTCGACATCGTGCGCATGCTCCACGAGCGCAAGGTCAAGGTCCGCGCCACGGACCCGGTCTCGATGGAGCGCGCCAAGGCCGTGCCCGAGCTCAAAGGCGTGACTTTCTGCAAGGACGCCTACGAGTGCGTCAAGGGCGCCGACGGCGTGGCGATCGTCACCGAGTGGCCGCAGTTCAAGGCTCTCGACTGGGCGCGGGTCAAGAAGCTCGCGCGCCACCCGCTGATCATCGACGGGCGCAACCTGCTCGATCCGGCGGCGATGCGCAAGCTGGGCTTCACCTACTGCGGCGTCGGCCGGCCCTGAGCATGCGCCTCGTCATCACCGGTGGAGCCGGCTTTCTCGGCAGCCATCTCGTCCAACACTATTTGGGCCAAGGGCACAAAGTCGTGGTGCTGGATAATTTCAAGACCGGCCGCCGCGAGAACATCGCGCCCTTTAAAGCCAATCCCCGGTTTCAATTCATCGAGCGCGACGTGACCCGCTACATCGACGTCCCGGGCCGCGTCGACGCCGTGCTCCACTTCGCGAGCCCGGCAAGCCCCTACGACTATCTTCATTTTCCGATCCCGACGCTGAAAGTCGGCGCGCTCGGCACGCACAACGCGCTCGGACTGGCCAAGGACAAGAAGGCCGTGTTCATGATCGCGTCGACCTCGGAAGTCTACGGCGACCCGCTCGAAAGCCCGCAGAAAGAAACGTACTGGGGCCACGTCAATCCGATCGGCCCGCGCGGCGTCTACGACGAGGCCAAGCGCTTCGCCGAGGCGATGACGATGGCCTATCACCGCTACCACAGGATGCCGGTGCGTATTCTCAGGATCTTCAACACCTATGGCCCGAGAATGCGCAAGAACGACGGCCGCGCCGTGCCGAATTTCATCACGCAGGCGCTGGCCGGGCGGCCGATCACCGTCTACGGCAAGGGCCGCCAGACCCGCTCTCTGTGCTACGTATCCGATCTCGTCGCCGGCATCGACAAGCTGCTGCGCTCGAGCTTGAACGAGCCCGTCAACATCGGCAACCCGCACGAACTGACGATCCGAGAGATCGCCGAGACGATCAAAATGATGACGGGGTCGAAGTCGAAGATCATTTTTAAGCCGCTGCCCGTCGACGACCCCCACGTGCGCCGGCCCGACATCTCGATCGCGCGGCGCGAGCTCGGCTGGAAGCCCGTCGTCGCCCTCAAAGAAGGCCTTCTAAAGACCATCGAATACTTCCGCGGTTAGGCACTTCGGAGCCTGACCCTACTGTGACAAGCGGTCGAAGAGCTTCGCGTAGAACGCCTTGAGCTCTTCCGGGGATTTCCGGGACGCCACGAGATCGGCGTCGATCACGTAAGCGCCGAACCCGTCCGAGCGCGTCTCGCCGACCATGATGTTCTGGCGCAGCTTGGAGTCGCTGGCGGTGTCGCCGAGCTCGATGCGCGCCTTCACTAAGCGCGAGAAAAGCGTCTTGACCTCTGCGAGCTTGGTCGGCGTCGGGCGCTCGAGATTGAGGCCGCTGACGCGCTCCTGCACCACGAAGCCGGTCGGCTTGCCCTTGACCATCGTCGCGCCCTGCTCGACGAGCCGCGGCGCGGCCTGCGCCGTCGCCAGCGCGGCGATATTGGCGACCTCGAGGCGCTTTTCGGCGACGCTCGGCCCCCACTGGCTGTTGAAGACCTTCACGACGAGCTGCGGATCCCGCGGATGGACGACGACGTCTTTAAAGCTGCCGAAGCCGATCACGGGCGCCGGCGCGCCGTTGATCGCGTAGCCGCCCGCCGGCAGCAGCTCGATCGACCGCACCGGCTCGGCGGCGAAAGCCTGCGAGAGCGCGAAGAGGACGGGCAGAAGCATACTAAAGGATAGACGGAACCCGAAAGCCGCGCGGGGGCCCTTCGGCCCCGGCTTGCATGGGTCTTTCGAGGCTGTTATACTGCGAGCGAGGTCAACCCATGAAGATCGGCTCTCCCGAGCGTCCGCTGCGCGTCGCCGTGATCGGCTCCGGCCCTTCCGGCTTCTACGCGGCCGAGGCGCTGCTCAAGCAAAAAGACGTCGCCGTCCAGCTCGACATGTTCGACCGGCTGCCGACCCCCTACGGGCTCGTGCGCGGCGGCGTCGCGCCCGACCACCAGAAGATCAAGGGCGTCACGGCCGTCTACGAGCGCGTCGCGCAGCAGCCCGCGTTCCGCTTCTTCGGCCACGTCAAGCTCGGCCAAGATCTCCAAGTCGCCGATTTGACCCAGCACTACGACCAGATCGTCTACGCCGTCGGCAACGAAAGCGACCGGCATCTCGGCATCCCCGGCGAAGAACTCGCGGGCAACCACTCCGCGACGGCGTTCGTCGGCTGGTACAACGGGCATCCGGATTACCGCGATCTGGACTTCGACCTTTCGCAAGAAAGCGTCGCCGTCATCGGCATCGGCAACGTCGCGATGGACGTCACCCGCATCCTCGCCGAAGACCCCGAGAATCTCAGGGGCACGGACATCGCCTCTCACGCGCTCGACGCTTTGAGAAAAAGCCGCGTCAAGACGATCTGGCTTCTCGGCCGGCGCGGGCCGGCGCAGGCCGCGTATTCGCCCGCCGAGATCCGGGAGATCGGCGAGCTTTCAAGCGCCGACCTCGTCGTCGATCCCGCCGAGACCGCCCTCGGCCCCGAGTCCCAAAAGGACTATGCCGATCCCGAGAACAAGAAAAACGTCGATTACGTGCAGGAGATCGCCAAGCGCGGAGAGGGCTCGCGCGCCAAGAAAGTGCGGCTGCGCTTCTGCGTCTCTCCGGTCGAGGCGGTCGCCGGGGACGGGCGCCTCGCCGGCCTGAAGCTCGAGAAGAACCGGCTCGTCGCCGATGAAAAAGGCTCCGTGAAAGCGAAGGGCTCCGGCAAATTCGAGACGATCCCGGTCGGCTTGACGTTCCGTTCCGTGGGCTATCGCGGCGTGCCGATTCCGGGCGTGGCCTTCGACGACAAGGCCGGCAAGATCGCCAACGTCGACGGCCGGGTCGTCGAAGGCGGCAAGCCCGCCGCGGGGCAATACGTGGTCGGCTGGGCCAAGCGCGGGCCGTCGGGACTCATCGGCACCAATCGCGCGGACTCCGTCGCCACGGTCAAGCTCATGCTCGAGGACGCGGCGGGAGCCGCCGACCGCGCTCTGCCGGATCGCGAGGCCCTGCCGGCGCTATTGAGCGGGCGCGGCGTGCGCTACGTGACTTTCCGCGAGTGGAAGACGCTCGACGGGCTCGAGCTCGCGAAAGGCAAGCTGCTCGGCAAGATCCGCGAGAAGTTCACGCGCGAGGGCGACATGCTCGCCGCGCTCAAAAGCGAGCAGGCCGCGGTTTAATCCGTTTCAAGAGCTTGAGGGCGGGCTTGTCGCTCGGGACGTATTCGTGCGTCCACGGCTCGGGGCAGGCGGCGAGCATCGCGCTCTCGCAAGACAGCGGCACGCGCTCATAGGCGCGCACGTCGACGCGGGCGGCGAGGAAGCGGAACACGTCGGCGTCCTTGCCGGGCTCGAACGAGAGGATGTTCGGCTGGACGACGATCCAGTCCGGCTCGGGCGGCAGCTTGAGCCCCTGGAAGCCGCCGACGATCTTCAGGCCCTTGGTATAGAACTGCAGCACGAGGTCGCCGTAGGTCGCGAGCACGACGTCGCCGGGACGGGCGTTCGCGTTGAGATAGGCGGCGGCGGCGCGCTCGCACGCGTCGAGCTCGTGCCCGAGCTCGCGGAAGTAGCCCAAAAGAGGCGAGCCGATCTCCCCGACGATCTTGTTTCGGTCGAAGGTGCCGAGCTTCTTGGGCAAGGTGAGGTAAAGCGGCGCGCTGAGCAGGTCCGTGCAGACGAGGACGGCGCCGAGCAGGACGGCGCCCGCGCGGCTTTTTTTCCACAGGCTCGACAGCGCGTAGGCCTCGAGCGCGGCGCCGACCGGCGCGAGCGGCACCAAGTAGCGAAAAAATCTCCACGGCCCGAGCGCCAGCGCCAAGACGAGCCCGCCGAGCGAGAGCGCGAGAAACCTCGCGCGCCGGTCGCCGCGGCCGTGCCAGAGCGCGAGCGCGAAGACCGGCAGCGGGCAGATCCAAAGCAGCGTCCACGCGCCGTAGCCGAAGGCCTGCCGCACCGTCTTCATGACCAGAAACCGCGCCGCTTCCTGGCCCGCCATCCCGCGATGGAGCAGGATGCCGGGCAGGCACAAGAGCGCCGCCAGCGCCAGCGCCGCGCCCAGCGCCTTAAGGCCCTTCCGGTCGACGCCGAGCGCGAGGGCTCCGAGCGCGAACGCGACGAACAGCGCCGCCGCCACGAGGAAATTCGCGTAGAACAAGACGGCGGCGCACAGCGCGGCCCCGATGACGTCGCGGCGCCGGCCTCCCTTGAGCAGCGCGGGGCCAAAGCCCAGCAGCCCGCACGCGGCGGCCGCCGCGAGGGCGTACCAGCGGGCTTGGCGCATGTGCAAGAGAAAAGGCACGTGGACGGCGAGCAAGCCCGCCGAAAGCCGCGCGAGCCGCTCGTCTTCGAACAGACGGCGCACCCACCAAAAGGTCAGCGGCAGGCAGCAGAGCCCGATGAGCGCGAAGGGAAGGCGCGCTTGGGCCGCGCCCTCGCCGAGCGTCTTGAACGCGCCGGCGACGACGTAGATCTGCAGCCACGGCGACCAGCGCCAGACGTAATCAGGTCCGAACTCGTGGCTCGTCTCGCCCGAGACGACGTTGAGGCCGTCGAAAGCGACCGGCTTGCCGTGGACCAGGACGCTGCGCGCGAGCAGGGCCGTCTCGGCTTCGTCTTGCCACAGGTCGCGCCGCCCCAGGCCCGTCAGCAGCAGCGCGCCCCCGCCGATGAGCAGCGCTGCCCAAAACAATCGCCGTGCCGCCATGGCCCATTCTACAAAGTTGTAAAATCCCGGCAGGATGCTTCAGATCCTCTTTTTCTATCTTGTCTTGCCGTTCATCCTCGCCGCGTTCGTCATCCGCTTCATCAAGAAGCACGGCGCGAGCCAGATCCCGGCCGACGTCACGGCGCTGCTCGCCGTCGATCCCGTCGAGAAGCGCTTCTACCGCGCGGCGCGGCGCGATAACGGATTAATCAAGCTCGGCGACTTCGAGACCCACGAGGAAGCCGTCGACGCGATCTACGCCGCGCGCAAGCGGGCGCGAGAAGACAAGCTCAAGGCCGCGTTCATCGTCCTCAACGACAAGGGCGAGACGCTCGACTGGATCGACAGCTGACGGCCGCTAGCGCGCGGCCGTCGCCGCAGCCGAAGGAACGTAGAGCTGCTCCACGTAGTCCTTGACCATGCGGTTGCCGCAGAAGCGCGGCGCCACCGAGCGGATCGACTCCTTCATCACCTTGACCCAGCCGCGCGGCACGCGGTCGCTGCGGTCGTAATATAAGGGGACGATCTTTTCCTCGAGAGCGCGGTAGATGTCCTCGGCGTCGGCGGCGTCGGCGGCGTCGGCCGCGTCGCCCGAGCCTCTGCCGCCCGCCTGGCCGATCGCCCAGCCGTTCGACCCGTTGAAGCCCTCCTCCCACCAGCCGTCGAGCACGGAGAAGTTCGGCACGCCGTTCATCGCGGCCTTCTCGCCGGACGTCCCGCAGGCTTCCATGGGCGCGAGCGGATTGTTGAGCCAAAGATCGCAGCCCTGCACGAGATAGCGCGCCACGTGCATGTCGTAGTCCTCGATGAAGCCGATGCGGCCGCCGAACGCGGGATCGCGCGCGACGCGATAGACCTGCTGGATCAGCGCCTTGCCGCCGTCGTCGGCGGGATGAGCCTTGCCCGCGAAGACGATCTGCACGGGACGCTGCGCGTCGAGCAGGAGCCTCTTGAGGCGGTCGAGGTCGCGCAGGATGAGCGTCGCGCGCTTGTAGCCCGCGAAGCGCCGCGCGAAGCCGATCGTCAGCGCGCCGTGGTCGAGCAGCGCTCCGGACGCGACCATCTGCGCGGCGTCGGCCTGGCCGCGCGTCCAGCGCTCGCGCGCTCGAAAGCGCAAGAGGCGAAAGAGCTCCGTCTTGTTGCGCTGATGGAGCGTCCAAAGCTCGTCGTCGGGGATCGCGGCCACCTTCGACCAGATCGCCGGGTCGTCCTGGCTGTCCCAGAAGCCCTCGCCGAGGTGCTTGGAGAACGAGCGCCCGAGATCGGCCTGGACCCAGGTCGCCATATGGACGCCGTTGGTGACGTGCGACACGGGCACGTCGTCTTCCGCCTTGTCGGGCCAAAGCTTGTGCCACATCTTGCGCGAGACAAAGCCATGCCGGCGCGAGACCGCGTTGCGCCGTCCCGCGAGCTTGAGCGCGAGGGCCGTCATGTTCCAGCCGTGCTCGCCCGGCGCGCGGGCCAGCGCGAGGAAGCGCTCCTGATCCATGCCGAGCTCCGCCCAATAGGCCTTGAAGTACTCGGCGACCAGCTGCTCGTCGAAGACGTCGTGACCGGCCTCGACGGGGGTGTGCGTCGTGAAGACCGACGCCTCGGCCACCTCGCGCGCGGCCAGATCGTAGCTCTTGCCTTCCTTGATCTTCTCGCGCAGGATCTCGACGAAAAGAAACGAGGAGTGGCCCTCGTTGGCATGGAAGACGGCGGCCGGAACCTTAAGAGCGCGCAGCAGGCGGACGCCGCCGATCCCGAGCACGATCTCTTGCCTGAGACGAGTCGTTCTGTCCCCCCCATAGAGCCTGCCGCTGATCTCGCGGTCGTTGGGCGAGTTGCCGTCGACGTTGGTGTCCATCAACAGCAGCTTGACGCGCCCGACCACGACCTCCCAGACGCCGACGTGCAGCTTCCAGCCGCCCCAGCCGACGTCGATGATCAGCCGCGACCCGTCGGGGTTCATCAGCGGCCGCACCGGCGAGACGTTCCAGTCGATCTGCTCGTAGACGTTCTGCTGCCAGCCGTCGACGCTGATGCGCTGGGCGCCGTAGCCTTGCGGATACATGAAGCCGACGCCGACGAGCGGCACGCCGAGGTCCGAGGCCGTCTTGCAGTGGTCGCCCGCGAGGATGCCCAGGCCGCCCGAGTAGATCTTGAGCGAGTTGTGCAGGCCGAACTCGGCCGAGAAGTAGGCCACGGACTTGCCGGCGAACTCCGGATGGCGGCGCTTGAACCAGGTGTCCTCGCCGGCCAGGTATTGCTCGAAGGTCCGGATGACCGCGTCGTAGCGCGCGAGGAACAGGGGGTCGTTGGCGAGGGCCGCCAGTCGGGTCTGCGAGCGCTGAAGCAGGTAAACGGGGTTGTGGTGGCTTTCGGACCACAGCGCCAGATCGATCTCCTTGAACAAGGCGCGGGCCTCGGGATGCCAGCTCCACCAGAGGTTGTAGGCGAGGTCTTTGAGGCGAGAAAGACGCTCGGGAACGTGCCACTGCGCGGAATGATCGGTCATGTTTCAAATTCTACAAAAATCGACGGCCCGCCGCTTGACTTGAGGGACAAACCTGCTATGCTGATCCTATGACGGTCTTGTGTTTGGCCCTGCTGCTGGCCCCCGTCTCACAGGCGGGCATTTTCGATCTCAACGCCGATCCGCTGAACCTGCCGAAGAAGACCGACCCGGCCGATGAGGCCGTACGCGAGATCTCGCTTCTCTCCAAACCCGAGCTCGTCGAGCTGCGAAAGCTCTATGGGCGCTACGCCGAGCTCGTGCAAAAACGCCTCGACGACGGCTGGCGCGCCGGTCTGGAAAGCGGCGAGCTCATCGAGCACCCCGAGGAAGCGCGCCTGCCGGGACGCCAGCTGGAGGAGTCGGTCGCCCAGCG
The DNA here is from genome assembly GCA_964600165.1 of uncultured Elusimicrobia bacterium. GTDB lineage: Bacteria > Elusimicrobiota > Elusimicrobia > UBA1565 > UBA9628 > CAZRIP01. The sequence continues at coordinate 22,521 of CAZRIP010000005.1, read as the reverse complement.
GGAGACCGAGCTCCAGCGCCTCAAAGACCTGAAGGCCAAAGCGAAGACCATGGCCGACGCCGACCGCCTCGAAGAGGCCGTCGACGACAAGACCTCCGAGCTCAAGAAGCTGCGACGCCAGCTCGCGCGCGCGAAGGGCACCTGCGCGGACTGGTCCGACGCGGTGTGGGCGGAGCTGCTCAAGCTCAAGCCGCAAGGCTGGGACCTCCGCGATGGTCCGCGCCAGACCCGGCCCTGGCACACCGCCGCCATCGCCTGCGCCCCCGCGGGCGCCGAGGTCCCGACGATCTGCCTGGCCTTCGACCCGTGGAAAAACGGCGCGGCGGACGTCTACGAGTTCGACAGCTGGGACCAGGGCTCCTTCGACGGACGCATCGCCCCCGAGTTCTTTCTTCACCACCTCCCCGAGGACGAAGGCTCTTGAGCGAGGCGACGACCTCGCATCAGCTCGTCATCGTCGCGCGCCTGGCCGAGTTCTGCCAGTGGCGCGGGTCGCACCTCACGCGCGAGCGAGACCCCTGGCTCTACATGCGCGACAAGCTGCTGCAGATCGAGGAGCCCCTGGCCGCGCTCAAGACCGAGCTGTTCCAAAAGACCTCGCGGCAGCTTTTGAGAGAGCTCAAGGCCGGCCCGGTCGCCGAGGAGCGCTTCGCCGATTACCGCACCCTCTACGAGAAGCTCCTCTCGCGCGGGGACTTCGCCGACCTCGCGATCCATCTCTCCGCGGAGCCTCGGCCGGACGCGGCGTGGATCGAAGGGATCGTTCGCAAGCTCCAGCCCAATACCCTCTTCGTCGAGGAGCGCAAGCACGTTTCAGAGCGGAGCCCTTCCTGGGAAAAGCTCGTCGGGGAGCTCACGCAGCGCCTGCGGCTCGACGTGCTCGGCAAAATCCTCTCGCGCAAGCCGCGCACGCCGCGGCGCAAGCGCTACGTGCTGCGGCGCCTGCGCGCCGACGTCGCCGAATACTGCACCGTCGTCCACGTCCCGCTCGACTCGGGGGACACCTTCACGCCCTTCATGCTGCCGCGCGTCGAGGCCATCGTCGCGGCGAACCTGCGGTTTTTGAATAAGTACCGCTAGCTCGGCATCCGCCGCGCGGCGGATCATGATTCAAATCTCAACTATCGCCAGCGATGGTTGAAAGTCTCAACTCTCTTTGAGGAGAGTCGAGCCTCGGGCTAGCGCGCGAGCGCTTGGACGAGCGCGGCGCAGAAGGCAGGAAGGTCCTCGGGCTTGCGCGAGGTGATCAGGTTCCCGTCGACGACGCACTCCTCGTCGACGTATTTGGCGCCGGCGTTCTTCACGTCGTCGGCGATCGCGTAGAAGCAAGTCGCTCTCCTACCTTTTAGTACCCCCGCGGAGCACAAGATCCACGCGCCATGGCAGATCGACGCCGTCATTTTCCCGGCTTTGAAGACCTCGGCGACGAGCTTGGCCGCGTCGGGCGAGCGGCGCATGAAGTCGGGCGCGAAGCCGCCGGGAACGACGACTCCGGCGAGGTCTTTCGCCTTGATGGACTTGTAGTCGGCCTCGGCGACGGCGGGGTAGCCGAACTTGCTCGGATAGGTCTTGCCCTTTTCAGGCCCGACGAGGATCGCTTGGTGGCCCGCCTCCTTCAAACGGTAGTAGGGGACCCAGACTTCCGTCTCCTGGTACTGCTGCTCGATCAAGACGGCGATCTTCTTCATGCCGCGACGCCGATCTTGTCGCAGACCTCGGGATTGACCGGGTGCTGCGGCTTTTTCTTGTGCACGAGCGCGTCGACGAGGCCCTGCGCGGCCATCGTGCCCATCTTGGTGCGCGTCTCCAAGGAGGCGCTCGCCAGATGCGGCGCGAGCACTAGGTTCGGCAGCTTGGACAGGCCCGGGACCATCTTCGGCTCGAACTCGTAAACGTCGAGTCCGGCGCCGCGGATGCGGCCGGACTTGAGCGCCTTGACGAGCGCTTTCTCATCGACGATGGGACCGCGCGCCGCGTTGATGAGGATCGCCGAGCGCTTCATGAAGCCGAAGGCGCGGTCGTCGATGAGGTGATGTGTCGTCGAGTCGAGGACGGTGTGCAAGCTCACGAAGTCTGACTCGCGCAGCAGGTCGTTGAAATCGCGGAAAGAAGCGCCGAACTGCTTCTCGACCTCTGGAAACAGGCGCTGCGTGTCGTAATAGAGGACGCGCATGCCGAAGCCGGCGGCGCGCCGGGCGACGGCCTGGCCGATGCGGCCGAAGCCGACGACGCCGAGGGTCTTGCCGAACACGTCGACGCCCAGGATCATCATCGGGTCCCACGCCTCGTACTTGCCCGCGCGCATGAACTTGTCGCCCTCGACGACGCGGCGCGCCGCCGCCATCAGCAGCGCCCACGTGAAATCGGCGGTCGTCTCGGTCAGCACGCCCGGCGTGTTGACGACGGCGACGCCGCGCGCCGAGCAGGCCTTCACGTCGACGTGGTCGAAGCCGACCGAATAAGTCGCGACGGCCTTGAGCTTGGGCGCCGCGTCCAAGAGCTCTTGATTAACTTTCTCGGTCAGGATGCACAACAGGCCGTCTTTGTCCTTGATCTTCTTGAGCAGCAGCGGGCGCGGGATCGCCGTGTGCTTGTCGTATTGGTCGATCTCGAAGTGGGGCGTCAGGAGCTTCTTGGCCTCGTCGGGGATCGCGCGCGTGATCAGGAGCTTGGGCTTCATATGAAGTGGTAAAATATAATAATGCAGCTCCGTCTGGGAAGCCTGACGCTTCCCTCGCTCGTCATCCAATCGCCGCTGGCCGCTTGCAGCGACCTGCCGTTTCGCCTGGTGGCGCGCGAGAAAGGCTTGGCTTTCTCGTTTCTCGAAATGGTCTCGGCCCAGGCTTTGGTGCGCGATAACGCGAAGACGCTGCGGATGCTCAAGACCGTGCCCGCGGACCGGCCGCTCGGCGCCCAGCTCCTCGGCTGCGACCCGGCGCAGATGGGCGAGGCCGCGGCGCGCCTCGAGGGGATGGGCTTTGACCTCATCGACTTGAACCTGGGCTGCCCGGTCCGCAAGGTGACGACCAACGGCGAGGGCTCGGCGCTGCTCAAAGAGCCCGACAAGGCCGAGGCCGTCTTCAAGGCCGTGCGGCGAGCCGTCAAGAAGATCCCGGTCACGTTCAAGACGCGCAAGGGGTTCTCGGACGGCTCCGGAGACGAAGCCGTGGCGCTCGCGCTCCGCGCCCAGGCGCAGGGCTTGAACGCCGTCACGATCCACGGCCGCACGCGCGATCAGCTCTACACCGGCCGCTCGGATTACGAGGCGATCGGCAAGGTCAAGCGCGCGGTCAAGATTCCCGTGATCGGCAACGGCGACGTCGTGACCGGCGAGGACGCGCGGCGCATCCGCGAAATCAGCGGCTGCGACGGGATCATGATCGGCCGCGCCGGCCTGGGCAACCCGTGGGTCTATCGCAATCTCCAACTCGCGCTCTCGGGCCGCGACGAACGCCCGTACGTGCCTTCCATCGCCGAGCGGCGCGACACGGCGCTGCGCCACCTCGCCCTCGAGATCGAGCACAACGGCGAGCGCCAGGCGGCCGTGATGATGCGCCGCGTGACGACGTGGTACACCTTCGGCCTGCCGAACTCGAAGACGCTGCGCGGCGAGGTCTGCCGCACCTTCGACGTCGCCGTGGTCCGCCGGCTGCTCGAGGATTATTTCGCCGCGCTTCCCCCGGACGTCGCGGGGCCGGCGTCGTTTTTACAGCTCGCCGAGGCATGAGGCGAAAGACCGCGGCTTGGCTCGCGGCCGCGGCGGCTTTCATCGCTTTCCTACCGGCGCTCGGCAACGGCTTCGTCGACTTCGACGACCTGCGCTATCTGCTCGCCAGCCGCGAGCATCTTGGTTTTTCTTTGAGCCAGCTCCGATGGATGTTCACGACGACTCTTTCGGGGCCTTACCAGCCCCTGTCGTGGGCCTCGCTCGCGCTCGATTACCAGCTCTTCGGCGCGCAGGCCTGGGCGTTTCATTTGACGAGCGCGCTGATCCACGCCGCCAACGCCGCGCTCTTTTTCCTCGTGGCGAGAGAGCTGCTTAATAAAGCCCGGCCCGACGACAAGGACGGCGCGCTGACGCCCGCCGCGCTGTTCGCGGCGCTCGTCTTCGCGCTGCACCCGCTGCGCGTGGAATCGGTCGCCTGGGCGAGCGAGCGCCGCGACGTGCTCTGCGGCTTCTTCTATCTCTCGAGCGTCCTGCTCTATATCAGGGGGCGAGCGAAAGCCGCGCTTTTCGCCTTCGCCGCGGCCCTGCTGTCGAAGGGCATGGCGGTCACGCTGCCGCTGACGCTGCTCGCGCTTGACTATTATCCGCTCAAGCGCAAGGCGTGGGCCGAGAAAGCCCCGTTCTTCGCGCTGTCGGCCGTCTTCGGCGTCGTCGGCGCGCTCGCCCAGCGGAAGTCGGACCAAGGGCGCTTTCCGTATCCCGATCTCGCCGGGCGCCTCGCGCAAGCCGCGTACGGGCTCGTTTTCTACGTCGAGAAGACGCTCGTTCCGTGGGCTTTATCTCCGCTCTATCTGCGCCCGAAAGACCTGCCGCTCGCCGGCGGGCCGTTCGCGGTCTGCGCCGTCGTCGTCTTGCTGGCGGCGCCGGCTCTGTTGTTCGTTAGAAAAAAGCGGCCCGCGCTCGCGACGGCGGCGTTCTGCTACGCCGCGGCGCTCATCCCGGTGCTCGGGCTCGTGCCGTTCGGCCGCCAGCTCGCGGCCGACCGCTACTCCTATCTCCCTTGCCTGCCGCTGGCGCTTCTCGCGGGCGCGGCGCTGCGCGCGCGTTGGAAAAACGGGACGGCGCCCGTGCTCGCCGCGGCGGCTTGCCTCGTCTTGATCGGGCTGACCTGGTCCCAGATCCCGGTGTGGCATGACAGCGCGAGTTTTTGGTCCCGCGTCGCCCAAGTCGAGCCCGACCAGGCGATGCCGCACAACAGCCTCGGGTACGCGCTCGCGCGCAAAGATCCCGCGCGCGCCGAATCGGAATATCGCCGCGCCCTCGCGCTCGATCCGTCCTACGAGCTGCCGCACAACAATCTAGGCCTCCTTCTCGATTCCGAGAGAAAGCTCCCCGAAGCCGAGGCCGAATACCGCGCCGCGATCGCGCTCAAGCCGGACTATTGGGAGGCCTACAGCAATCTCGGCCTCGCGCTGGCGCGCGAGAACAAGCTGAAGGAAGCCGCGGCTTCTCTCGAGCAGGCCGCTCGGCTCAATCCCGACGCCGCGGGAGTGCGCAAGAACCTGGATCTGGTCTACCGCGCGCTGGGCCGGAAGTAACTAAGCGCCGGCGTAGCTGCGCCAGAGCTCGTCGGGCGAGGACCCGAGCTTATGACGCAGCGCCAGCCAGGCGTGCTCGACGCCGCAGCGCACGGGGCCGTCGCGGCGCAGGCGGCGCCCGGCGGGCCAGATGACCTCGGAATGCCGGGCGATCCGCCCGAAGCGCGCGAGGCGCTTGCAGAACTCGACGTCCTCGCGATAAGCGATCGGCGGGTAGCCGCCGCTCTCCTTGTAAATCTCCGGCGTCGTGGCCAGGCCGTGATCGCCGTAAGCCACGCCCCAGCCGACGGCGGCGTTGGCGACCCGAGAGGATAGCCGCAACTTCCAGCCCGTGCCGTAATCGACGGTGAACGTCGAGGCCGCGACTTTTTTGCGGTGCGTGGAGAGCCAGAAGTGCTCGAGCGCCTGCTGCCAGTTGCCGGGCGGCTGCGCGTCGGCGCGCAGGAAGAACAGCAGATCGCCGGTCGCGATCTTGGCGCCGGCGTCGAGCTGCGCCCCGCGATTGGTCTGGGGCAGCGTGATCACGTGGTCGGCCCACTCGCGCGCCAGTCCGGCCGTGCCGTCGTCGGAGCCGCCGTCGGCGACGATGACCTCCATCGGGCTCTGCTGCGAGATTTGCCTCAGGCGCTTCAAATACGACGAGATCTGCGAGCCCTCGTTCCAGGTCGCGATGACGACGGAAAATTTCATTTGAGGCTCTTGAAGACCAGCCCGGTGGCGATCTTCGGAAAGAAATAGGTCGACTTGGGCGGCAAAAGCCCGACCGCGGCGACGGCTTTGCGGATCTGTTCGACCTTGAACGGCTTGACGAAGACGACGGCGGCGCCGGTCTCCTTGGCCATGGAGACGGCCTTGCCGGCGTCCGGGGTGTATTTGATCTGGTCGGGCGGCACGGCCGAGAGCAGATGCTTGCCGATCCACTCGACGCACAGGCCGCTCGCGCAGCCGTCCGGCGACTTCGGCTGGGCGAGCCGATACCGGCCGCGCTCGAGCACGCCGAAGGCGTAAGGGCTCTTCGCTTTTTCGAGCTTCGTCAGCAGCTCGGCGCGACTCTTGCAGCCGTCGACGCGGCAAAGCGCGGAGTAATCCGACATGCCGCTCGAGACGATCCGGTGCGTCGAGAGCGCCACCAAGCCCTTGTCTTCCTCGGGGCAGAGGTAGGCGAGCACGGTCTCCGTGGCCGCCGCGGGGTGCAGCTCGTGGAACGCGCGGCTGACCTCGAAGCGGTGATGGCCGTCGGCGATCAGGATCTTCGCCGGCGCCAACGCGCGGCGCAAGGTCTCCACGTCGGCCTCGTCGTCGACCTTCCAAAGCTTGTACGAAACGCCCGACGCCATGCGCCCGGAGGCCGCGGGCGGGGCTTTCGCCGCCGCGGCGAAGACGCGTCGCGCGGCGCCCGCCGAATCCGCGAAGAGGCCGAAGATCGGGCTCACGTTCGCCCAGACCGCCTTGAGCAACTCGAGCCGGTCGGCCTTGGGCTTGGAGAGCGTGCGCTCATGGGCCACGACGTCGCCGTTGTCGGCGACTGAAAGCGCGGCCAGAAAGCCGAGCCGCCGGCAGGCTTTGCCCGCGAAAGCGAAGCGCTCCTCGACCGCGTAAAAAGCCGGCTTTTCGTCTTGGAGCAGCAGGCCCTGCGCGCGCCAATCGGACCAGGCGAGCGCCGCGTTCTCGTAGCGCTCCTCGCCCGCTCCGGCGGGCAGCTCGAGGTGAATGGCGTTACGCGCCTCCCGGCGCAGCCGTTCGGCCTCGGCGGGGTCGATCACGTCGTAAGGCGGGCAAAGCGCCTTTCCGAGCCCGAGCTTCTTGGGATCGAATCGGATGCCGCGAAACGGTCTGACGTCGGCCATGGACACCAAAGTACCAAATCCGGGCGGCGCCTCCAAGCGCGCCGCGAGGCCGAAAAGCTAAGATGGGGGCCATGCGCGTCCTCGTTTTCGGCGGCTCGTTCGACCCGCCGCACAAAGGCCACACGGCACTGCTCAAAACCGCGATCAAGGCGACCCGACCGAACAAAGTGATCGTCGTGCCCGCCTTTCAGGCCCCTTTAAAAGGAACGCACAGCGCTTCGGCCGCCGACCGGCTCGCCCTGGCCAAGCTCGCGTTCGGTGATCGCGCGACGATCGATGCCGTCGAATTCCGCAGCCGCCGCAGAGTCTATACCGTCGAGACGCTTTCTCGTCTCAAGAAAAAATTCCCGTCCGCGGAGCTGTGTTTCGCCGTCGGCTCGGACTCCGCCGCTCAATTTTACAAGTGGCGGAATCCGGCGAGGCTGCGCGCGCTCGCGACCTGGTGGACGGCGCGCCGTCCCGTCGGAGCGAAGCCGCCGGATTTCTTTCATCGGCTCCCCGGCAAGATGCCGGACGCCTCGTCGACCGAGGCGCGGCGCCGGCTCGCGCTCGGCGAGCCCGTCTCGGACCTTCTCTCGCCGAGAATCGAGGGCTTCATCCGCCGCCGCGGCCTCTACGGCACGAGAACGTTGGCCCGGCTTTCGCGCTCTCTCAAAGAAAGCCGCTTCGAGCACACCGTCTGCGTCGCGCGCCTGGCCGACGAGCTCGCCGCGCGCCACGCGCTCGACCGCGAGCGCGCGCGACTGGCGGGGCTGCTTCACGATTGCGGCCGCGCGCTGCGCGTCGACGCGATGCCGGCCTATGCGCGGCGCCGCCGCTTGAAAATCCCGAATTTCTCCGGGATCGTCGCGAACAACCCGATCTTGCTCCACGCTTTCGTCGGCGAGGACGTCGCGCGGCGCGTTTACGGCGTGCGCGATCCCGAGGTGCTCGCGGCGATCCGCAACCACACGCTCGGCCGCCCGGGCATGGGCCCGCTCGAACGAGCGCTCTACGTCGCCGATTTCTCTTCGGAAGACCGCGGCTATCGCGAGGCAAAAAGAGTCCGCCGGCTCGCGCGCCGCGATCTGTCGGCCGCGTTCCGCGAGACCGTCGCTTTCAAGCGGCATTTCGTCCGCGAAGACGGCGCTTGGGCGCATCCTTTGACCGATTTACTATGGAAATCTCTCCGATAAGCGCGAAGAGCGTGAGGGTGGAGCGCGCGCTGACGCTCGCCGTCTTCGCGGTCGTCGCGCTAGCGGCCTGGCTCGAGAGCCGCTCGACGGCGGCGGCCTGCGTGCGCGCGGGCAAGCCGTGGGCGACGCTCATCGCTTTCGAGGCCGCGCCCGAGCCTCCGCGCCTCTACCTCGCGCTCTTTCACCCCGCCAAGCGCGCGGCCGATCTCGTGTATATCCCCGACTCGACGAAAATGACCGACGGCCGCCCGCTTTCGGCGGCGCGCGAGGACTCGCTGGCCAACGACGCCGATCCGGCCGGCGCCGCGAAAGACGAGGCCGACGCCGCGCGCGAGCTCCTCCGGCCCCTGCTCGGCCTCGACGCCGACGGCGGCGCCGGCCGGTTCGTGTACGTCCAGGCCGCGCCGTCCGACGAGCCCGACCCGGCCCTGCAGGGCGCGGCGTGGACGCGGAGGCTGCCATGGCGCCTGGCTTTCTCGACGAAAGGGCTGCGCGCCGATATCGGCCGCGCCGAGCGGCTCGTCGCCGCGGTGGAGCTCCACCGCCTGGGCCGCGCGGGGCTGCGTCCCGCCTGGCTGCCTGAGGACGACGGCGCGCGGCGGGCGTTCCTCGGCCGCCTCGCCACGGAGGCGCCCCCGGCCAAGCCCGAGCGCCTCACGGTCGAGGTCCTCAACGCGACGGGGCGCCACGGTATCGCGCTCGAGGCCACAAAAATTCTAAGATCAGGCGGCGCCGACGTCATGGCGTCGTCGAACGCGCCGAGCCGGCAGGACAAGACGGTGATCTACGACCGCTCCGGCGCCTTCGAGAACGCCTCGACGGTCAAGCGTATGCTCGGCTGCCGGGACGCCGAAGAGGTCAGCCGGCCGGACGAGAAGCGGCTGGTCGACGTGACGGTCATTCTCGCGGACGACTGCTTCTAGGAGACACGCACGCATGGAACTCGTCGAAGTCTTGAAGACCGCCGTCCAGACGGGCGCAAGCGACATCCACCTCGTCATCGGCAAGCCGCCGATGATGCGCTTGAACGGCGAGATCGCCGAGATCCCGGGATTCCCGCGCATCAACGCCGACGAGAGCAAGCGGCTCGTCTATTCGATCCTCTACGAGGAGCAGCGCGCCAAGTTCGAGGAGAACTGGGAGCTCGACTGCTCGTTCTCGGTCCAAGGCCTCTCGCGCTTCCGCGTCAACGTCCTGCTCCAGAAAAACGGGGTCGAGTGCGTCATGCGCGTGATCAACTCGAAGATTCCCACCCCCGAGCAGCTGCGCCTGCCCGACGCCGTCGTCAAGTTCTCGGACCTTCCGCGCGGCCTGGTGCTCGTGACCGGGCCGACGGGCTCGGGCAAGTCGACCACGCTCGCAGCCGTCATGGAGATGATCAACCAGAAGATGACGGGGCACATCCTCACCGTCGAGGACCCGATCGAGTTCGTCTACGACAGCAAGAAGTCGATCTTCCGGCAGCGCGAGGTCGGCCAGAACACGAAGAGCTTCAACGCCGCGCTCAAATCCGCGCTGCGCCAGGACCCCGACGTCATCTTGGTCGGCGAGATGCGCGACCTGGAGACGATCCAGCTCGCGATCACCGCCGCCGAGACGGGCCACCTCTGTTTCGGCACCCTGCACACCCAGGACTGCCCTTCGACCATCGACCGCATCATCGACGTGTTCCCGCCGCACCAGCAGTCCCAGGTCCGCGTGCAGCTGGCCGTCACGCTCCAGGGCGTCGTTTCCCAGATCCTCGTGCCGCGCAAGGACGGCGAGGGCCGCGTGGCCGCGCGCGAGGTCATGGTCACGACTCCCGCCGTCTCGAACCTGATCCGCGAGGGCAAGACGCACATGCTCTACGGCGCGATCGACACCGGCGCCAAGTTCGGCATGATCCCGATGGACAAGGCGCTGGCCGATCTCGTCAAGCAGGGCATGGTCGCCCCCGAGGAAGCCATGGTGCGCGCGCACAACGTCGAGGCGTTCAAGCAGCTCGCGGGCATCAAGGGAGGCGTCGCCGCGCAGGCGATGTAGCATGGCCGACAAAGACAAGATTCAGCTGCTCAAGTCGCTGCGATTGCTGGGCCAGATTCCCGAGGACCGGCTGGCGACGCTCGGCGACTTCCTCAAGGCCAAGTCCCTGAAGGACGGCGAGATCGTCTTCGAGGAAGGCACGACCGGCGACAGCCTCTATTTCATCGCGTCCGGCCACGTCAGGATCTCGAAGAAGATGGCCAAGAACGTCTCGAAGGACCTGGCGATCCTCGGGGCCGGCGACTCGTTCGGCGAGATGGCGGTCATCGAGCCGCAGCCGCGCTCGGCGCGCGCGTCCGCCTCCGGCGAGGCGAGCCTCTTCGAGCTCGGCCGCGACGATCTCAACCGCTGGCTCAAGTCGAACCCCGAGCTCGCGATGAGCTTCTTCGCGCACCTCGTGCAAGTGCAGTCCGGCCGCCTGCGCCGGACCTCCAACGAGCTCACGCTCCTCTTCGATCTCTCGAGCCTCCTGCTCGAGGCCCACGGCTCGGGCAAGGAGCTGCTCCTGAGCGTGCTCGAGCGCATCGTCCCCCATTTGGTCGGCTCCTGGTCGGCGCAGGCCCACCTCTACAACCTGTTCAACGACGAGATGGACTTCGTGGCCGGGCGCGGGGACTTCGATTTTTCTTCCATGAAGGGCAAGCTACCCCCCGCCACGGAGACGCGCAACCTCTGGCTCGACGACGCGGCTTATTACGTGTCGCTGCCTGGACCCAAGCGCCCGCACGGCTACCTGATCTTTCATTCCGCGACGCCGCTCGGCGAAGAGGAGCGCAACGAGACCGGCCGCACGCTGACGACCGTCGCGCGCCTGCTGACCTCGGCGCTGGAAAACATCAACTTCAGGACCGAGGACAGCTTGCGCGACCGGCTCTCGAAGTCCACCCTGAAATATGGCACGGGCATTTAAGGGCGTCGCGGTCGCGGCGGCGCGAGCCGCCGACGACAAGAAGGGAGAGGACATCGCCTTGCTCCACGTGAGCAAGACGAGCCCGATCACCGATTATCTGCTGATCGTCACCGCCAACTCGCGCCCGCACCTGGAGACCTTGGAGCACGAGGTCGAGCGCGCCGCGGCGGACTTCAACGTCGCCTGCCTGCATCGCGCGCGGCCGCGCAGCGATCAGTGGCGCGTGCTCGACTTCGGCGGGCTGCTCGTGCACGTGATGACGCGCGAGACCCGCGATTTCTACGCGCTGGACAAGCTCTACTTCGACTCGCCCAAGGTGGCCTGGGAGCGGAAGACTCATGCCCGATCTCGTTGAAATCCTGAAGTCGACCGCCCAAATGGGCGCGTCGGACCTTCATCTGGTCATCGGCAAGCCGCCGATGGTGCGCTTGAACGGCGCCATCCAGCCGATCCCCGGCACGACGAAGCTCGCCGCCGATGAGTGCAAGAACCTCATCTACTCGATCCTCACCGAGGACCAGCGCGCCCGCTTCGAGGACCGCTGGGAGCTCGATTGCTCGATCGCGCTCTCCGGCGTCTCGCGCTTTCGCGTGAACGTGTTCATGCAGAAGCTCGGCGTGGCCGCCGTGCTGCGCACGATCTCGTCGCGGATCCCGACGCCGGACGAGCTGGGCCTGATGCCGGCGATGCGCAACTTGGTCGATCTGCCGCGCGGGCTCGTGCTCGTGACCGGCCCGACGGGCTCCGGCAAGTCGACGACGCTCGCCTGCCTCATCGAGCTCATCAACCAGAAGTACCAGAAGCACGTCCTGACCGTCGAGGACCCGATCGAATTCGTGTATGAAGACAAAAACTCGATCATTCTGCAGAGAGAGGTCGGCCAGCAGACCAAGTCCTTCGCCGAGGCCCTCAAGCACAGCTTGCGCCAAGACCCCGACGTGATCTTGATCGGCGAGATGCGCGACCTGGAGACGATCCAGCTCGCCATCACCGCCGCGGAGACCGGGCACCTCTGCTTCGGCACGCTGCACACCCAGGACGCGCCGTCGACCATCGACCGCATCATCGACGTCTTCCCCGCGCACCAGCAGCAGCAAGTGCGCATCCAGGTCTCGACCGTGCTGCAGGCCGTCATCTGCCAGACCTTGCTGCCGCGCAAGGACGGCAAAGGCCGCGTCTGCGCGCGGGAGTTCATGCGCATGACGTCCGCCATCGGCAGCATCATCCGCGACGGCAAGACCCATCTGCTTTACTCCGCCATCGAGGCCGGCAGCAAGTTCGGGATGATCTCGATGGACCAGTACCTCGCTTTCCTCATCAAGCAAAACCTCGTCGACCTCAACGAGGCCTGCGCGATCGCCCACGATCCCGGGACGGTCAAGCAGCTCGTGACCATGGGCGCGCAGCCTCCGCAGCCGTAGCATGGTCCTCGCCTCGCTGCGCAAGACGCTCGTCGAAAAGACCGCCGCCTGGGCCAAGGAGGCCGGCGTCGCGCCGCCGGAAAGCCTCGCCCCGCTCGCCTCGCCGCCCGCCCACGTGGGCGCGGAGGTCAGCGTCCCCTGGCCGCTCGCGCTCGCCAAGGCGTCGAAGAAGAACCCGATGGAGGTCGCCAAGGCGCTCGCCGCGTCCTTCGCGCAGATCCCCGAGATCGCCGAGGCCAACGCCGCGCCCCCCGGCTTCGTGAATCTGAAGCTGCGCGCCTCGGCCCTGTCGGCGAACCTCAAGGCGCTCACTTTGAGCCGCTCCTCTTACGGCGCCGATCCGCACGGCCCGAAGCGCGCGATCTTGATCGAGTTCGTCTCGGCCAATCCGACCGGCCCGCTTCACCTGGCGTCCGGGCGCGGCGCGACGCTCGGCGACTCGCTCGCGCGCATCTTGCGGCGCCTGGGCCGCAAGGTGGCGACGGAATATTACGTCAACGACGCCGGCGGGCGCGTCGTGCTGCTCGGCGAATCGGTCAAAGCCCGCTACGACCAGGCCCGCGGCAAGCCCGACGCCCAGGTGCCCGAGAAGGGCTACCAGGGCGAGTATTTATTCGAAGTCGCCGCGCAGGCTCCCGCCGAGGCTTCCGCGTGGGACGCTCAAGCGTGGGGCAAGTACGCGATGGAGACGCTGCTCGCTTCCCACAAATCCGACATGCGCTCCTTCGACACCCATTTCGACCGCTGGTACCTCGAATCCGAGCTCCACGCCAGCGGCGCCGTGCAGAAGACGCTCGACTTCTTGAAGAGCCGCGGCATGGTCTACGAGAAGGACGGGGCCGTGTGGCTCGGCACGGCGTCGGCCGAGGGCTCCGAGGACGACAAGGACCGCGTGCTCGTCAAATCCGACGGCAAGCCGACCTATTTCCTTCCGGACATCGCCTATCACAAGGACAAGTTCGACCGTGGTTATACCGAGCTCATCGACATCCTCGGCGCCGACCATCACGGCTACGTCCCGCGCATGAAGGCGGCGATCGCCGCGCTCGGCTTTCCGCCCGAGAACTTCCACGCCATCGTCCACCAGCTGATCCATCTCTACCGCGGGCAGGAAGCGGTCAAGATGAGCAAGCGCGCGGGGGAATTTGTCCGGTTATCCGAGGTCGTTTCCGAAGTCGGCAAGGACGCCTGCCGCTTCTTCTTCGCGATGCGCACGCCGGACTCCCACTTGAACTTCGACCTCGAGCTAGCCAAGAAGCAGTCGAGCGAGAATCCGGTCTATTACTGCCAATACGTCCACGCGCGCATCTGCTCGATCTTCCGCGAGGCCGCGAAGGCGGGCATCTTGGCGGAAGGCGATCAATTGCCCGGACCGAACGCCCGCCTGCTCGAGAAGCCCGAAGAGCGCGCGCTGCTCGTCAAAGTCGCGTGGTTTCCCGAGGTCTTGAAGATCTGCGAGCGCGACCTGGCCCCGCACCCGCTCGCGAATTATCTCCTTGAGCTGGCGGGCTTGTATCACCCCTTCTACGAGAAGTGCCGCGTCGTCGACGCCGCCGAGCCGGAGCAATCGAGAGCGCGCCTGCTCCTCTGCGCCGGCGTGCGCGACGTGATCGCCGAAGGCCTCGGCCTCTTAGGCGTCAGCGCGCCAGAGAAGATGTAATCGGACTATTTCTTAAAAATTAGTTCCGGATAGGGATCAAATTTAAGTGGACGCTCCGACCGGCAACAAGAAATGTCCGTTCTGCGCTGAAACGATAAGGCGCGAAGCGATCGTTTGTCGGTTCTGCAAGCGCGACATCCACGGTACCAACGAACCCGCACAATCAAACAGGCCCGGAAACACCGTTCTTGACGGCGTTAAACTGGGTGTTGGGATGCTTATTGTTCTTCCTCTCACACTCTTAGCTTCCATTCTGGGGCTCATTCTTATCGTCGGAAGCTGCGGGAAAAGTTCCCATGAAGACAAGACCACTTCTACGACAGAAAAAATCCAATTAGAATTCCCATTTCACCTGACCATGGGAATGTCGCGCAACGAAACCGGAAAAGCACTTGGCGATAAGCCCGCAACGTCGCAAACGGGCTTTTTATCCTGGCCAATATCCAAAAAGCTCGCATATGGGCGATTTCATCCCTCTGAACTCAGCGCGTTTTTCCCCATCCGAACAGTCGATGACGCCGTGAAAGATAAGCTTCTTTACGTCCACCTTCAGGAGTTTACGGACAACTGTCAGGACTTCCGTAACGCATTGGATGATGCTCAACAGTATTTATCTTCAACTTATGCAGTCACCGAGGAGTTCGACAAGCCTAGTCCTTATCTGAAAGTTACCGATTGTCTTGGACCACGCGGCGCGGTTCTTTTTCGGGGCCAAAACGACCAGAGGGCATTACTAGATCTTTATTATTTGGAAGGAAAATTTGCGATAGATCTCATTTACTGTGGCGCGACAGATGCGAGCAAATCTTACTGCGTGGAAAGCTATTGACGATTTCCTGGCGCGCTACAACAGGAGTTTTCCCACCATCAACCGTTCCCGGCCGTTCCCAACCATGCTACTTCTGATTTATCCCATGCTTTTTCCGCCCGCTTCCGCAAATCCGAGCGAAGTGCATCATTCTCGAACATCTTGCTGTATTCTGGGTTAGCTCCGGTTGGATGCGGAATTCCCAGAACGGCATGATCCGGGAGCATGTAGGCAAGTGTGCGAAATGCTTCGCGGCCCAACCCGAGAATGGCCCAATCTCTTGGAACTATTTTCAACTCCCGAAGCAGAAACTTGTTGGCACAGTGCCTCAGTGTCTGAAGTGGTGGTGTGAACCGTTTTCGCTCTTTTAAATTTTCACACTTTGCTAGGTTGGACCAAAGAATCGGTCCACTGAGTCCCAGTTGGTCGATGACGCGGCGTGTCCGTTTAAAATACGGTATGCCATTAATAGATTCACGGTGGGCTTTGACCATATCGTAGGAGGTTCCATTCTTGCGGAAATAATCCCTTTCTTCGATTGATGAAATTCCGGGGTTCAGCCCCACTGCGACGCATCCTCGACCGGGGCTGTTTGGTCGTTCAAGAAAAAGACCCCGAGGCAAAATTCCTTCTGCTTGCTTTTGGCAGATGCCAAGGCAACAGTCTACACACGCCACCAACTGTTTGCCGATCCTTTCGATTTCCTCAGGAATTGAGCTCATGCCACGAATTGTAACAGGGGATTAGAAGCTTTGCCATTCTACTTGCAGGCACGCGAAGTCCGCCCCCCATCCTAGACACGTTCGCTTCAGCGATGACGAGGCCTGCGGCGGCGCCTCGGCGTCCTGGTCTTCGGCTCCGACGCGATCTTCGCGCGTAATTCCTCCGCCTTCTGCCGCGGCGCGTCCCAATCCGGCCGCAGCTGCGCGGCCATCTCGTAGTCTTCGAGCGCCTCGTCCTCGAACCCGCGCGCGAGCAGCACGTTGGCGATGTTGTTGCGCGCCTCGGCCGAGCCGGGATCGAAGACGAGCGCGTGGTCGAGCGCGTCCTGCGCTCCGTCGGCGTCGCCGAGATTGAACTCGGATACGCCCAGCAGATTGTAAGCGCCGGGAGACCTCGGGTCCAACGAGAGGGCCTTGAGCGCCTCGGTCTTGCCCGGCTCGAACTCTCCGCTGACGATCATCTCCCGCGCGAGCGCCGCATGCGCGCGCGGATGATCCGGCGCGCAGGCGACCGTCTGCTCGCAGAACGCGCGCGCCGAGGTATAGAGCACGTCGCGCCGCGCGCCCTCCCCCGCCCACAGCGCGATCAGGCCGTATAAAACGAGCGGCCCGCGGCCCTGCGACAGCGCCAGCGACGCCAGCAGCGCGAAGCCCGCCGAGGCGCCGTAGACGAAGCGGTCGGCCACGGCGTTGTCGCCGGCGAACGGCACGAGCCTCAGGAAAGGAAGACAGCAGGCGCCGATCCAAAGCGAGGCGAAAAGCGCGCGCGGCTTGCGGCGCGCGGCCCAAAGCAGCGCGAAATACGCGGCCCCGAGCACGTCCCAGACGGTGTCGCTCGTCCACACGCGCTCGCGGCAAAGCGGATAGGGAAGAAGCAGCGTCTTGAAATACCAGCCGAGAACGGCGAGCGGCCCGGGCATCGGGCGCCGGACGAAGTCGGCCGGCTCGAGGACGCCGAAGCGCCAGACGAGGTAGGCCCACGCGACGAGCGCCAGGACGGCCGCGCCCGTCCACTGACGTCTCCGCGGCTTCGCGCGCGCGAAGCAAACCGACCACGCCGCGCACAGCGGCAGCGCGACGAGCGCCGACTCTTTGCATAAAAGCCCGAAGAGCAGCGCCGCCGCCGCGCCGGCGAGCCACGGCGCGGGAACCGCGGACTCGAGCATCGCCGCCCAGCACAAGACCGCGGCCTCGGCCGCGCCGAAGGCGAGCACGTGGCCCTTGTAGCTCGAGAAGGCCAGGGTCTCCGTGTTCGTCGGAAAGACCGCGAAGGCCACGGCCGCCGCGAGCGCGGTTTTGGAAGCGACGCCGGCGCGGCGCGCCAGCGCCCACAGCAGCAGCGCGTTCACCGCGTGGAGGAGGATACTAATCAGACGGGAGAAGACGGGCTCTCCGCGAGTGAGGTGGTTGAGGAGCGTGACCAGCGGCTGATAGGTCGCCTCCCCGGTCAAGGCGAAATACCGCGTCGAGAGAACGCCCCGCAGGACGTCATGCGGCAGGCGCGGGTCGTCTCCGAAGACCGCCGCGAAGAAGAGCGGCCCGTAGACGAGCAGCGCCGCCGCGAAGACGGCGCAGAAGACGAGGGCTCCCGACTCGAGTCTTCTTTTCATCGGCGGCGCGAGAGCTCCATGAGGATTCTTTCCGCCGTCTCGCGTTCTTCGGCCGAAAGCGCGCGCCGCGCGTAGACCTGGGCGTAGTGAAGCTCGGAGAGCAGCGGAAGCGCGGTGAACGCGGGCTCGCCGCGCGCCGCGAGCGAGCGCGAGAACTCCCGCGCGGTCAGCCACGGCGAGCGCTCGAGACCGGCCTTGGCGAGCAGCGTCTCGGCGCGATCCCAAAGGCTCGGCGCTCTTTTCTTGGACCGGCGGGCCGCGCCGCCCGCCGCGGCCCACAAAACGACGCCGAGCGCGGCCAAGCCCAGCGCCCACGCGCCAAAGCCCAGGCCGCGCGCGAGCGCCTTGGGCGAGAGCGCCAAGCTCAGCCGGCGGAACGTGTTGCCTTGGACGTATTGGTCGTAGCCGATCACGTGGCGGTACCATTCCACCTGCATCGCGTCCGCCCAGCGCGAGAGCTTGTGGCCGAGATCGTCGAAGGCCGCCGAGAACGCGCCCTGCGGCGGCGTCGGATCGACGAGCACCCAGCCGCGACCGGGCACGAACGCCTCGGCCCAGGCGTGCGCCTCGCTCTGCCTGACGTCGTAGAAGCGGCCGTACTCGTTCCAATCGGAGGCGAGAAAGCCCGTCGCCAGGCGCGACGGGACGCCGGACGCCCGCAAGAGCGCGACGCCCGCCGTCGCGAAAAACTCGCAGTTGCCCCTGCGCGTCTTGAAAAGAAAATCCTCCAAGGTGCGGCCGGACTCGTCGCCGAAAAGAGAATAACGATAGTCGCGCCGCAGAAAGATCTCGACGGCCGCGATCTTGTCGAGCTCGGCGCGCGCGCCCGCGGTCGCTTTGGCCGCGAGCCGCGCCACGCGCGGATCGGCGCTCAAGGGGCTGAGCGCCGCCGCGCGCTGCGCCGGCGATAAGTCGAGAGCGAGCCCGCCGCCCGCGTCGGTGCCGTGGATCTTGTAGCGCGCGCCGCGCGCGCCGTAAGGCTGGGCGAAGCGCAGGCTGCCGTTGTGGTCGAGCGACACGGGCTGCTCGGTCTCGATCTTCCAGGGCGTCCCGACGGAGAACACGACGTTCAAGCCCATCGGATAGATCATGACGTCGTAAGCCTCGCTTCGGCCCGAGAGTCGCGCCGGCAAGTACAGCTCCCGGCCCCGCGGCACGGCCCAGGCGCTGCCGCCCCGGCTCGGATAGCGCAGGCCCCGCATGCGGAACGCGAAATCCCCCGGCGCGCGGCCCCAGCGGTTGCCGGCGAAGACGTCATAAGCGGCGCCTCGGACGTAGACGCTCGCTGGGCGCTGCGCGTCCGCGGCGGCCAAGGGCCGCAGCTGCATGACGCGCGCCGACGATTTCTTGAGCAAGCCGTAGTAGCCCAGGGTCACGTTCTCGGTGTAGCCGGTGAACTGGGACGGCGCGACCGAGAGCTTGTCGATGCCCGCGGCGAGGAAGGGGTTGATGCGGCGCAGGCCCTCGACGCGCGGCGTGGCGACGAAAACGAGCGCGGTCAAAGGCAGCGCCGCCGCCGCGAGGACTGCGACGACGCCCGCTTTTTCGCGCGCCGCGCCGCCGGGCCGCGCCGCCGCGAGCAGCCACCAAGAGGCGAAGGCGACGTAGACCAGGAAGAACGCGAAATACCACAGGCTGATCGTCAAGCCCGACGCGAGGAAGAACGCGAGGAACTCGATCAAAAACGTCTGCGGCAAGTCCTTGCGCGAAAGCGGATGCAGCGCGCGATTGGCCAGAAGATAGAGAAGCAGGTGAGCGTTGGCGACGGTCACGCCCGAGACGCGCCAGTCGAACGTGACGAGGTAAAGCAGCGCGAAAACGGACATCAGCCGCCACAGCCACTCGGGCAGCGGCGAGCGGCCCCGCCGCTGCACCCACCAGCCGAGCGGCAGCACGGGCGCGAGCGTCCACAAGACCCGCGGGCTGATCTCGTCGATCAAGAAGGTCGCCGCGAAGGAAAAGACGAGGCCCGCGAAAGTCAGCGCGCGCAGCGCGCCGTCCTCGGCCTCGGGCTCCGGCGGCTCGGCCGGGGCCGGCGCCGGCCTCTCGCTCGCCCCTTCCCCGAGCAGCGCGAGGGCCTGGAGCATGCGGTCGAGATGGCGCAGCCCGCGCGCCGGGCCGATGCGCTCCTGCGGCGTCACGAGCTCGACGGCCGCGCCGCCGTCGCTGTAGAAACGGCAGGCCGTAGCCGCGGCCTCGATCGCCTTCTCCGCCGCCGCTCCGCGCCCGCCCGCGGCGCGCACCGTCACGTGCGCGGGTCCGGCCTCGCAGTACTCGTTGACGAGCAGCTTTCCCGCGCGCGCCGAGAGCTTCCAATTGATGACCCGCGCCTCGTCGCCGGGGTCGTAGGCGCGCACGCCGAAAAGCTCCTCGCCGCGCCCGCGCCGCACGCCGGGGCGGCCGGACGGCTCGGCGTCGGCCGAAAGCTCGGCCTCGGAGCGGGCCGGCGACGTCTGCGGCAGCGCGACGACGACGGCGTCTCGGATCGGCGCCCGGTGCCGCAGCAACCCGAAGGGGAAGACGCTCTCGAGCGCGAGGCCTTCGAGGCGGTTGCGGCCGCGATGCGGCGCCGCGCACGAGAGCCGCCCCGCGGCGCGTCCTCCGCCGGGCAGCGCGCCCAGCCGCGCGCGCCGCTCGCCCCAGCTGACGACCACGCCGCGCGCGGAAAAGCGCCGCGGGTTCTCGACGCGCACGCTCAGCGGAAAATCGCGCCCGCGAAAGGCCTGAGCGGCGTCGAGGGAGACGCGCAGCCCGCGCAAGTTCCAGCGCCCCGCGACGGCCGAGATCAAGAGCGCCGCCGTCGTCGCGCCGTAGAGGAGATAGAGCAGGTTGTTGCCCGTCGAGGCCGCCGCGAGAAGCGTCAGGAAGGCCATCGCCGCCGCCCCCGCGCCGAGCCGGGTCGGACGCACGGCTTAAGGCGCGCGCACGCCGCGCAGCACCGAGGAGACGGCCTCCTCGGATTCAGCGATGCGCGCGACGCCGTATAAAGAACTATCGAGAACGACGCGGTGCGCGGCCACGGGCACCAGCACCGCCTTGACGTCATCGGGCACGCAATAGCCGCGCCCGGCGACGAGCGCGTAGGCCTTGGCCGCGCGGCACAGCGCCAGGGCGCCGCGCGGCGAGAGCCCGAGCTTGAAGCGCTTGTCCTCGCGCGTGGCCTCGGCGATCCGCACGATGTAATCGAGGATGTCTTCCTCCACGCCGACCTCCTCGGCTGAGTCCTGCAGGCTTTGCACCTCGTCCTTGGTCAAGGCCGGCTTCATCGCCTTGACCTGGCCGGCGAGGTCCTTCTCGCGCAAGATCTTCTTGGCGTCCTCGGCCGAGGGATAGCCGATCTGCACGCGCATGAGGAAACGGTCGAGCTGCGCCTCCGGCAGCGGGAAGGTGCCGTGATACTCGACCGGGTTTTGCGTCGCGATCACCAAGAAGGGCGAGGGCAGGACGTGCGTCTTGCCGTCGATCGTCACCTGCCCGTCGTTCATGGCCTCGAGCAGCGCGGACTGGGTCTTCGGCGTCGAGCGGTTGATCTCGTCGGCGAGGATCACGTGCGAGAAGATCGGCCCCGGCTTGAACTCGAACTGCGTCTCGCGCTGGTTGAAGACCGACAGCCCGAGGATGTCGGATGGAAGCAGGTCGTTGGTGAATTGGATGCGCCTAAAGGAGGCGTCGATCGCGCGGGCGAGCGCCACGCCGAGCAGGGTCTTGCCGATGCCCGGGACGTCCTCGATGAGAAGATGGCCCCGCGCGACGAGCGTCGCCGCCGTCAGCTGCACGACCTCGGGCTTGCTGACGAACACCGAGCCGATGCTCGAGGTCAGCGCCGCGATTTTCTCGCCGGCGCGCCCGGCCACCGCGGAGTCTTTCATCCCCCCATTATTCCCGGAGAGTCCGCTTTTGTCAACGCCGCAGTCCGTCCTCTCGCCGCGCCAGCCCGCGGGCGTAAAAGCCCCGGACCATTGAGAGACCTCAAGGCCCAGGCGCCCGCCGAGTGACCTAAGCGCTGAGACGGTCGATCGCCTCGAGGTAGCCGCGGACGCCCTTGCCGGAGATCTGCCTCAAGCAGACCGGCGCGATCACGGAGATCCTGCGGAACGGCTCGCGTTTTTTGATGTTCGAGAGATGGACCTCGATCGTCGGGAGCTGCGCGCCGGCGACGGCGTCGCGCAGCGCGTAGGAGTAGTGCGTGTAGGCGCAGGGGTTGAACACCAACCCGTCGGCCCACTTGCGGTGGGCGTGGATCAAGTCGATCAGGCGCCCTTCCGAGTTCGATTGGAAGATCTTAAGCGCGATCTTCTTCCGCCGCGCGTGGGCGCGCAGCCGCGCGTTGAGCTGGGCGAGCGTCGTCGTCCCGTAGACCTCGGGCTCGCGCTCGCCGAGCAGGTTCAAGTTCGGACCGTGCAGCACCAGGATCTTCATAGCAGGTCCTCCACGACCTTGCGGACGAGCCGCGCGTCGACGGGCCGCGTGACCGGCTTTCCCAACGCGCGCAGCAGCACGAAGCGCAGGACGCCGGCGCGCGCCTTCTTGTCCTTGGCCGCCGCCGCCAGCACGCGGTCGGCGGACAGCCGCGGCAGCGGCACGGAGATCTTCTCGAGGAAGCCCTCGACGGCGTCGGCTTCCTTTAAAGGAAGCCCCGCGAGGACCGTCGACAGCCGGACCGCGGCGCGAAGGCCCCAGACGACGGCCTCGCCGTGGCGCAGCCGGCCGTACCCCGCCGCCGACTCGAACGCGTGCCCGATCGTGTGCCCGAAATTGAGCAGCTCGCGCGCTCCGGCTTTTTCTAAAGGATCGCGCGCGACGACCTTGAGCTTCCAAACCGCCGTGCGCCGCACGACGTTCTCGAGCAGTTCCGGCGCGCGCCCGGCCGCGAGCGAAAGCCAGTTCCCGCTGATCGCGCGCCAGAGCGCGGGCTCGAAGACGAGGCCGATCTTGAGCGCCTCGGCCAAGCCCGCCGCGCGCTCGGCGGGCGGAAGGCGCGAAAGAAGCGCCGCGTCGCAGACGACGGCGGCCGGATCGTGGAACGCGCCGGCGAGGTTCTTGCCCTCGGGCAGATTGATCCCGGTCTTGCCGCCGAGACC